>DATMZM010000078.1:0-8153 GCA_035607445.1 Thermoanaerobaculia bacterium | reverse complement strand
TTTTCGCCGCGTGCGATGCGGAGGAAAGTGGGCGTGAGCCCGATTGGGAAGAGCACTTGGCCACTCTGGAGCACTCGAAAATGCATGGGGCGACCGGAGAGTGATTTTCGTCGATACCAATGTCCTAGTTTATGCCGTCGGACGTGATCACCCCCTGCGCGAACAAGCTCGCGCCTTTCTCGAGAACAGCATCGCTGCCAATGAAACTCTGGTCACCTCCGCGGAAGTTCTCCAGGAACTTCTCCACATCTACCTTCCTGTCCGGAGAGTTCAGACTCTCGACGCCGCCCTGGAGCTCGCCGACGCGGTGATCCCACTCGTCTGGAGCGTGGAAGCTGAAGATGTGAGGCACGCGCGGTCCCTGGCCGAACGACATTCCGGCTTGAAGGCTCGGGACCTTCTTCATCTCGCATGCTGCAAGCGGCGAGAGGTCAAGCGGATCAAGACCTTCGATCGCGCGCTCGCTGCGGCATTCTAAGTCAGGTATGGGTCCGGCTGGGTCGCCTCATCCCCTCGCCTCCCACCGCGTGATAAAACACGCCCGCCATGCCCGGCCTTCTGCGCACTCTCTACGAGAAGCTGCTCGCCGACCCTCTCGGCTTCTCTCCGGCCGCCTCTCCCCCGCCCCGGGTCTCGGCGGCCGTCGTGCCCTGGCGGGCGGGGGCGGAGGGGGCGATCGAGGTCTATTGGGTGCGGCGGTCTCCGGCTTTGGCGTTCATGGGCGGATGGCACGCGTTTCCGGGCGGCGGGCTCGCGAAGGGGGACGCGGCTCTGCCGCTCGCGGGCACGCCCCGCGGAACGAGCCCGGGGGCGATCGCCGCGCTGCCTCCGGAGTCTCTGCGCGAAGAGAATCCTGCTCCCGATCTCGTCCCCGGGGTCGCGGCGTGCGCCCTGCGCGAGCTGTACGAGGAGGTCGGCCTTCTGATCGCGACGGGGCTGCCGGCCAACTTCGACGCCGCCATGGCGCGAGCCGAGATGCTCGCGGGGACGCGGACCCTGGCCGAGATCCTGACCGGGGCAGGCGCCACGCTCGACGCCTCGCGCCTGGTCTTCGCCGGCCGCTGGCTTACCCCCCGCTTCGCCTCCGTGCGCTTCGACAACCGGTTTTTCCTGCTCGAATGGCCGTGTGAGATGGCCCTCCAGCCGTCCGTGATCCCGGGCGAGCTCGAGCGGGGAGAATGGCTCTCCGCCGCCGCGGCCTACTCCCGGTTCGAACGGGCCGAGGTGCTCGCGGCGCCTCCCATCCTCCACGTCCTCCGCGTGCTCGCCGAGGACGGACCCGAGCGCGGTCTCCCCCGCCTGCTCGTGCCGGAGGAGGCGGATTGGGGTCCCATGCGTCGGATCGAGATGCGCGACGGCGTCGCCATGCTGCCGGTCGTCACGCGCACTCTACCGCCGGCCGGCACCACGAACGCCTATCTCCTCGGCCGCGGCGAGGCGGTGCTGGTCGATCCCGGCTCGGATCACCCCGAGGAGCTCGATCGCCTCGAACGGACCCTCGCCGCCGCGCGCGAGCGCTCCGGGCGCCGGATCGTCGCGATCTGGCTCACCCACCATCATCCCGACCACGTGGCCGGCGCGGCGGAGATGAAGCGCCGGCTCAACGTGCCGATCGCCGCCCATCCCGAAACGGCGGCGCGCCTCGCGGGACGCGTCGCCGTCGATCGCGAGCTGCGCGACGGCGAGCGGATCGAGCTTGCCGCCGAGCGGCCTTTCGTCGTTCGGGTGCTCCATACTCCCGGCCACGCGCGCGGCCACCTCTGTTTCTTCGAGGAGAGCCAAGGGTCGCTCGTCTGCGGCGATCTGGTCGCCGGCATCGGGACGATCGTGATCGATCCGCCCGAAGGCGACATGGACGACTACCTCGCCTCGCTCGAGCGGATGATCGCGCTCCGACCCCGCACGCTCTTTCCCGCCCACGGCCCGGCGATCGAGGACGCCGCGGGGAAACTCCGCGAGTACGTCGACCACCGGCTGATGCGCGAGGCCAAGGTGCTCGCGGCCTGGAGCGAGGGGCTGCGGACGCCGAAGCAAATGGTGTCGAAGGTCTACGACGACGCGCCCGAGGCGGCGCGGCTGCTCGCCGAGCGGCAGATCGAGGCGCACCTGCTGCGCCTCTCCCGCTCCGGACGCATCGAGCGGGCGGAGTGACCGGACCGCGAGAAAGATCGCGACGGAATCGTGAACTGAAGAGAGGGCGCTTCCGATGACCGAACTGCCGATGCCTCCGCCCGAGCTGCGCTACCTTGTCGGGCCGCTCGAGGAGAGCTTCTTCGACAACCCGTCGGGCGCGCCGGTGTTCCCCGAGATCCCGCTCGCGGCCTACGATTCGGTGTTCGACTTCGGCTGCGGCGTCGGCCGGCTCGCGCGCCAGATGATCCAGCAGACGCCGCGCCCGCGCCGCTACGTCGGCGTCGATCTGAACCCGAAGCTGATCGCCTGGTGCCGGGAGAACCTCGCCCCTGCGGCGCCCGGATTCGAGTTCCACCATCAGGACGTCTACAACCCGGGCTTCAATCCGGAGGGGCGGGCGCAGCAGGTGGCGTTCCCTGCGGCCGACCGCTCGGCGAGCCTGATGATCGCCTGGTCGGTCTTCACCCACGTCGTCGAGGCGCAGGCGGTCTTCTACCTGCGCGAGGCGGGGCGCGTGCTGGCTCCGGAGGGGATCCTGCTCTCGACCTGGTTCTTCTTCGACAAGGACGACTTCCCGATGATGCAGGAGTTCCAGAACGCCCTGTTCATCAACGACGTCGATCCCTCGAACGCGGTGATCTTCGACAAGGAGTGGCTGCGCAAGACCGCCGCCGAGGCCGGGCTCGCCTTCACCCGGATCGTCCCGCCGACCATCCGCGGCTACCAGTGGCAGGTCTGGATGACTCCGACCCGACCCGGCCTCCCCGAGCTCGACTTCCCGCCCGACCTCGCACCGGTCGCGAGAAAGCCGCCGCCGCTCGGCCCGCAGGCATAGGTCCGGAACGAGTGGCGGTCGGATCGCCTTGCGGGCGGTGCTCAAACTCGCCCTTCGGGCTCAGACGGTTGCTTCCTCAGGCGACTCGGCCGCCGCTCTGAGGACCCCCAGAAAACAAAAAGCCGCGGGGCGCGCCTGGCAAGCGCGGCCCGCGGAAACGGACTTCAGAGTGGTCTCGTTGGTTCTCGCTTACTGGTCGTCCGCGGCGCCGTCCGGCGGGCCGTCGTGGTGGTGCATGTGGGCCATCATGGCGTCGAGCTTTTCCTTCTGGGCGGGGTTGAGGATCTTGGCGACGTTCTCGTGGAACTCCTGGTGGGCCGCCTCGGCCTCGGCGCGCAGCTTGTGGGCGGAGATCGCCAGGTTGCCGACCGTCACCGCGTCGGCGTTCGCGTCGAGAGCCTTCTCGAGGTCCTGGTGGAGCCCCTTCAACTGCTCGTGGAGCGGCTTGACGGTCGCGAACATCTGGTCCGCGAGGGCCTGCACCGAGGCCTTCTGCTTGGCGTCGAGATCGAGGTGCTTGGCGAGCATGTCGGCGATCGGCGGCGGGCCGTCGCCGTGGCTCCACATCCTGTGTCCATGTCCGAAATCGCTGCCCCACCCGCCGCGCGCGGCCAGGGAGGCCGGAACGACGAGGGCGAGTACGGCGACGAGCGTGAGCCACTTCTTCATGGGGGACGTCTCCTTTTCCTGCGCGTCAAGAGAATCGGGTCGGTATGTTCAAAGATCGCCGGGCTCGCGGTGGGCGGCCCTTGCGTCTGCCGAGGATGGTAGGCGGCGGCCGACCTCCGAGTCTTCAAGCGGACGCAAAGCGACTGTCAAGGATGTAAAGCCTCGCCGCCGCCGGTGAACTTGTAGCCGAGGCGGTGGACCGTGATCAGGAAGCTCGGCCGGGAGGGCGTCTCCTCGATCTTCTGGCGCAGGGAGGCGACGTGGACGTCGACGGTGCGCGTCTGGGCCGCGGCGTCGTACCCCCAGACCCGGTCGAGCAGCTCCTCGCGCGAGACCACCTCGCCGTCGCGCTCGGCGAGGTAGCGCAGCAGCTTGAGCTCGAGCGCCGAGAGGTTGACCGGCCGGCCGCCGCGGCGCACCTCGGCGCGCCGGAAATCGACCTCGACGTCGCCGAAGGCGAGGCGGTCCCCGCCCGCCTTCATCCCCGCGGCTTGCGACCGGGCCGGGCGGGCGCGCCGCAGCAGCGCCTCGATCCGCGCCGACAGCTCGATCGCCTCGAACGGCTTGGTCAGGTAGTCGTCGGCGCCGAGCTTCAGGCCGACGACCCGGTCGACCACCTGGCTGCGCGCGGTGAGCATCAGGATCGGCACCTCGAGCCCGCGCTGGCGCAGCTCGCGGCAGACGTCGAAGCCGGTCTGGCCGGGAGGCAGGCCGGGCAGCATGACGTCGAGGACGATCAGGTCGAACGGCTCGCCGAGAGCGCGGGCGAGCGCCTCGTCGCCCGCGGTCGCCGATTCGACGGCGTAGCCCTCGCTCGCCAGCCGGTCGGTGAGCGCGAGCACGAGGCTCGGCTCGTCTTCGACGAGCAGGATGCGCGGGGGCTGGGGCGGCCCTCCGCTCATCCCGCCTCGGCTCCGCGCGGCTCCGGCCGGGGCTCGGCGGGCGCCGCAGCGTGCCCCGCGGCCTCGGGCTGGCCGGCCTCCACCACCACCGCCACCGCCACCGGCAGGAGGATCTCGAAGGCGCTGCCGCCGCCCTCTCGCTCGGCGTGGGTGAGGGTACCGCCCATCGCTTCGGCCGCGCGGCGGGCGAGCGCGAGCCCGAGCCCCGCTCCCGGTTTGGCGCTCGCCGTCGCGCGGCCGCGGAAGAACGGCTCGAACAGGTGCGGCCGGTCCTCGGCCGGCACGCCCGGCCCGCGATCCTCGACGCGGAGCGCGACCTTCCGGCCGTCGCTCTCCGCGCGGGCGCGGACCGAGACCGAGCGGCCGGCGGAGGCGTGCTTGGCCGCGTTCTCGAGCAGGTTGCGCAGAGCGAGCCGGAGCGCCGCGCGGTCCGCGGCGACCGGCGGCAGATCGGGCGGCACCGCGCGCTCGACCGAGCAGCCCGCCCTCTCGAGAGCGAAGCCGACGTCTCCGAGCGCCTCGTCGACCACCAGGCCGACGGGGGTCGGCTCGAGCCGGAACGCGCGCGCCCCCGACTCGATGCCCGCGAGCTCCAGCGACTGGGCGACGAGCGACGAGAGCCGCGTCCCCTCGCGCTCGATCATCGCGCCGTAGCTCTTCACGCGGGCCGGATCGACGACCACGCCGTCGGCCAGGTTCTGGGCCGCCGCGCGCATCGCGGCGAGCGGCGTGTTGAGCTCGTGGGTGACGCCGGCCACCAGCTCGAGGCGCTGGCGGGCGAGGCGCCGCGCCCGTTCGGCCGAGCGGGCGAGCACCAGGAGGCTCGCGGCGAGGAGGGCGAGGATCCCCAGGCTGATGGCGAAGTTGTGCCAGCGCGCGTGGGCGACCGCCGCCTCGAGCGAGCCGGCGCGATGGGAGACCACGATCTGCCAGGCGCCCTCGGCGCCGCTCGGCGGGCCGAAGCGGCGGAGCGGGCGGTCCGCGGGCTGGCGGTCCCGGCCGAGGTGCCCGAAGCCGTGCAGCCGGTCGCCGGGAAAGGGCATCAGCTCGTGCAGGTCCCGCGTCTCGCGGAGCCCGAACATCGGCAGCCGGAGGTCGCTCCCGGCGTAGCGCGCGGCGGGGAGCCCAGGGTCCGAGCGGTAGAGGAGGCCGTCCGGTCCGATCACCGCGACGAGCAGCTCCGGGGCGCGCGAGAGCGAGAACTCCCGCTCGACGAGGCCGGGAAGGATCCGGCGGGCGATGACCTCGCGGTCGAACAGGACCACGGCGACCTGGCCCGGCGAAGCGGGGGCGAGGCGGACGCGCGGAGCGAAGTCGAAAGGGATCAGGAGCGCCGGGCCCCGCGGCTCGAGCTCCGGAACGCGGACGCCGCGCTCGATCCGCGCGCGCGCCGGGGCGAGCGCCGCCGGCCAGGGGACCGGCCGGAACCGCCCCTCGGCGGGGATCGCGAGAGCGAGGGTTCCCGCAGCGGGGTCGAAGGTGTAGACCGCGCGCACCAGCTCGGGCCAGGGCGCGTCGCGCCGCCAGAGGTCGAGCCTTTCCGCGATCCGCCGCTCGCGCGGCGCCGTGCCGCCCGGGGGAGGCGCGTGGAAGTAGAAGAAGGCGCGCAGCACCTCGCGGTCGAGGGTCGAGGCCACCCTCTCCCCCGCCGCTCCGAGGCTCGCGCGCTGGCGCTCGCGCTCGAGATGGCTGACCTCGCCGATCCAGCGCCACTGGAGGACCGCGAGCGCGGCGAGCAGGCCGACGAGAGCGAGCACGGCGAGGCGGGGCGCCAGCTCCGCGCCACCTCGGGATCCCGGTCGTTGCCACGGCTCGCGCATCGGCTGCGAGTTTAGCAATCGCGCCGGGGAGACCCGCGCCGCCGGGCGGTTTCTTACAACGCTTACAACTCCCTTGCCCCCGCTTGAGGTCTCCTCCGCCGGTTCGCCGTATGCTGGCGGCGAGCCGAGGCGCTCCCCGGAGGTCCGCATGCGTTCCACCCGCTCTCGACGATCGCTCCTTTCGCTTCTCGCCGCGACCCTGCCGGCCGGTCTTCTCTGCGCGCCGCTCGCCCTCGGCGCGGCGGACCCTGCGGCTCCTCCGGGTCCCGAGAGCCTGGTCGGCGTCTGGCGGTTGGACGAGGACCACAGCCAAAGCCTGCGCGAGGCGATGCACCAGGCCTTCCGCGAGGGCCGGCACGACGGCGGCTTCGAAGGGGGGCCCCGGGACGGCGGGGGCGGAGGGCACCCCGGCGGCGGTCCCCCGGGTTCCGGCTTTCCGCGCGGCGGTTTCTCGAGCCCGGTCGCGGAGGAGGACGTCGAGAAGCTCGGCGGCGACGGGGATTCACCCCGAGAGCTCGACATCTCCTACGCCGCGCCCCGCTTCACGTTCGCCTCGCCGGGCGGCCCGACCCGGATCGTCACCGCGGACGGCAGCAAGACGAAAGAGGAGCGGCCCGGGCACGGCACGGTCAAGATCCGCGCGACGTTTCAGGACGGCGAGCTCCAGATCGACGAGCGGCCGGAGAAGGGCCCCGAGCGCAATACCCTCTACCGCGTGGCGCCGGCGTCCGACGGCGGGCGCCAGCTGATCGTCGTCCTCTCGCTCGCGAGCCGCGGGCGCATGCCGCCGATCGCGGTGCGCCGGGTCTACCTGCCCGCCCCCCCGGCCCCGGCTGCGGCCCCGCCGAACATTCCGCCGGCCCCGGGCTAGAATCCCGGCCCGAGGCTCGCCGCCGGTTCGTCCGCATCGCGACCTCCGACCTGGAGACCGCCCATGACCCGCCTTTCGGCGCTCGCGCTCGGCGCGGCGCTCGCCGCAACCCTGCTCGCGCCCTCCCCCCGCGCCCTGGCGGAGGACGCCCCGGCAGCGCCCCCGATTCCCTGCACCGCCGATCTCGACTGCACGAACCGCGCGCCCTTCTGCCTCGACGGCGCCTGCCGCCAGCCGACCTGCGCCACCGACGCCGAGTGCCCGCACGGGCTCGGCTGCAGCGAAGGCAAGTGCATTCGCACCGACTGCACGACGGCGGCCGACTGCAAGATCGGCAAGGCCTGCTTCGAGCATCGTTGCGTCGCCTGCAACGAGAACCGCGACTGCGGCGAGCGCGGCACCTGCGAGAACCATGGTTGCGTCTGCGTCGCCTGCAGCCGCGACGAGCACTGCGCGCCCGGTCAGAAATGCGACGGCCGCGCCTGCGTCTCGGCCTGCGGCGAGCGCGAGCTCTTCGTCGCGCGGCGGGACGGCGACCGGCTCTGCACCGCCTGCATCCGGCTCGCCGATACCGGTAAGTTCCCGAGCTTCGGGGGCTGGCCCTGCGCGGACGACGACGACTGCCCGGGCGCCCGCCAGTTCTGCGCCCAGGGCTTCTGCATCGACCACTGCGCCCACGCGAACGCGGGCTTCGACGTCTCGAGCCTCCCCGACCTGGGCGATCTCCCCTTCCTCTCCGATCCGAGCGGCGCGCCTCCCCCCTGCCCGCGCTGCACCCTCGCCTTCCTGACCCTCGGCATCCGCGGCGTGCTCGAGCGCGCGGGCCTCGGCCGCCCCGTGCGCCTGACCCTGCTCGATCCGGACGGCCGGAGGGTCGCCGACCTCGGCACCTTCGCGCCGCAAGGCGGCTCGTGGTCGACGAT
>DATMZM010000089.1:0-2951 GCA_035607445.1 Thermoanaerobaculia bacterium | reverse complement strand
GCATTCGACCGAGGCCGAGCGGCGCTCCGAGCGCTCCGAGCGCGAGCTGCTCCAGTGGTGGAAGGTGCGCTGGTTCGGCGCCCGGATCGGCGAGCGCTTCACCGGCCGGGTGACCGGCGTCCAGCCGTTCGGCCTGTTCGTGGTTTTGGACGGCTACCACGTCGACGGCCTGATCCCGGTCGCCACCCTCGGCGAGGAGAAGTTCCGCTTCGACGGCGAGGCCTTGCGCCTGGTCGGCGAGACCACCGGGCGCTCGATCCGCCTGGCCGACCCGGTGGTCGTCGCACTCGAAAGCGTCGACCTGCGCCACCGCGGGCTCGACCTCCGACTCCTCGCCACGGCCGGCCCGGGGACCGACCGATGAGCCTGACTCCGACCGTCGCGATCGTGGGCCGGCCGAACGTCGGTAAATCGACCCTCTTCAACCGCCTCGTCGGCCGCCGCAAGGCGATCGTCCACGATCTGCCCGGGGTCACCCGGGATCGGATCGCGGGCTTGGCCGAGATCGCGCACGAGCGCACGATCCATCTCGTCGATACCGGGGGCCTGGTGATCGGCGACGATCCGCTCGGCCTCTCGCAGCAGGTCTTCCTGGCGGTCGAGGAGAGCGACCTCCTGCTCTTCCTGGTCGACGGCCGGGCGGGCCTGACCTCGGCGGACGAATCCGTCTGGGAGCGCTTCCGGCGCTTCGGCAAGCCGGCGATCCTGGTCGTCAACAAGGGGGATACCCGCGAGGCCGAGCAGCGCTTCGCGGAGTTCTACGCCCTCGGCCTCGACCGCATGATCCTGCTCTCGGCCGAGCACGGGGGAGGGGTCGAAGACCTGCGCGAGGCTCTCGCTCTCGCGCTGCCCGAAGTGCCCGAGACGCCCGCCCCGGAGGCGCCCGCGGTCGCGATCGTCGGCCGGCCGAACGTCGGCAAGTCGTCCATCTTGAACCGCATCGCGGGCGCCGAGCGCGCCCTCGTTTCGCCGGTCGCCGGCACCACGCGCGATCCGGTCGACTCGCTGATCACCCGCGGCGAGAAGTCCTACCTCCTGGTCGACACGGCGGGCATCAGGCGCCGCTCCCAGGTGACCGGGGCCGCCGAGGAGCTCGCGGTGATGATGGCGCGGCGGCAGATCGAGCGCTGCCAGGTCGCGATCCTGGTCGTCGACGCGATGCAGGGGATCACGAGCGGGGACTTGGCGATCGCCGGCACCGCCTGGGAGCTCGGGCGCGCGGCGGTGGTCGCGATCAACAAGTGGGACCTGCTCGACGAGGAGAAGCGGAGGGAGCTCGAGGAGAGCTGGCCGCGCCTGGCCGAGATCCTCGCCGAGCCGGAGCGGATCAACCTCTCGGCCTTGACCGGGCGCGGCGTCGACAAGCTGTTCCCGGCGATCGACCGGACGCTCGCCGCACATTCGCTCCGGCTCGGCACGGGCGAGGTCAACCGGCTGTTCGAGGCCGCCATCCGCAAGTTCCATCCGCCGGTGGTCCACGGCCGGCCCTGGAAGGTCTACTACGCGACCCAGGTCTCCTCGGCGCCCCCCACCTTCATGCTCTTCGCCAACCGGACGCTCGCGCGCACCGACACCTACCGGCGCTATCTCGAGAACCGCCTGCGCGACGAGCTGAAGCTCCCCGGCGTGCCGATCCGCCTGGTCATCCGGAAGCGCGGCAACGAGAAGGGCTGAGCCGCCGGCCGGCCCGGGGCGCCCGAGTCCCCTTGCCCGGCCTTCTCAGCCTCTCCTATACTGGTGGGACACTTCCAGCCGTCTTTTTTGGGGCACGCGACCCGGGAAAACCGTCTTCGACCGTGGCGATGAAGAAGAGCGAACCCCATCTCGGGATGACCAAGGCCGACCTGGTGGACGTCGTCTACCAGCGGCATGGCGGCCTGACCAAGGACGAGGCGGCGGAGATCGTCGAGGTGATCTTCACCACGGTCAAGTCGACGCTCAGCAACGGCCGGCCGGTGCGGATCAAGAACTTCGGGACGTTCGAGATCACCACCCGCCCCGGGCGCGTCGGCGTCAGCCCCACGAACGGCGAAAAGATCTTCATCCGCCCCCACAAGGGCCTCGCCTTCCGCCCGGCGCGCCGGCTCAAGGACGAGATCACCGGTCCCGGCGGCGAAGGGCAATAGCCCATGACGCCCAAGGCCCGCGTCCAGAAGCGCCTCTACTACAAGATCGGCGAGGCCTGCAAAGCCCTCGACATCCAGCCCTACGTCCTTCGCTACTGGGAGACCGAGTTCCCGGCCCTGAGCCCGACCAAGAGCCGTTCCGGCCAGCGGGTCTACAGCGAGAAGGAGTTCGCGATCATCCGCCGGATCAAGGAGCTGCTCTACGGCGAGGGCTACACGATCGCGGGGGCGAAGAAGCGGCTCGAGACGGAGCTGGCGAACGGCCAGCTCGGCGACGGGACCGACGGCGAGCCCTTGGAGGCCATCGACTCTGCCGATCCCGGTCCGGATCTCGACCTGCCTCTCGTCCCGAGCCCGCCGCCGAGCGCCGGCCTTGACACTCAGGGGGGCGAGCGGATACAAACCTTGCGCGCGGGGATCCGCCGGGCCCTCGCCGAAGCGCGCGAGATCCTGGCCCTCCTCGACGCGAAATCCCCTTAGCAGTCCGCAGCACTCGGTCGGGACGTAGCGCAGTCTGGTAGCGTACCTGAATGGGGTTCAGGGGGTCCCGGGTTCAAATCCCGGCGTCCCGACCATCTTAAACCCAACAAAATCAATAGCTTGACCTTGAAGGCGGTTCGGTGTCCTTGCGCGTCCTTGGACCCGAGTAACCCCAGGGTAACCTGACGAAAATCGCTTCAGCGGTCATGTCGGGGTGCCTCCCAGGTCGATCCGATGTCGTGCCGGGGTTTCGCAGCGCCTGTCGTACTCAACTTTCCCGTAGTCGAGCTTGATGATGCGATCGGCCACCCGATAGTAGTGGTCGTCATGGCTGATGACGAGGAC
>DATMZM010000377.1:0-6545 GCA_035607445.1 Thermoanaerobaculia bacterium | reverse complement strand
CGATCTCGTCGACCGAAGCCCCGGCGAAGCCCTTCTCGGCGAACACCGAGCGCGCGGCGGCGAGGATCTCCGCATGGCGGAACTCGGTGAGGACGTCCCGCTTCGTGCGGCGCTGGAGGGTTGGAGCAGCCATGAGTGACGATCCGGTCATTCCACTGACCGGGTAGTCAGTAACTCATTTTCGGCGGCCGCTTGTCAAGGGAGCCGGTCAACCCCACCGATGGGCGTCCGCGCTGCCCTGGGCGCGAGCCGGGGCGACCTCCTCCAGCTGGTGCACGGGCGCGGCCTCCGGCTCGCGCTCGCCGGTATCGCCCTGGGCACCCTCGCCTCGCTCGGGCTCGGCCCCTCGGTCGAAAGCCTGCTCGCCGGCTCCCGCCGCGCGGACTTGGCGACGCTCGCGCTCGTCGCGGCCTTCCTCGCCACGATCGCCGCCCTCGCCTCCTACCTCCCGGCCCGGCGCGCCGGGAGGGTCGATCCCTGCGCGGCACTACGCGAGGAGTGAGCCGGGCCGGCGGATCCATTCACCGGAGGGAGTGGGCTCGGCCCGCTCCCTCCGGTTCGCGCGCGGCTAGTTCTTCGTCACGTTCACGGTGACGGTCGCCGTGGCCGTGCCACCGCGGCCATCCGCGATCGTGTAGGTGAACGTATCGGTGCCGGTGAAGCCCGTCTTGGGCTGGAACCGGACGGTCGTCCCGCCGGAGAGGATGGTCACCGTCCCGCCCTTCGTCGGCGTCGTCGTCGCGGTCACGGTCAGCGCATCGCCGTCGACGTCCGAATCGTTCGCGACCACGGCGATCACGACCGCCGTGTTCTTGCGGGTCGAGGCGGGGTCGGCGACCGCGACCGGCGGGTCGTTGACCGGAGCGACCGTGATCGAGACCGTCGCCGGGGCGCTCGTCGCCTGGCCGTCGCTCACCGTGAAGGTGAACGCGTCGGCGCCGTTGAAGTTCGAAGCCGGAGTGTAGACGAGGTTCGGCGCCGTGCCCGAGAGCGTCCCGTGCGCGGGCGCCGAGGCGATCGCGAAGGAGAGCGACGGGCTGTCGAGGTCGGAGCCGGTCAGGACGACCGAGACCGGCGTGTCCTCGGAGGTCGCGGCCGAGCGGGGGTTCGCGACCGGCGGATCGTTGACCGGAGCGACCGCGATCGAGACCGTCGCCGGGGCGCTGGTCGCCTGGCCGTCGCTCGCGGTGAAGGTGAACGAATCGGCGCCGTTGAAGTTCGAAACCGGGGTGTAGACGAGGTTCGGCGCCGTGCCCGAGAGCGTCCCGTGCGCGGGCGCCGAGACGATCGCGAAGGAGAGCGACGGGCCGTCGACGTCGGAGCCGGTCAGGACGATCGAGACCGGCGTGTCCTCGGACGTCGCGGCCGAGCCGGAATTCGCGGTCGGCGGGTCGTTGACCGGGGCGACCGTGATCGCGATCGTCTCCGGAGCGCTCGTCTCCTGGCCGTCGCTCGCGGTGAAGGTGAACGAATCGGCGCCGTTGAAGTTCGAAGCCGGGGTGTAGACGAGATCCGGCGCCGTGCCGGAGAGCGTCCCGTGCGCGGGCGCCGAGGCGAGCGCGAACGAGAGCTCCGTGCTGTCGACGTCGGTGCCGGTCAGGGTGATCGAGATCGGCGTGTCCTCGTCGGTCGCGATCGATTGGAAGTCCGCGCTCGGCGGATCGTTGACCGGGGTGACGTCGATCGAGACCGTCCCCTCGACCGTCGCGCGGCCGTAGCTCGCGACGAAGGTGAAGCTGTCGGAGCCCGTGGAGTCGGGGTCCGGGGTGTAGACGAGGTCCGGCGCGTCGCCGGTCAGGATGCCGTGCTCCGGCTCGGCCGCGACCGCGTACGAGATCGCGCCGCCGTTGCCGACCGAGGCCGCGAGCGTCACGGAGAGCGCGACGTCCTCTTCGGTCGTGAGCGATTGGCCGGTCGCCGCGAGCGGGGCGTACAGGTCGAAGTACCGGACGCCGCCGCCGACCGTCGCGAACAGCCGCGAGCCGTCGCGCGAGGTCTTGAGCCGGCCCCACTGGAACGCCGCGTTGCCCGGATGCTGGAAGGTGTAGCCCGCGTCGTACGCCGCGATCTGGGTTAAGTTGGCGGTCTCGAACGCGCGCACCTGGGTCGTCGTCGACCAGGCGAAGTAGACGATCGGCTCGACTGGGTGGTAGGCGACGCCGACCGGCTGCGCTCCGCCCTGGGCCCCGATCGTCCGCTGCTTGACCAGGTTGCCGTCGGTGATGAAACAGCCGCCGAAGGTCGGCAAGGCGTACTGCGTGCCGTTCGCGTTGACCCCGATCTCGTAGTTGAACCAGCCGGTGCCGCTGCTCCCCGACTTGGTCAGGAGGTTGCCGTCCGCGATTCTGTAGCGGCCGAACCGGCCGTCCGAGATGTTCGACTCCTCCCAGCCGATCACCGAGGCGTCGCCGCTCGCCGCGAGCATCGAGCTCTGGCGGATGTCGTTGAACGGCGGGACCGGGAGCACCGTGGTCTGCCCGCTCGCCGGGTCGTAACGCCGGAGCGGCACCCAGCCCGAGCCCTCGAACGTGCTCGAGACCAGCACGGCGCCGTCGTTCGCGTAGGCGACGGAGAAGGTCCCGCCCTCCGAGAAGGCGCGCGGGAACGTCACCTTCGCCGCCGTCCCGGTCGTCAGGTCGACGAGCCAGATCCAGACCTCGCTGGCGGTCCGGGTCTGGTCGGCCACCGCGAGGGTGTCGCCGTCGGGCGAGAGGTCCATCCCCTTGAGGTTGCCGCCCAGGACGAACGGCGGATCGAACGCCGCGGTCGCCAGGCGGTAGCGCAGCACCTGGCCGGCGCTCGAGACGTAGAGCGTGCCGCGGGCGGCGTCGTGGACCATGTCGACCCGCGACGGGGCCGAGACGAACGTGCCGTCCGCGAAGGCCGGGGCTCGGAACAGGAATGGCAAGAGAAGCAACACGACGACCACGATGACCCAACTTCTTCTCGACGACATAGGTGTCTCCCTCCGAGATCCTCTCTGAGATCGGATGGCGCTACGGTCCCCATAGGACACGGCCGGACGGCCGGAGTGTGGGAAGAGCGCGGCGCGGGTTTGGACAGTTAGGCGCGATTGGGCCCGGAACTCAGTCACATCCGAGCCGCCCCGACCGCCGCGCCGCGCTCAGGGCCTCCGCCCCTCCTCCGCCCAGGCGAAGATCGCCCCCGCCGCCTGGGCCAGCTGGCGGGCGCCCTGGCCGAGATCGATCTGGGCGGTGGTGGGGCGCCCTTCGAGGCAGCGGCGGGCGCCGTCGGCGAGGTGCCCGAGCGCGGCGCGGATCTGGCGCTCGAGATCGGGTTCCGGCGCTTGCGGCAGGGCGGCGGCGAGGCGATCGGCCGCGATTCCCAGGGGATGGCAGACGTTGCGCGCGGTGAGCCCGGCGGTCGTCGCGAGCGTGCGCAGGGCCTCGGCGAGCAAGCTCGAAAAGGGCGCGGCCTCGCGCCGGAAGATGGCAGCCCAGGCGGCCGCCGCGGGGGCGAGATCGCGGCGGCGGGCCTCGGCGCTCCGGGCGCGGGCTTTTCGTTCCGCCTCCGAACCGTGGGGGGCGATCAAGATGGAGGAGGGCTCGGTCGAGGCCGGAGCCGTGTCGGCCGCGCTCGGAGCGGTCTCCGCCGCCTCGGCGGGTTTCTCCGCGCGAGGCCGCCGCTTCGCCGCGTGGGCCGGATCCAGGGCGGCGAGGCTCGCGGCGAGGACGATCGCGAGGAACGGAGCCATCGCGGCCATTGCAGCCATCGCGGAGGTCGGGGAGAACCGGGCGGATTTGGAGCGGGGGCGAGAGGGGAGCGAAAGAGGGGGCATCGTCGTCTCCGATGGGGTAGGGTCGGCTCGATCAGTCGAGCCGCCACCCGGTAATGACGGAATTCACCCCCTCGCTTCTCAACACTTTTCGCGGACCGCGTGGAAATTCTTTCGCGGTGGCCAACCCGTATCGCGACGAGGACCCGGCCCTCGACCTGCCCGGCGCGGCCCGGCGGCGGCGCCGGAACCTCGAGGCCTATCTGGAGATCGTCGGCCGGCCGCGGCTCGTCCTGGTGGGCGAGGCGATCGGCTATCGCGGCGGCCGGTTCTCCGGGATCGCGTTCACCAGCGAGCGCCAGCTGGCGGGCGGCGAGGGCGTGCGGCTCCCCTGGGCCGGTGCTCCCCGATTCCGGCCGACCAGCCGGAACCCTGCCCTCTGGCTCGAGCCGTCGGGCAGCGTCGTCTGGGGCGCCCTCGGCGGCATGCCCCGGGGCGTGCTGCTCTGGAACGCCTTCCCCTGGCATCCCTACGACGGGCGGGGCCCCTTGAGCAATCGGACGCCGGAGCGCTCGCTCCTCGGGCGCAACCTCCACGTGCTCGCGGAGCTCCTGGCGGCCCTACCCGCCGGCGCGCGGGTGGCCGCGGTCGGGCGCACCGCGGAGACCGCCCTCGCCCTTCTCGGAGCGCCGGCCCCGACCCTCCGGCATCCGGCCTACGGCGGCGCCGTCACCTTCCGGTCCCAGCTCGGGCAGCTCCTCTCGGAGACGGAAAAGTCGTGCTAGCATCCGCATTTAGAGATCACGGAGGCCCCCATGAGATCCCAGCCCGGTCCCAACGTTCGAAACCAGGCCTCGCGGCTCGCCGCCGTGTTGATCGCGATGGCGGTCGCCGCCGCGCCCCTCGCCGCCGAGACCTTCCTCATCACGCTCAAGAACGGCTCGACGATCGAGAGCCGCTACCAGCCGCAGGAAGCGAGCTGGGATTCGGGCATGGTGCTGTTCATGACCGAGACGGGGAACTGGGTCGGCCTGCCGAAGAGCGACCTCGCGAGCGTCGCGGCCGAGGGGAACGATCGCGGCTTCGGCTTCGTGATCAACCCGACGACCATCGCGCTCGGCTGGTCGCCGAACGACGCGAAGGAGCCGGACGCGAACGACCAGGGGCAGCTCGGCGCGCGCCTGCTCGAAGCCTTGACCGGCGGGAACCAGGCGCCGCCGCCGAACTACACGATCTCGCAGGGTGTCGACACCTCGCAAACGCAGGGGATTCCGCTCAGCTTCATTCCCGGCGCGCCGGCTCTGGGCGGCGGCGAGGTTCCGGGCAGCGCCGGTCCCGGCAGCGGTTCCGCCGGTCTCGACGTCGTCCGGCCGAGCGAAGTCCCGCAGCCTTAGCCTCGCTTCATCGCTTCACCCGCAGCCCTCTCCGTTGAGGGTTCTTTGACAGATCGACGGCGCGGTGACGGAGACTCAATCACGAATTGCGAATCGTAAATCGAGAATTCAAGACTCTTGATTCGATGGCGAATCAGAATTCGAGATTCTCGATTCGACATTCCAGATTCGTTTTGAGCTTCGTCCGCAAGAGGGAAGCCGGTGAGATGCCGGCGCGGCCCCCGCCACTGTTACCGGGGACGAAACCGGGAAGTGCCACTGCGCGGAAATGGATCCGAGAGAAGCTCGAACGAGCTTCGGGGTCGTCCGCGTGGGAAGGACCGGGAGTAGAGAGATCCGGGAGCCAGGAGACCTGCCGAGCCGTCAGACGCCACCCGCGGGGAGCGGGCCAGGGTCGCGTCCGGCGCCGCCGTGCGCCTTCCTCCGCCCCGCCTCCGAGCGGGGCGTCGCACTTTTCAGGAAGGAGCACGCTCGATGCGCACGACGCTCACCGTCGCCGCCCTGCAGCTCGCCGCCGGCCTCCTCGGGGGAGGGTTGCCGGCCTTCGCGCAGGCGACCCCACCCAACCTCCCCATCTTCGACGACTCGCTCGTCGTCAGCGCTTCGCTCGACGCCGAAAAGAAGGACGAGACGCCGGCCTCGGTCACCGTCATCTCGAAACAGGAGATCCTCGACCGTCAGGTGACGACGCTCGCCGACGCGATCGCCCTCGCTCCGGGCGTCGCGATCGTCCAGGCCGGCTCGCCCGGCCAGCAGAGCTCGCTCTTCGTGCGCGGCACAGAGTCGGACCAGACCCTCCTGCTGTGGAACGGCATCCAGCTCAACGACCCCTTCTTCGGCGGCGCCAACTGGCAGTTCGTGCCGACCGACGGCGCGGAGCGGATCGAGATCGTCCGCGGCCCGTTCTCCGCTCTCTACGGCAGCGGCGCGGTGGGCGGCGTGGTGCAGCTGTTCACCGGCAGCCGGGAGGGCGGGGCGGCCCGCTTCGAGGGCGGGGAGAACGGCTACGCCCGCGGCTCCGTGGTCGCCGGTCATCAGCTCGGGCGCCTGCGTTTGGACGCCGTCGGGCTCGTCCGGCGGGGCGGGACGGATCTCGTCAACGACGATTTCGACGCCGACGAGCTGACGCTCCGGGGCCTCTTCGACCTCCGGCCCGGCGCGAGCCTGGGCCTTCTCGTGCGCGGCGACGATTCCGACACCGGGATCCCGTTCTCCGGCCGGACGCCGACGCCCGATGCCTCGATCTCCTGGCGGGAGCGCGAGATCGCGGTGCCGCTCCACGCGCTCTTCGGCAGCACCTTCGAGCTCGAAGGGCAGCTCTCGCGGACCCGGTTCGACGCCGCCTTCCGCGCGCCGAGCGATCCCTTCGGCTTCACGCGCTCGGACACCGCATCGGAAGGGCGGCGCGCGCGAGC
>DATMZM010000270.1:0-2629 GCA_035607445.1 Thermoanaerobaculia bacterium | reverse complement strand
CCTCGCGCGCTCCGCGCGGCGGCGGGACGTCGTCTTCGGCGCCACGGTCTCGGGCCGGCCGGCGGAGATCTCCGGCATCGAGACGATGATCGGCCTCTTCATCAACACGCTGCCGGTGCGCGTCGAGGCGGATCCGGCGGCCCAGCTCGCGCCCTGGCTTCGACAGCTCCAGGAAGGCCAGGCCGAGCTGCGCCAATACGAGTACAGCCCGCTCGTCGACGTCCAGGGATGGAGCGCGGTGCCGCGCGGGTTGCCGCTCTTCGAAACCGTTCTCGTGTTCGAGAACTACCCGGTCGACGAGACCCCGCCGGAAGCTGCCGGCGACCGGGGGCTCGCGGTCTACGACTCGGAGTTCACCTTCCGCACCAACTACCCGTTGATGCTGGTCGCCCGCCCCGGCGCGCGGCTCGCGCTCCGGCTCTCGTACGACGCGCGGCGCTTCGACGAGGAATCGATCGCGCGCACGATGGATCATCTGGCGAGCCTCCTCGCGTCGATGCCCCGAGCGGCGAGCGAAGGACGGGGACGCCTGGGCGACCTCGCGCTCCTCTCGCCCGCCGAGCGGGCGCAGATCCTCGACGTCTGGAACGACCGCTCGACCGATCTCCCCGTCGCGGCGCCGCTCCACGCGCTCTTCTCGGCGGCGGCGACCCGCCACCCGCGGTCGATCGCGATCACGTCCGAGGAGGGCGACCTCACCTACGCCGACCTCGACGCGCGGTCGAACCGCCTGGCGCATCACCTGCGGAAGCTCGGCGCGGGGCCCGAGGTGCCGGTCGGAATCCTGCTCGAACGGACGCGCGAGCTGCCGGTCGCGATCCTCGCCGTGCTCAAGGCCGGCGCGGCCTACCTGCCGCTCGATCCGGCGCATCCGAGGGAGCGGATCGCCTACACCCTCGCGGACGCGGGCGCGCCGATCCTGGTGACCGAAGAGCGCCTGGCCGATCTCGCGGCGGGCTCGGCCCCCCTCGCTGTCGTGACAATCGACGGCGAAGCGGAGGCGATCGCGGCCCGCCCGGCCTCCGCGCTCGAAACCGCCTCGACGCCCGAGAACCTCGCCTACGTCATCTACACCTCGGGCTCGACGGGCCGGCCGAAGGGCACCCTCGTCGAGCACCGGCAAGCCGTCCGCCTCTTCCGCGCGACCGAGGAGCGCTTCGCCTTCTCGCCCGACGACGTCTGGACGCTCTTCCACTCGGCGGCCTTCGACTTCTCGGTCTGGGAGATCTGGGGCGCCCTCCTCTACGGCGGCCGGCTGGTCGTCGTCCCGGCCTGGGTGGCGCGCTCGGCGCCCGATTTCCTGAAGCTTCTCGCGCACGAGCGGGTCACCGTGCTCAACCAGACGCCGTCGGCGTTCCGCGAGCTGGCGCGGGCCGACGAGGAGGCCGCGGCGCGCGGAGAAACCCCGGACCTCGCGCTCCGCCTCGTCGTCTTCGGCGGCGAGGCGCTCGATCCGGCGTCGCTCGCGGGCTGGGTGAGGCGGCGGGGGACCGAGCGCCCGCTCCTGGCCAACATGTACGGCATCACCGAGACGACGGTGCACGTCACCTGGCGCGAGCTTTCGGCGACCGACTGCGAGGCTCCGGGCCGGAGCCCGATCGGGCGCGCCCTGCCCGACCTCCAGGTCTATCCGCTCGACGCCGACTTCGACCTCGCGCCGGTCGGAGTGCCGGGCGAGCTGGCGGTCGCTGGCGCGGGCCTCGCCCGCGGCTACCTGGGCCGGCCGGAGCTGACCGCGCAGCGGTTCGCGCCGTCGCCCTTCGGTGAGGAGCCGGGCGCGCGCCTCTACCTCTCGGGCGACCTCGCGCGCTGGCTCCCCGGAGGCGAGCTCGAGTACCTGGGCCGGATCGATGGCCAGGTGAAGATCCGCGGCTATCGGATCGAGCTCGGCGAGATCGAAGCGGCATTGCGCGGCCTGCCGGGGATCGCCGACGCCGCCGTGCTCGCCCGGACCGAGGGCCAGGGCGCCTCGGTGGGCGAGCCGCGGCTCGTCGCCTATGTCGTCTTCGCGACCGGGCACGGCGGCGAGGGCGTGGATCTCCCGGCGCTCGCCGCCCTCGCGGACGCGCTGCGCGAGCGGCTGCCGGCCTACATGATCCCTTCGGCCTTCGTGCCGCTCGCGAGCCTGCCTCTGACCGCGAACGGCAAGCTCGATCGGCGCGCGCTGCCGGCGCCCGAGTCGTCCGGGCTCGCCCGCGCGTACGTCGCGCCGCGCGGCCCGGTCGAGGAGCTGATCGCGGAGGTCTGGGCCGACGTCCTCGGCGTCGAGCGGGCGGGAGGGAGCGACAACTTCTTCGATCTCGGCGGCCACTCGCTGCTCGCGACCCAGGTCGCTTCGCGGCTCGCCCGCGCCTTCGGCGTCGAGCTGCCCTTGCGCGACCTGTTCGAGGCGGAGGACCTCGCGGCGCTCGCGCGGCGGGTCGAGGCCGCGCGGCAGGCCGCGACGGAAAGCGATCCGAGCGCACATCGGGAGCCGCCGCTCGTGCCCGTGCCGCGTGAAGGAAAGGCTTTGCCCCTCTCCTTCGCCCAGCAGCGGCTCTGGTTTCTCGAGCAGCTCGCGCCCGGCCGGCCGACCTACAACATCGCGACGCCGGTCCGCGTGCAGGGCCTCGTCCGCGCCGACCTCCTC
>DATMZM010000095.1:0-18104 GCA_035607445.1 Thermoanaerobaculia bacterium | reverse complement strand
CGCCATCGACGGCGAGTACAATCCCCTTCGAGATCTCCCCGCTCCCCGTATGCCGATCCTCCTCTTGAACCGCCGCGAGGTGGCAGCGCTCCTGCCGATGGCCGAGTGCATTCCCGCCATGGAGGCCGCCTTCCGTGCCCTGGCCACGGGGCAGGGAGGGCAGCCGCGCCGTTTCCTCGTCTGGTCGCCCGACAGGGCCGGGCTGCTCGGGGAGATGCCCGGCTTCCTGGCGCCGGATTGGACCGGCCCGGTGCCCGCCCTCGACGGCGGGCCGAGCCGGGGGATTCTCGGGACCAAGCTGGTCAGCGTTTTCCCCGGCAACCGGGCCAAGGGCGAGGAGTCGCACCTCGGGATGGTCGCGCTGTTCGAAGGGGAGCGTGGCCGGCCGCTCGCGATCCTCGACGGCGCCTCGATCACCGCCATCCGCACGGCCGCCGTCTCCGGGCTCGCCACCCGCCTCCTCGCCCGCCCGGAGGCCGGCGATCTCGCCCTCCTCGGCAGCGGCATTCAGGCCCACACCCACCTCGAGGCGATGCGCCAGGTGCGGAGTCTCCGCCGGGTGCGCGTCTACTCCCCCCGGCCCGCGTCGCGTTCGGCGTTCGTGGCGGCCTGGAAGGCCAAGGGGGTGGAGGTCGAGGCGGTCGGCGACGCGCGAGAGGCGGTGACGGGCGCGGACCTGATCTGCACCGTGACCAGCTCGCGCGAGCCGGTCCTCCTGGGTGAGTGGATCGCCCCCGGAGCGCACGTCAACGCGGTCGGCTCCAGCTCGCCGGCCTACCGCGAGCTCGACGCCGCGGCGGTCGCCCGCGCCCGCCTCTTCGTCGACCTCAAGGAGTCGACCTTCGCCGAGTCGGGGGATTTCCTGCTGGCGCGCAACGAGGGGGCGGTGACCGACGAGCACATCGCCGGCGAGCTCGGCGATCTGGTCCTCGGGCGGATCGCGGGGCGCCGGAGCCCCGACGAAATCACCCTCGCCAAGCTCCTCGGGCTCGCGGTCGAGGATCTGGTCGCGGCCCTCCACGTCTACCGCAAGGCCATGGAGCAGGGAATGGGGACCCCCTGGGATTCGGACGGAGGGGAGAGATGAAGCTCACCCGAGGCGATCCCAGGAGAGAGCACCTGTTTTGTCGCATCGGGTGAGATAAGCACCGACCTCCCGGCACTGCCTTCCTGAGACTCCCAGAACGGCGCTCCCTCGCGCTCCGGGGATGGAGGCTCAGGAGGAAGCTTCATGGCCATCAAGGCGCTGCTGGACCGGTTCGATCCCCCCGCTCATCTCCCCGACTTCAACGACCTTCCCGGGCTCTTGGACCAGTGGGACCGCGCGATGATCCATTGGTTCAACGCCTCGATCGCGAGCGAGCAAGGTCAGGTCCACCCCGGGGACCCGGTGCAGTTCTACAACCCCCGGGTGTTCGACCCGGGAGGGATCGCGATCGACCAGGCGGTCACCTGGAACGCCTTCCCCAAAGAGCAGACGCGCCGCTTCGGCCGCGAGCGGGCGCTGCGCGAAGCCGACAAGCTGACGCCGCTTTCGCGCGCGGGATTCGAGGGAGAGATCGCCACCCGCACCTTCTTCCGCTCGCTCAACGAGTATTGCGAATGGCACGTGGTCCGCGATCCGGACACCGACCAGATCCTGCGGGTCACCTTCACCTCCGAGCCTCCCGAATACTGGCAGGCCCTCTACGGAGGAACCTACGACCTCGTCGGCGACGGCACGCTCGATACCTTCTCGGGCTCCCCGGCCCGCGTGCTCAAGCTGTATCGGGAGCTGGTGAGCCCGGCGGTTCAGCCCGAGGACCTGATCTGCCAGGAAAGCCTCGTGCGCGGCGGGTTCGTCATCGTCAAGAAAGGGGACTACAACCCCTACAACAAATGGAACACCACCCACGGCATCGTGCACCTGTGCTCGCCTCCGAACACCATCACCGCGGAGATCCAGCTGGGAGCCGACGCCACGATCCTGCGCCAGGACCCTCGCCGCAGGCCGCTCGTCGAGCCCGACGCCTTGATCTGCTGCTCCGCCTACGGCGGACCCGACCGCAATAGCGATCCGACCATCGGGGCGGCGGTCAACGCGCTGGCGAGGCTCGGCGCCTACGTCACGCTGCGCAATCCGGTGGGGCTCTACATGGACCACATCGAGCTCGGCGGCTGGAGCGCTCCGGACGGCCGCGGCGTGACCGATTGCGTGCGGATCGTCCGGGGCGGCCCGCAGACGATCGAAAGGCTGGTCGTCGAGGTCCCGGCCGCCCGCGGCTTCACGGTGAGCGAGCTCAAGATCGGCGGCGTTCCGATCCAAACCGGGGGACAGATCGCCGAGTGCATCACCGTCCGCCTGGTGGGGACGGCCGTCCCCTCCCGCCTGAGCAACCGGCCGGTGTCCTGCATCGCCCGCTGCTGCATCGATCCCCACCAGGCCACGACCCTCGGCCGTCCTCTCGCGCTCGACGCTCCCATTCCGCCCGGCAAGCGGCCGGCCTTCGTGGACCAGGGCACCGTTCCGGTGCCGCTCGGCCCGGCCGCGGCCGAGGCCGCCGGAGCAGCCGCCCCAGCCGCCGCAGTGCATCCCGCAACGCCCGCGCGGGCGAAATTCTCCCGCCGCATCCTGGCCGACTAGATCGGCTCGACAAGGAGAACCACCATGGACGCCATCGTGCCCCAGCCGAGTCCGCCGGAGGAGCCCATCCTGGAGATGAACGACATCCAAGGGTTGGCGATCCCCGGTTTCTTCAAGCCGCACATGACGCTCCTGGGCCTGCGCTATCCGGGCGGCCCGGAGCTGGCCCGGCTCAAGCCGCTCCTGGCGCAGCTCGCGGCCAGCATCTCGACCGCGCAGCAGACGCTCGCCAACCGGCGGGCTTATCGCGCCGCCCGGGAGGCCAGCCAAGTGCGCCATCCGGCCGCCGCGCCCCGCATCGTGCTCACCGCGATCGGGTTCTCCGCGAGCGGCCTCGCCAAGCTCACGCCCGGCGCGCAGGACATCCCGAGCGAGGCCTACCAGCAGGGCCTCCTGGCGCGGGCGGAGCTGCTGGGAGATCCCACGGATCCCACGGCGGAGGGGAATCCGAAGAACTGGGTCGTCGGCGCGAGCGGCAAGGCGCTCGACGCGCTCGTCGTGGTGGCCGGAGACGCGCGGGCGGAGGTCGACCGGAGGGCCGCCGAGCTGCGGGGAAAGCTGCGCGCCAGCGGGGTCGAGATCGCCTACGAAGAGAACGGCGACGTCCGGCCCGACCTGCCCGGGCACGAGCACTTCGGCTTCGACGACGGCATCTCGCAGCCGGGCTTGCGCGGGCGCGCCTCGGCGGCGCCCGGAGACTACGTCGAGGACCGCGCCATCGATCCGCGGCAGACCCCGGAGGCGTGGCTGTGGGGGCTCCCCGGGCAGGACCTGGTCTGGCCCGGGGAGTTCGTGCTCGGCTACCCGGCGACGAGCCCCGATCCGCTGTTCGCGGGCCCGCCCTCGGCCACCACGCCGCAGTGGACGCGGAACGGATCGTTCCTGGTCTTCCGCCGGCTGCGGCAGGACGTGGCGCTGTTCCGGCGGACCCTGCGGCAGGAATCCGAGCGGCTGCGGAAGCTCCCGGGCTTCGACGCCTTCACCCCCGAATACCTGGCGGCGCGGTTGGTCGGACGCTGGCCGAGCGGCGCTCCGGTCAACCGGGTGCCGCGGACGGACGACGCAAATCTGGGCGAGGAGCGCCGGGCCAACAACAACTTCCGGTTCGACGCCGACTCGGCCGCGTTCGCGCTCAAAGGCGGGTTCAAGGACCCGTTCCCGATGGCGAAGGCGGATCCCGCCGGGATCACCTGTCCCTGGGCCGCGCACATCCGCAAGGTCAACGTCCGGGATTCCGGCTCCGACCTAGGCGGCCGGGATTCGACCTACGCCCGCCGCCTCCTGCGCACGGGGATCCCCTTCGGGAAACCGCTGGCGGACCCCGCCGCCGCGGGAGAGGACTCGGAAAAGGGCAACCGGGGCCTCCTGTTCCTGAGCATCCAGGCGTCGATCGAGGCGCAGTTCGAATTCCTGCTCGCGCGGTGGATGGGAGACCCCACCCGCCCGAAGACGCCGGGAGGGCACGACGTCTTCATCGGCCAGAACGGGGAGCCCGGCGCAGGCCGGGAGCGGCGCTGCCTGCTCTTCGGCGACGGCCTCCAGCAGGCCGAGCTGGCGACCCGGGCGGAGTGGGTGATCCCCACCGGCGGAGGATATTTCTTCCTGCCCTCGATCCGCGCGCTCCGCGAGGTGCTGGCGCAGTGAGCCCGCGAGGGCGCGCCGGCGGGGGCCTTCGCAACGGGGTGGGTGAAACAAAGCGAGAGCTAAAGTGTATGATGCGGCAGCACCTGCTCGCCCCGTCTCGAGAAGGCCCCTGCCCGCGCGCCGCGCCGGCCCGGGCGCAGCCTCCTGCAGCTGCGAGCGGGCCTCGGACGTCGCGCGGAGGACCGCATGTCGAGATCTCGAACGCTGGCCGTGGCCGGGCTGATCGGTTGCGCGGTGGCGGGCTTCGCCGGGCCCGTCCGGGCGCAGGAGCCGGCGGCTCCCGTCCAGTCCTTGAACGGCGAGCGGGCCCTCTTCCGCAAGGACGAGGCCGGGAGGGTGCGCGAGGTGCGGTTGGCGCTCGTCTGCTACGGCGGCAGCTCGCTCGCCATCTACATGCACGGCAACACCAAGGAGCTCTTCCGCCTCGTCCAGGCCTCGAAGGCTCTCGAGAAGGACGCCAAGGCGGACGCGCGGATGCAGCAGGCGATCGACCTGCGGCGGCAGCCCGAGCCGGGGGACGGCGGCCGGAAGCTCACCGGCTCGACCCGGCAGTGGTACCTGCGCCTGCTCGAGCAGTGGGCGAACGACCCGGAAGGGGTCCGCACCCGGGTCCTGGTCGACGTCATCGCCGGGACCTCGGCGGGCGGGATCAACGGAGTGATCCTCGCCAAGGCGCTCGCGCACGACCTGCCGGTCGACGAGCTGACCGAGCTCTGGCTCGAGAAGGCCTCGCTCGCGCGGCTGACCAACGGCTACTTCGGCCTGCTGCGGGTGCTCGTCGGCCGCGCGCCGATCGACGGCAATGCGCTGGTCGGCTGGCTCTTCGACGCGCTCAACCGGATGGACGCGATCGAGCTCGAGCGCGAGGGCCGCCCGAGCCCGCGCTATCCGAGCCTCCTGCCGGGGGGCTACCGGCTCGACCTCTTCGTCACCACCACCGACCGCTACGGCTACCCGCAGAACCTCGTCGTCGGCAGTCCGGCCGCCGCGATCGAGAAGCGCTTCCGGCACGTGCTCCACTTCGCCTACTCGGGGGTCAACCGGGGATGCGATCCCAAGCTCTCCCGGCCGCCGGGCGAGATCGACCACTTCTGCCCCGAGTGGACGCCCTCCCTCGCCTTCGCCGCCCGCGCCTCGTCGTCGATCCCGGGGGTCTTTCCGCCGCTCAACCTGGCCGACACGCTGAAACGGCTCGACAGGGTCGCGGCCTCCGGCCCTCCCCCTGCCGGAACGGTGACGCCCGCGCCGCTCGACCGCGTGGCCGGGAGCTTCTTCCGCAACTATCAGCTCCAGGAGCCGGACGAGAGGAGCGACTACGCGACGAACACCTACTTCGTCGACGGCGGGGTGCTCGACAACCACCCCTTCGGGCCGGCGATCGCGGAGATCCTGAGCCGCCCCCAGGACCAGGAGGTGCGCCGCACCCTGCTCTACCTCCAGCCGGACCCGGGGCGGCCGCCGCAGGGGATCCGGGAGAAGCCGAGGAACCCGGGCCTTCTGAAGACGATCTGGGCCGGTCTCACCGGCATCCCCAGCTCGCAGCCGATCCTCGACAACCTCGTCGACGTGGCCGCGCACAACGCGGACCTCGCCCGGATCCGCGACATCGTGAAGGCCGAGGAGCAGGCGGCCAAGAACGCCGACCGGGCGGGCGCCGGGGATTGCGACCACCTCGCGGACCTGCCGGTCGCGCAGCGCTTCGCCTGCGCGATGGGCTACGACCCCGGCGAGCTGAGCCAGGCGCTCGACGCGGCGACCCGGGGCGACCTCGGGACGGTGCGCCGGAAGGTCGAGGAGGCCGCCGACCTGGGGCTCGCCGACAAGGCGGATGCGGAGAAGAGGGAGACCGCGGCCGCAAGGGGTCTCGACGCGCCGGGCCGCAGCTATATCAATCTGCGGGTGCACTCCGTGCTCGATCAGTTCGTGACCGTCATCGCGGGGAGCGGCGGCTGCGACTATCCGCCGGAGAGCGCTCAGCGCGCGCTCCTCGCGAGGATCATCGCGGGATGGGCCGGCGAGGAAAAGCTGATCGACGGCGGCGAAGATCCCGCGGTCCAGCGGGCCCAACGGGCGGCCCAGCGGAGCTTCCTCGAGGACTTCGACATCGGCTACCAGCGCCGGCAGCTGCGTTTCGTCATGGATTGGATCGACCAGCGCTACGAGAACCCGCGGCCGTCCGCCGACAAGCGCAGGGTGCTCGACCAGCTGAAGTCCGCGGCGGCGAACCGGGTCGAGAACCTGAGCGATCTGATCCGCGGCACGTCGAAGGACCCGGACCTGCGCCGGGAGCTCGACTCCCTGGGCGCGGTCTTCTGCCACCTCCGCCCCTGGCCGCGGGAAGGGGGCCTCGCCGGCGTTCCTCTCGACGAGCAGGCGGCGCAATTCCTCGCGGACGCCGGGAACCGGGCGGCGCTCGCCGCGATGCGCGAGAAGCTCGGCCGGGTGCTCAACGCCCTCCAGCAGCGGGAGCGCGACGGATCCTTCGACGACTTCAAGCGGCTCGCGGGCGGGCTGACGCTCGACGAGCGGAAGGGGATCCTGGTGCGCTACCTCGGGTTCCCGTTCTGGGACCGGCAGATCTACCCCTACGTCGCCTTCTCGGACGTCGGCGAGTTCCGCGAGATCCAGGTCTACCGCTTGAGCCCCAACGACGCCTCGCTGCTCGGCCGGCGCACGGCGGCCCAGAAGCTCGTCGGCGCCAAGGCGGCGCACTTCGGCGCCTTCCTCTCCCGCTTCGGCCGCGAGTCCGACTACCTCTGGGGCCGGCTCGACGCGGCGGACCGCTTCCTCGACCTGCTCGGGATGGGGACGGACGACGCGCAGGCCCTCCTCTGCTCGATCGTTGAGGAGGAGAGGGAGGTGCCCAAGCAACTGGTGCGGGAGTCGATCCTCAAAGACCGCGAGAAGGACATCGAAGACCACCTCGCCGGTGCCGCGGCCAAGTGCCGAACCGCGAGGGCGGAGGCCGGCTCGGCGCCTTGAAGGATTGCGCATAGAATTCCGGCATCCCGGAAACGCCGTGCGGCCCTCTGCGGCCGGCCGCGCGGTCCTCTCACGCGACGATGTACGACTTCTTCCTCGCTCATGCCGCGCCCGACTCCGCGACCGCGGAGCGGCTGTTCGATCTGCTCGCCGGGCGGTCGCGGCCGTTCCTCGATTCGCGCAGCTTGATGCTCGGCGACGACTGGGACGTCGAGCTGCCGCGCGCGCAGCGCGGCTCGCGGATCAGCGTCGTCCTGGTCTCGACGCGCACGCCGCAGGCGTTCTACCAGCGCGAGGAGATCGCCGCGGCGATCCAGCACGCCCGCGAGAACCCGGAGTCGCACCGCGTCGTGCCGCTCTACTTGGAGACGCTGCCCGACGGCCGCCGGATCGAGTCGCCGTACGGCCTGCGCCTGAAGCAGGGCCTGACGCTCTCGCCCGAGCTCGACCTGCAAACGGCGGCGGAGCGCCTGCTCGACCTGCTCGCGCGGCTTCCGGCGAGCGAGACCGAAACCGCCCCGGCCATCCCGGCGACCCTTCCCCCGCCCGCGGCGCGGGAGGAGCCGGACGGCGGACCTGCCCCCGAGGCTCCCCCGGCGCCGCGGCGGATCGAGATCTACGGCCGCGACTTGGAGCTGGCGGAGATCCGCGCCGCTCTCGAGGCGGTCGGCGAGGGCGCTCCCGACACGCCGCAGATGCTGCTGCTCGCGGGCGCGAGCGGGGTCGGCAAGTCCGCCCTCTCGCGCGCCGGCATCGCCCTCGCCCAGGACCTCGGCTTCCGCGTGCTCTCCGTCGTCTGCGAGCCGTTCCACGAGGGGATGTCGTTCTTCCCGATCCGCGAGATCACGCGCCAGCTGAGCGCGGAGGCCGGGGTCGCCGAGCAGCTCGCCGCGGTCTACGGCCCGGCCTCGATCCAGGCCCAGATGGCCGCGATCGCGGAGCAGCCGGGCGCCGACCCCGTGCAGCGGCGCGACGCCCTGATCGCGACCTTCGTCAACCTGCTGCTCGCACCCTTCGAGCGCGCGGCGTCGCGGCCGAAGGCCGCCCCGATCGCTCTGTTCTTCGACGACCTCGAGCGCATCGACGCGGGCAGCGCGGACGCTCTGCTCTGTCTCCTCGCCCGCCTGCGCGAGGGGCCGGTCGTCGTCCTCGGCGCCTACCGGACCGATCGCGTCGAGAGCACGCTCTCGGGCAGCCATCCGCTCAAGCTCCTCCTGGCGGCCGTGCGCCGCTCGACCGACCGCGCGCGCCTCCTCCGCCTCGCGCCGCTCAAGCGCGAGAGCCTGCCGGACATGGCGAAGGCGGTGCTCGGCGCCCCGTGCCGGCTCTCGCCCCCCTTCTACGACCGGCTGTTCCGGGAGACCGAGGGCAACCCGCTCTTCGTGCGCGAGCTGCTGCGGGCGCTCGCGAACGGCGCCGAGACCTCGCCGATCCGCCAGGTCGACGGCGTCTGGCGCGTCTTTAGGAACGTCGAGGACTGGGTCACGCCGCAGACCGTCGAGGACGCGATCCTCGCCCGGCTCGATCTCCTCGGCGAAGGCGAGCGCGGCCAGCTCGAGGCCGCCGCCGTGATCGGGCGGCGCTTCGCGTTCCCGGTCCTCCTCGAGCTGTCGAAGGCGACCGAGGCCGAGCTGCTCGACCACCTCGAATCGTTCATGAGCCTCGACCTGATCAAGGAGACGAGCGCCGACGACGAGACGTTCGAGTTCTCCCACGGCAAGATCCGCGACGTCCTCTATCTCTCGATGTCGAAGATCCGGCGGCGGCGGATCCACGGCGAGGTGGCGGAGGTGGTGCGCAAGCTGCCGCGCGCCGCGGCCGAAGGCTGGGACGCCCTGGTCGGCGAGCACCTCTATCTCGCCGGCCGGGACGCCGACGCGGTGCCGCTGCTGCTCCGGGCCGCGCGCCACGCGATGCGATTGCAGTCGGGCGCCGAGGCGAGCGGCCTCTTCGCCAAGGCGCTCGCGGCGGGCACGCGCGCGGAGTTTCCGCCCGGCGAGGCACCCCTCGCTCTCAAGTTCGAGCGGGCCGAGGCGCTCAAGCTCGCCAACGAGTACGACCAGACGCGCGAGCTCTGCCGCGAGATCATCCGCGAAGGCGAGGAATCGGCGCTCCGCGGCTGGGCCTTCAACAGCCTGGGCGACATCTTCTCGACCCACGGCAAGGTCGAGGCCGCTCTCGACGCCTACGCGCAGTGCGAGGCGATCGCCCGCCGCTTCGACGACCGCGAGCTGCTGCTCGAGACGGCGGCCGACCTGTGCGAGCTGCACGACCGCCAGGCCGAGGCGCTCGCCGGCACCGACCCGGAGGCGACGGCCGAGCACCGCCGCCTCTCGGACCGCTATCTCGACGAGCAGCTCGCCCTCGCCGCCTTTTGCGGCACGCCGATGGCGAAGAGCAGGGCGTGCCGCAACCGCGCCAAGCGCGAGCGCGCCCAGGGCCGCTTCGCGGAGGCCTTGAAGAGCTACGAGGAGGCGATCGCGATCAGCGACCCGCGGATCGCGACCCACAGCGTGCTGATCTCCTACGCCAAGACGCTCCGCTTCGTGAACCGGCGCGAGGACGCGCGCCGGGTGGTCGACCGGGTGGCCGAGTGGAGCTCCCTGACCGGCGCCCGGCGCTCGATGGGGATCGCCTACCAGTACCGCGGCGTGCTGCGGATGGAGATGGACAGCGCGCCGTCCGCTCCGTCGCCGGAGGCCCGGCTCGACTTCGAGAACGCGCTCGAGCTGCACCGGGAGGTCGGCTTCGCCCGCGGCCAGCGCGAGACGCACCTGGCGCTCGGCGAGTGGTGGCTGCGCTCGGGCAAGGCGGAGCCGGGCCTCTTCCACCTCCGCCAAGCGAGCGGCACAGCGGACGCGAGCGACGGCGCGATCGTCCGGATCGCGAGCGAGCAGCTGCGCGCGGCCGGGGAGGTGGAACGCTCGGACCTCCTCCTCGCGCTCTGGCGCGACCTGCCGCCCGGCCCGGGCGGCGCCGCCGAGGCTCCGGCATGACCCGCCGGTTGATCCTGGTCCGTCACGGCCGCACGGAGGACAACGCCGCCGGCCGGATGATCTCCGCGAGCGATCCCGCTCTCGACGCCCTGGGCCGCGAGCAGGCGGAGAGGGTGGCGGAGGCGCTCGCCGGGTGCCCTGCGGCCGCCGTCTACTCCTCGCCCCGCCGGCGCGCTGTCGAGACCGCCGAGGCGATCGCGCGGCGCCGGACCGGAGGAATCGGAGAAGAGGTTCCGATCCGGCTCGACGACCGCCTGGCGGAGCTCGGCTTCGGCGCCTTCGAGGGCAGGACGGAGGCTCAGATCCGCGCGGCGGGCGCGGGCGCGCTCTTCGAGGCCTGGCGCCAGGGCGTGCCGCCCCGCTATCCCGCGGGCGCCGAGAGCTTCGAGGAGGCGGGGCAACGCGCTCTCGCCTTCTTCTCGAGCGCGTTTCCCGAAGCCGCGGACGCGATCGTCGTCGGGCACGGCCACCAGCTGCGCATCCTCCTCGCCGTCGCGGTCCTCGGCGCTCCGGCCCCGCTGCACCGGCGCCTGCGCCTCGACCACGCCCGGCTCGCCGTCGTCGAATGGGAAGGGCCGACCCCGCGCCTCGCCCTCTTGAACGTCCCCCGCCTCCCGGCGCTCTGAGGGGGCGGCGCCGCGTTCCTTGCGGCGAGAGAACGGGCTTCGAATCATTCCTCGGGAAGCAAGACCAGGTACTTCGCCAAGCCTGACCGCACCGGGACCAAGTGGCCGACCCTCCGATCGAGGGTGACGAAGAGTCCGTCATGTCGAACGGCCAAGGTCAGCAGGTGGGCGTCCGTGATCTGGCGGTAGCCGACGATTTGAAGGTTCGAGAAGACCGGCGAGGCCACGGGCTCCAAGTCGTCCGCCAGAAAAGAATGATCCGGATGGTTGGTGAACCCGCGAAGAGCGGAAATCGCCTCGATCGGACTGCAGGCTTCCGGATGAATCCCGGGATTGGAAGAAAGTCGCAGGAAGGCGTTTTGAGTCATCGAGCAGGTCGCCCATCCCTCTGCGGAACGGGTCGCGAACCAACCGTGCGCAACCTCGTGGTGAATGTGATGGGGCCAAGCGAGAGCAAACAGGACGCTAGCGTCGAGGAGCGCGGCCATCGGGTTCGACCATCTCGTCGTCGAGCGCCGCCTTCAACATCTCGGTCGTCACGGGCCGCGCGTCCGGGGGCACGACGAAGATCGGCAGGCCGTTGCGCTCGCTCACCGGGCGCACGGGAGCGAGCCCGCGTCGGGCTAAGCTCGAAACCACCTCTCCGAGGCTGCGGTTCTCCGACTCCGAGAGGCTCTTGGCCGCACGGTAGATGTCTTCATCGAGTTGCAGCGTCGTTCGCATGGCACGACGATAGGTGCGGTGATGCGGCGATGTCAAGAACGGCGCCTTGCAACTGGCCGGAACGGGCGCACCAGGGCGGCATCTGAATCGGCCACCTCGCCGTCACGTCCCAACAGCGCCCCCCCGCCTCCTCGAGCACCGCGAGAAAGCCCCTCGACGCCGCGCGAAACCTCGCTAAAATGCTCCCTCACATGGAGCCCACAGGATCCCTCGGCTCGACCTTCGGGCCGGTGGGAGCAAGCCTCGACGACTCGGTGCTGGGCCCGGCCCCGGCCATCCCCGCGCTCACGGTCGTCCATCATCCCGACCTCGCCCGCGTCGGCGACGTCGCCTTGCTCCCGGACCTCGCGCGCGGGCGGCCCTGTCCCCTGAGCCGGCTCGCGCCCGAGCTCGCCGCTCCGGGCGCGGGCACGGGCGCTCCCCTCGGCGACCGGCACCTCTCGCGCGAGCCGCTCCTGTTCGCGCCCGGCGCCGAGGGGGGCGTGCGCCTGGTGGTCGGGGCGAGCCGCACGCGCGTGGTCGCCGACGGCGCACCGTTGGCCGGCGAGGCGACCTTCCCGCGCGCGAGCCTCGAGCGCGGCGTCATCCTCGAGCTGTCCGAGCGGATCGTCCTCCTCCTCCACCTGCGCCGCTCCGCGCCCGAGAAAGACGGCGCGGACTTCGGCCTGATCGGCGCGAGCGAGGGGCTCGCCCGGGTCCGCTTCGACATCCGCCAGGTCGCCGATCTCGACGTCCCCGTGCTGATCCGCGGCGAGACGGGCACCGGCAAGGAGCTGGTCGCCCGCGCGGTCCACGCGGCGAGCCGCCGGCGCTCGGGCACCTTCGTCGGCGTCAACCTGGGCTCCGTGCCGCCGACGCTCGCCGCCGCGGAGCTGTTCGGCGCGGTCAAGGGGGCGTTCACCGGCTCGGTCCAGGCGCGCCAGGGCTTCTTCCGCCGCGCCCACGGCGGCACTCTGTTCCTCGACGAGATCGGCGAGGTGACGGCCGAGGTCCAGGCGATGCTCCTGCGCGTGCTTGAGACCGGCGAGATCTACGCCGTGGGCAGCCAGGCGGCCGACCGGGTCGACGTGCGCGTGCTCGCCGCCACCGACTCGAACCTGGAGGCGCGGGCGAAGAGCGGCGACTTCCGCGCGCCGCTCCTCCATCGCCTCGGCGGCTACGTGATCTGGCTGCCGCCGCTTTCCGACCGGCGCGAGGACTTCGGCCGCCTGCTGCTCCACTTCCTGCGCGAGAAGCTGGCGCGCGTGGGCGACGCCTCCCGGCTCGACGACCCCGAGGCCGCGTGGCTCCCCGCCGGGCTGGTCGCGCGGCTCGCGCGCCACCCGTGGCCGGGCAACGTCCGCCAGCTACGCAACGTCGCGCGCCAGCTCGCGATCGCGAGCCGCGGCCAGGAGCGCTTCGCGGTGACGCCCTCGGTCGAGCGCCTGCTCGCCGAGGATCCGACCGGCGCGACCGGCGCGCGGCGCGCCGCGGAGGCCCAGGCGCGGTCGGTCGCGACCGGGCGCGGCGAGGAGCGAGCCGCGGCGCCCCCGCGGCGCCGGGCCGGCGAGCTCTCGGACGCCGAGGTCGCGGCGGCGATGCGCGCCCATCGCTACGACCTCCAGGCCGCGGCGGCGGCGCTCGGCGTCTCGCGCCCCTCGCTCTACGAGCGGATCGCCCTCCACCCGACGCTGCGCACGGCCGGGGACTTGAGCCCCGAGGAGATCGCCGCCTGCCACGCCGAGTGCGCGGGAGACCTCGACCGGATGGTCGACCGCCTGGAGGTCTCGCGCCGGGCCCTCGCGCGCCGGCTGCGCGAGGTCGGACTCGCGGTCCGCGAGGCGGGCGGATGACCTCCTCCGGCGGCCCGGCCGAGAGGGTCGGCCCGTACCGGCTCCTCGAGCGCCTCGGCGCCGGGGGCATGGGCGAAGTCTTTCTGGCGCAGGACGAGCGGCTCGATCGCCAGGTCGCGCTCAAGCGGATCCGCGCGCTCGGCGGGGTCTCGGCCGAGAAGCGCGAGCGCTTCCGGCGCGAGGCGCGGCTGGCGGCGCGGCTCAACCATCCGGCGATCGTCCAGATCTACGACGTCCTGACCGAGGGCGCCGACGAGATCCTGGTCCTCGAATACGTCGCGGGGACGACGCTGCGCCACCTGGTCAACGCGGGGCCCCTCGCCCCGGGGCGGGCGGCGGCGATCGGCCGCGACGTCGCCCAGGGGCTCTCCGAAGCGCACCGCCACGGCATCGTCCATCGCGACCTCAAAAGCGAGAACGTGCTGGTGACGCCGGACGGCCGGGCGAAGATCGCCGATTTCGGCATCGCGAAGCGGCCGCTCGAGGGCGAGGACCTGACCGCGACCGGGCTCGTCATGGGCACGAGCCGCTCGATGGCGCCCGAGCAGGCGCGCGGCGAGCCGGCGGACTTCCGCTCGGACCTCTTCTCGCTCGGCGTGCTGCTCTACGAGGCGCTCGCCGGCCGCTCGCCGTTCTCGGGCGAGAACCAGCTCGCGACCCTCCAGAAGGTGTTGAACGCGACGCCCGACCCGCTCGCGGTCGCGGCGCCCGCGTGCCCCTCCGGGCTCGCCGAGGTGGTCGAGAGCCTGCTCGAGAAGGACCCTCTCCACCGGCCGCGGAGCGCCGCCGAGGTCGCGAGCCGGCTCGCCTCGTGGGCGGAGCCCTCGACGCGCGAGAGCCAGGCGCCGACGCTCGTCGAGCCCGCTCTCGCCACCGCTTCGTGGGCCGAGCCCCCGACGCTCGCGAGCCGGGCGCCGGCGGCCGAGGCCGGGCTCGCCGCGACGCCCGGCTCGGCGGCTCCGGAAGCTGCGGGGTCGCGCCGGGCGCGCCGCCGCGGGGCGCTCGCCGCCGGTCTGGCGGTCGCGCTCGCGGCCCTGGGCGTCGCCGCCTACCGGGCGCTCCGGCCGCCGCCTTCTCCGCTCGAGGTCGCCGTGCTCGCGCCAAGGGTCGCGGGCGCGAGCGAGGCCGGCGACAACGCCCTCCTCTCGACCGGCGTGCGGGTCGCTCAGATCCAGGCGCTCTCGGCGCTCGCGGGCGTCGCGGTCAAGTCCCCCGACGAGGTCGACGCGGCGGCGGGACCGCCGGGCGGGGTCGTCGCGCCGCGCGCGGTCGCCCGCGCGCTCGCCGCGGGCGAGGTCGTCGCGACCCGCCTCGACTGCCGCGCCGCAACCTGCCAGGTGACGCTCCAGCGGGTTCGCGGCCAAGACGGCAACCTGGCCGCCGCCGCGAGCTTCGCGGTGCCGGCCGACGATCCCCTGCTCGCCGCGCGCGCGGTCGCCGCCCACCTGCGCGCCGCCTACGCCGAGCGCGAGGCGCGCGCCGGAGCGGGCGATCTCGACGTCGCGAGCGGCGACTTCGCGGCCTACTTGCGCGCGCGCGCCCGCTTCGAGGCGCGCGGCGACGCCGACCTCGCGCCGGTCCTCGCGGACCTCGCCGCGATCCGCGCGCGCTCGCCGCGCTTCCTCGAGGCCCACCTCCTGGAGTCCGAGGTCGCCCGCTTCCGCTACGCCGCGTCGCGCGACCCGCGCGACCTCGAGCGCGCAGAGACCAGCGCCCGCGCCGCGCGCGACCTGGCGCCGGGCGACCCGCGCCCGCTCGTCGCCGCGTTTTCCGCCGCCTACGACGGCGGCCGGCTCGACGAGGCCGAGCGGACGCTTGCGGACCTCGCGCGCTTCTCTCCCGGCGATCCGCAGGTGCTCGACCGCCGCGCTCTGCTCGCGAGCGCGCGCGGCCGGCCGGAGGAGGCGCTCCGCATCCTCCGTGCCGCGGTCGCGAGCCACCCTTCGACCAAGATGCTGCGCAGCCTCGCCTGGCTCGAGGTGCAGCAGGGGGAGACCGCCGCCGCGCGCGGCCACCTGACGACGCTTCTCGCCCGCGCCCCGCACAACGCCGACGGCACGTCTCTCCTGGCGCAGGTCGAGCTCTCCGCGGGCGATCCCGCGCGCGCCGCCGCCCTCTACGCGGAGCTCGTCCGCAAGGCGCCGCGCTTCGCGCAGCTCAACAACCTCGGCACGGCCCAGTTCCTGCTCGGCCGCTACGCCGAGGCCGCGGCGACCTTCGCGCGCGCCGCCGAGATCGAGCCGGGCAACCCCTTCGCCCGCCTCGGGCTCGCCGACAGCCGGCAGCTCCTCGGGCGGAAGGACTCGGCGGCGGAGGACTACCGCGCGGTCGTCGAGCGGATCGACCGCGACCCCGCGGCCAAGAGCGATCCGCAGCTGCTGACCGTGCGCGCGCAGGCGCTCGCCCACCTCGGCCGCGGCGCCGAGGCGGTGCGGGCGGTCGAGGCGGCCGTCCGTCTCGCGCCCAAGAATCAGGAGGTCGCCTACGAGTCCTCGCTCGTCTACGCTCTCCTCGGCGAGAAGCTCTCGGCGCTCACCAACGCCCAGCGCGCCGTCGCTCTCGGCTGCGCGCCGCGCTGGTTCTCCTTCCCCTGGTTCGACGGCCTGCGCGGCGATCCGGAGTTCCGAAAGCTCGCCGCGCAGCCGGCGTCCAGCTGATCCACCGACCAAGCGCGATCAGGTATGCGGGTCGCAGACGATCGTCGGATCGGCCTTCTTGCCATTCACGGCGTGGATCAGGAACGCCACCGTCTGCGGATAGCTGATCCCGTGCGGTGCCTGATTCGGCAGATGGATGCTCACCGTGAAGCTGGAGGTGTTGTTTACGTTGTCGGTCTGAGACCAGGTGACGTTGCTCGGCTGTCCATTCGGGAAACTGATCGCGGTGGCCTTGAGCGCAAAGCTCGTATTGAACGTCAGGTTGTAGAGCCCAGGGGGAGGCAAGATGCTCCCGGTCCGGCTGGCGACGTTGAAGGTCATGCCCGATGGCAAGACAGGGTCAGAAAACACGAAGGCGCCGTCCGCGGCGAAGGAGATGTCACAGGACATGTCGATCGGGTCCAGAGCGAAGGAGCCGAGCTCCTGAGCGGGCGGATCGTTGACGATCGTCGAATCGAGGACGTCGCCGCTCTCATCGTGGATCAGGAATTCGATCGTGGCCTTTCGGCCCTCTCCGTCGAAGACTACCCCCGGCGACGCGAAGTCGGTGGCGAAGCGGGAAGCTCCCGAGCGGCTCTTGTCGATTTGAACTTCCAGATTTCCGTCGCTCACTTTCGAGGCGACGAGCGGCATGGCCATGGCATCCTCCTTGCGCGTTGCGCTTTGACAGGGATTGATCTGATTTGTGCCAGCGGCGTTCAGGTGTGTGGGTCGTTGACGATCGTGGGGTCCATCGTTCCGCCGTTCGAATCGACGAGCTGAAAGTCGACGAAGCGGGCGAAAGGGACGCCCTCGGTCAGGGTCACTTGCAGCGTCACGTTGGAGATGCTCTGGCTCAGGATCGTTACAGTGGTTTGGCTGGGATTCGCAAAGATGACGGCGTTCTGATCGAAGCTGAAGCCGATCGCGTCGAAGGACAGATCGAACTGTCCGAACGCGTCGATCAGGAAGACCCGGCCCACGGGATCGAAGAAGACGTTCGGGAGAGTGGTCACCGGGGTCCATGACGCCGGTACCTGATCGGGAAGAGGCGTGGTTGTTGTTTCCATGACATTTACCACAAAGCTCATGTTGCTTCTCCTCCTTGATTGTTCGATGGACGGATTGCTCGATCGCAACAAGCATGCCACCGCTCGCCGCGGGAACACGGCGAGAAAGCGGCTGTTCGACGCGTCGGCCGACGCGTCGCCCGACGCGTCGGAGCCTTCGCTCACCTCCGGCGGACGAGCCGACGGACGCCTTCTTCTCTCTGCTCGGCCTGGGATGCGATCCAGACGATTTCACAAGACGATCTCAATTCGATTCCGCTCGGACCGCCGCTCTCGAGCGGTGCGAAGGTCGTGCAGGGTCAAGCGGACAGGACGCTCTACCTCCTCACCTGGGGGCAGCGCTGCCAGTTCGCGTCCCGGGCGGTGTTCAACGCCTACGGCTTCGACCCGAACCTGGTCGTCAAGGAAGTCCCGACCGCCGTCTTGAACGCGTTCCCGCAAGGCCTGACCATCTCGCATTGAGCTCCGCGTGCCGATCTACGAGACCGACACCAAAGCATTGAGGTGATCGGGAAGGACTTCCACCGAACCTTCGACATCCGGGCTCGGGCATCGCGGAAGCCAGCGCCCTCCCAAGAGCCCCGCGCAAAATGCGGGGCTCTCGCCGTTGTCGCCTGCCTGAGATGTTGAAGAAGGCCCCGCTCAGGAACTGCGTCTCTCTCGGGATCTCTTGGCCGGCAAAGATCCGAGGAAGGGGGGGAAGAGGCGCGGATGAATCAAGGCTGACCCGACACACCAGCGGCCTTTGTCCAGCGTCAATTGTCCTCGCTCGCGAATGCAGCGAGGAGGCCGATGGGTATCATTACGCAGGTCGCGATCAGCTCTAGCCGTGACGAGTTCCAATAAATCCTTAGCTTGTTCTGGAAGACGGGATTGGCCTCTGCGACGGCCACCCTCTGACTGGGCACTAGGAGCCGGAGGAAGACCATCAGCTGCAGGGCCACGGGGATAGCGAGACTCAGGGGAGGAGCC
>DATMZM010000180.1:0-5231 GCA_035607445.1 Thermoanaerobaculia bacterium | reverse complement strand
AGCGCCGGCCAGCGCCGCGGGTCGCAGTCGTGGGCGATCGCGTAGACGGCGTCGAAGATGGATTCGGCGTTCGGCTTCGACCAGTAGTCGCCGTCCGAGCCGTAGGCCGGGCGATGCGCGGCTCCGGTGAGGGTGCGGGGCGCGGCGTCGAGCCAGGCGTAACCGCCCTGGGTCTCGAGCACCTGCTGGAACATGTAGGCTGAGGCGCCGCCGGGGACGTCCTCGTCGACGAAGAGGATCCGGTTCGTCTTTTGGAGCGATTCGACGATGCGCCCGGCGCGGTCGAACGGCAGGAGGGTCTGGACGTCGACGACCTCGACTTCGACGCCCGAGGCCGCGAGAGCGTCCGCCGCTTCGAGCGCGATCCGGCAGCAGGCGCCGTAGGTGACGAGGGTGACGTCGCGGCCCTCGCGCAGCACCTCGGGCACGCCGAGCGGCACGGTGAATTCTCCGATGTTCGACGGCACGCGCTCCTTCAAGCGATAGCCGTTGAGCACCTCGACGACGATCGCCGGGTCGTCGCCTTGGAGCAGCAGGTTGTACATCCCCGCCGCCTGGGTCATGTTGCGCGGCACGCAGAGGTGGATGCCGCGGACGAGGTTCAGGATCCCCGCCATCGGCGAGCCCGAGTGCCAGATCCCCTCGAGCCGGTGGCCGCGGGTGCGCACGATGACCGGCGCCGCCTGCTTGCCGGCCGAGCGGTAGCGGAGCGTCGCCAAGTCGTCGGAGAGGATCTGGAGCGCGTAGAGCACGTAGTCGAGATATTGGATCTCCGCGATCGGGCGGATGCCGCGCATCGCGAGGCCGATCGCCTGGCCGATGATCGTCGTCTCGCGGATTCCGGCGTCGGCGACGCGGAGCGCGCCGTGCTTCTCCTGGAGGCCGAGGAACCCCTGGTTGACGTCGCCGAGCTGGCCCAGGTCCTCGCCCATCGCGACCAGCTCCGGAGTGCGTGCGAGCGCCGAGTCGAAACAGGCGTTCAGGACCTCGAAGCCGTTCTTCTGCGGCGCGGCGTCGGCGTAGCGGGCCGGGACGATCGGCTGCGCGAGCGGCGAGCGCGGCGTCTCGCTGGTCAGGTTCGCGCCGTAGAGGTCTTCGTTCGCCCGCTCGTAGCCGCGGCGCCAGGCGGCGAGGCGTCCGGAAGCCGGCCCGCGGGCCGCGCCGGAGGAGGCCGGGGCGGTCGCGACGAGCGCGGCGTGCGCGGCGGACGAGAGGTCGCGTCGGAGGGCGGCCGGCTGGCGGCGCAGCTCGTCGCCGATCTTCGCCACCTCGGCGGCAGCTTCCGGAGCCGCTTCGCCCGCGACCTCTGCGAGGAGCGCCAGGAGCGCCGCCTTCTCGGCTTCGATCGGCGCGCGGAAGGCGTCCCAGGCGCGGTGCTGGGCTTCGCGCGCGGCGAGCCGCTCCTTCGCCTCGATCGCGTCGAGATGCTCGGCCGTCGCGATGCTCTCGGCGAGCAGCCATTCCCGCATCTTGGCCAGGCCGTCGAATTCGCTCTCCCAGGCCAGGCGCTCCTTGGACTTGTAGCGCTCGTGGCTGCCCGAGGTGGAATGGCCCTGCGGCTGGGTCATCTCGACGACGTGGACGACCGCCGGCACGTGGTCGCGGCGGACGATCTCCGCGGCGTCGAGGTAGGTCTTGCAGAGCGCCGCGTAGTCCCAGCCCTTGACCGTGTAGAGGTCGAGCCCGTCGCGGCTGCCGGGCTCGCGGCGGAAGCCCGCGAGGACCGCCGACAGATCGCCTTTGGCGACCTGGAGCTCGTTCGGCACGGAGATGCCGAAGCCGTCGTCCCAGATCGAGAGCAGCATCGGCACGCGCAGGACGCAGGCGGCGTTGACCGACTCCCAGAACATCCCCTCGGCGCAGCTCGCGTTGCCAATCGTGCCCCAAGCGATCTCGCGTCCGCCCTCCGAGAATGCGGTGCGGCCCGCGAGGTCGGGCAGCTCGCGATAGAGCTTCGAGGCCTGGGCGAGACCGACCAGGCGCGGCATCTGCGAGCCCGTCGGCGAGACGTCGGCCGAGGAGTTGAAGCGGTCGGTCTGGGGCAGGAACGAGCCGTTCGCGTCGAGCATCCAGGTCGCGAAGTGGGCGGTCATCGAGCGGCCGGCCGAGCAGGGCTCGCGCTCGAGGTCGGCGTCGGCGTAGAGCTGGGCGAAGAACTGCTCGACGCCGAGCAGGCCGAGCGCCATCATCAGGGTCTGGTCGCGGTAGTAGCCGGAGCGCACGTCGCCGGACCGAAAGGCGCGGGCGAGGGCGACCTGGGCGATCTCCTTGCCGTCGCCGAAGATGCCGAACTTCGCCTTGCCCGTCAGCACCTCGCGGCGCCCGATCAGGCTCGCCTGCCGGCTGCGCCAGGCCAGGGCGTAGTCGGCGAGGACGTTTTCGGGGGTCAACCCGGGCGGCAGGACGGGGCCGGAGAGGGTGATGGGCGACGTCATGCTGGGTCCTCGAAGTCGCGAGCCGGAGCGGCGGGCGCCGCGCCGGCTGGAGGGGTGGACGCAATGGTCGCGGAATCGTAGCACGCGGCCCGCTGGGGGCTTCGCGCGCTCGCTCCGGCGCGCCGGGACGGCGGGGCTTGCGCCGGGCCGCCGGTTTGCGATCTGCTGAGGCGCCTTCAAGGATAAGGAGCCCGACGGAACCATGCGCGTCCTTGCTCTCGGCTTCGTTCTCGGCCTCGCCGCCGGCTGCGCGAGCGCCGGTGGCTCGGCCCACCCGCCCCACCCTGCCGCCGCTCCGCTCTCGGCCCCGGACGCGTTCCCGTCCACCTACCGGCCGCTGCCGAGCCGGCCGACGCTGATCCGCGGCGCGACGATCCTGACCGCGGCCGGCGCGCGCATCGAGCACGGCTCGATCCTGTTGCGCGACGGCAAGGTCGCGGCGGTCGGCGCGGACGGCGCGATCGGTGCGGCGCCCGCCGACGCGGTGGTCGTCGAGGCCGCCGGCAAGTGGGTGACCCCGGGGATCATCGACATCCACTCGCATCTCGGCGTCTACCCCTCGCCCGAGGTGGACGCTCTCTCCGACGGCAACGAGGCGACCGACCCGGTGACCGCGGACGTCCGCGCCGAGAACTCGATCTGGCCGCAGGACCCGCAGTTCCCGCTCGCCCTCGAAGGCGGCGTCACCTCGATGCTCGTCCTGCCCGGCTCGGCGAACCTGATCGGCGGCGTCGGCGTCGCGCTCAAGAACGTGCCCTCCCGGACGGCGCAGGGGATGCGCTTTCCGGGCGCGCCCTACGCGCTCAAGATGGCCTGCGGCGAGAACCCGAAACGGGTCTACGGCAGCAAGGGGCGCATGCCCTCGACCCGCATGGGCAACATCGCGGCGACGCGGGAGGCCTGGATCGGCGCTGCGGAGTACCGGCGCAAGTGGAGCGAGTACCGCGCCAAGGCCGCGCGCGGCGACAAGGCGGAGCAGCCGGAGCGCGACCTCGAGAAAGAGACGCTCGCCGCCGTGCTCGACGGCAAGATCCTGGTCCAGAACCACTGCTACCGCGCCGACGAGATGGCCAACATGATCGACCTGGCCAAGGAGTTCGGCTACAAGATCTCGGCCTTCCACCACGCCGTCGAGTCCTACAAGATCGCCGACCTCCTGAAGCGCGAGGGCATCTGCTCCGCCATGTGGGCCGACTGGTGGGGGTTCAAGATGGAGGCCTTCGACGGCGTGCGCGAGAACATCGCCCTCGTCGAGCAGGCCGGCGCCTGCGCGATCGTCCACTCGGACTCCGCCGACGGCATCCAGCGCCTGAACCAGGAGGCCGCCAAGGCGATGGCCGCCGGTAACCGGATGAACGGACCCTCCGGCCGCCGCTTCACCGAGGAGGACGCGATCCGCTGGATCACCGCGAACCCGGCGAAGGCGATGGGGATCGGCGACCTGACCGGCACCTTGGAGCCGGGCAAGATGGCCGACGTCGTCCTCTGGAGCGGCGACCCGTTCAGCGTCTACAGCCGGACCGAGAAGGTCTACGTCGACGGCGCCCTCGCCTACGACCGGAGCGACCCGAGCCGGCAGCCGCGCACCGACTTCGAGCTCGGCCTGCGCGGCGAGGAGGTCCGATGAGCCGCGTGCTTTCCCTCTTCGCTCTCCCCTGCCTCCTCGCCCTCGCCGCGGGCACCGCGGCCGCAACGAGCCCGGCCCGCGCCGCGGATCCGGCCGGTCCGGTCGCCCTCCTCGGCGCGCGGATCCACACCGAGGGCCCGCTCGGCACGATCGACAACGGCGCCGTGTTGCTCGAAGGCGGCAAGATCCGCGCCGTCGGCGCGACCCTGACCCTGCCCGCGAACGTGCGCCGGATCGACGTCTCCGGCAAGGTGATCACCCCCGGCCTGTTCGACTCCCTGTCGCGCCTCGGCCTGGTCGAGGTCAGCCAGGTGAGGGGCACGGCCGACGCCGAGAACAAGGAGGCCCGGATCAGCGCCGCCTTCCGCGTCGCCGACGCGATCAACCCCGCCTCGAGCCTGATCCCGGTCAACCGGATCGAGGGCCTCACCCACGCGCTCGTCGCCCCCGAGCCGGGCACCGGCCTGATCGCCGGCCAGGCGGCGGTGATCCATCTGGGCGACGGCCCGGACCTGGTCGTCCGCGCGCCGGCCGCGATGTTCGTCCTGCTCGGCGAGGCGGGCGCCGAGCGCGCCGGCGGCTCGCGCGCCACCGCTCTCCTCGAGCTGCGCGAAGCGCTCGCCGACGCGCGCGACTGGGGGGAGAACCGCGACGCTTACGACCGCGCCGGGCGCCGCGCCTACGCCCTCTCCCGTTTGGACTTGGAAGCGCTCTTACCCGTAGCGCGCGGCGAGCTGCCGCTCCTCGTCAACTGCCACCGGGCGAGCGACCTGCGGGCCGCCCTCGCGCTCGCCAAGGAGGAGGGCCTGCGCCTGATCCTCTCCGGCGCCGCCGAGGGCTGGAAGGTGGCGAGGGAAATCGCCGCCGCGAAAGTGCCGGTGATCCTGAACCCGCTCGACGACCGGCCGGAGAGCTTCGAAGCGCTCGACGCGACGCTCGAGAACGCGGCGCGCCTCGCCGCCGCGGGAGTCCACGTCGCCTTCGCAAGCTTCGACGCCCACAACGGCCGCAACCTGCGCCAGGGCGCCGGCAACGCCGTCGCCTACGGCCTGCCGTGGGACGCGGCGCTCGCCGCGATGACGATCGAGCCGGCGCGGATCTGGGGCGTCGCCGACCGGCTCGGCTCGATCGAGGCCGGCAAGGAAGCGAACCTCGTCGTCTGGGACGCC
>DATMZM010000110.1:0-9918 GCA_035607445.1 Thermoanaerobaculia bacterium | reverse complement strand
CGGGGCGACGGCGCGGACGAGGGTGTAGAAGGTCTGCCAGCTGTTGGCCGGCAGGTCGGTGAAGAGCAGGAAGCGGTCGTCGCGGAGGTCCTGGTGGACGGCGCGCAGGTTCGCGTCGTTGACCCAGGGCAGCTGCTCGGTGGTTTCGAGCCGCGGATTTTCGACTTCGAGGCCCGAGGGGAGCAGGCTGACGATCGCCACGTTGAGAAGCGGACCCGAGACGCTGCGCACGCGGGTCTTGACCGAGAGCAAGTCGCCCTGTTCGACGTTGCTCAGGTCGGCCTCCTTGCCGTCGCGGGTCAGGACGGTGCGCTCGACCTCCAAACCGGCGTTCTCCGGCTTGAACGCGTCGTCGGTCGGGATCGCGCGGGTGATCACGCTGTAGTAGGCCGAGCCCGCCTTCGTGCCCTGGGCCATCTCGATCCGGATCGGGTCGGTGCCCCGGATGTTGCGGAAGGTCGCCGTCTTGTTGGTGATCGCGCCGAGCTTCCGGCTTCCGACGTAGACCGTTCCCGAGTAGGGCGGCCGGTCCGCCTGGCGCTTCCAGAACTGGCCGAGCGCGACGAAGGCGAAGCCGCTCTCCTGGGTGTTCCAGGTGTCGACGTCGCGCGCGTCGCGCGCCAGGCGATCGACCAGGACGGGAATGCGCGGACTCGCAGGCTGCGCGTCGAGGAGCGCCAGGAGCGTGATCGCCCGGTTGCGGATCTCGGAGTTGAAGTTGCCGCCGGTCTGCCGGTTGATCTTTTCGATCTCGGCCAGGTTCGCGAGAAGGTCGCCCGCGGCCTGCTTGTTGCCCACCGCGGCGTAGGCCCCCGCCAAGAGCGCTCGCGAATCGGTCTTCATCGATTTCATCTGCTTGTCGCGCAGGTAGTCCATCGTGCCCAGGTCCGCGCGGCCGGCGCGGGCGAGCACGTAGAGCTCGTAGGTCGTCCGCTGCAGCTCCTCCTGGCCGTAGGCGGACTTCTTGACCGCGTCGCCCGCGATCCATTTGAGCGCGCCGTCGTAAAGGAAGTCGTCGACCGGATGGCCGGCCCGCCGCGCCTCGACCAGGAAGTGCGCGACGTAGACGCTCGCCCAGGGGTGGATCTGCTGGCCGCCCGGCCAGAGCGCGAAGCCGCCGTTGAAGATCTGCATCGTCGCTAAACGGCGCACCCCCTCCTGGACCAGCTGCGCCGGATCGCCGCGCCCCTTCTTGGGGTCGAACAGGTCGGGCTCGAGGTCCTTGGCGAGGTCGCCCAGGTAGATCAGGGGAAAGACCGTCGAGACCGTCTGCTCGGCGCAGCCGTAGGGGTAGTGCAGGAGGTCGGAGAGCTTGCCGGTGAACTGAACGAGCGGCACCGGCCCGATCCGGACCGTGCGGACGATCGTTCCCTCTCGGAGCCCGTCGTCGTCGACCTTGAGCTTGAGCGTCTCGTCCTGGATCGCGCCGGCCTGCTCGGTCGCGATCGGGAAGAGATCGGCGCGCACCGGCACGTAGGCCGTCGAGCGCCCGGACTCGCCGTTGCCCGAAGCGCTCGCGACGAACCGGACGTCGCCCGCGGACTCGCCGCTTTTCACCGCGAAGTAGACGGTCGTGTCCTTCGCGTTCGCGAGCTGGACCGATTGGGTGCCGCCATCGAGCTTCGCCGGCCCCTCCGCGGTCAGGACGACCTGGAAAGTCCCGGGCCGGCCGGTGTCGTTCCTCACCGTCACCGGCACCTCAAGCGTCTCGCCGAACGAGAGGACGCGCGGGAAGGTCGGCAGGACGGCGACCGGCGTGCGCACCCTCATCAGCTGCTCGGACGAGCCGAAGCGGCGGCCGTCGATCGCGACCGCCATGATCCGGAGAGCGCCCTGGAACTCGGGGATCTTGAACGAGAGCCGCGCCTTGCCCGCGGCGTCCGCGGTCACCGGCCCGGACCAGAAAGCGACCGGCTCGGTGCGCCGGATGCCCTCCGTGCGCACGTACTGCGACAGCCCTTCGGCCCCCTCGCCTCCCCCCTTCGCCTTGCTTCCCTCGGGCTTCACTTCGGGGAGCAGCACGCTGAAGCTGTCGTAGCTGTCGACCGAGAGGGCGAGCTTGCGGTAGAAGAACTCGAACGGCTGCGGCGTCTTCTGCGCGATCAGCTGGAGGATCCCCTCGTCGACCGCGGCGACCGTCACGATCGCGCCCGGTCGGGTCTGGAGGTCGATCGTGACCGGCGATTCGGGCCGCACCTCCTGGGGCGCCGCGATGGCCGGCTGGAGCCGGTTCGCGACCCGATCGACGGCGATCGGCACGGCGCCGAACGCGCGGCCGGCCGAGCCGGGCTCCAGATCCTTCGCGCGGCGGACGAGGGTCGCGGTGACGTAGGCGTTCGGCCGCCACGAGCCGTCGACCGGGAGCGTGATCTTGCCCGTGTTGCCCGCGAGATCGAAGCTCTGGACGAAGAAGATCTTGTCGCGCTCGACGGTGAGAAGGAGCTTCCCCGGGAACGGCGCGCGCACCTGGATCGTCGCGGTGTCGCCGGGCGCGTACTCCTCCTTGTCGAGGTCCAGCTCGAGGCGGGTGGGGTTCTTGACCGCCCAGGGCGAGTAGCCCCAGCCGCTGGCGTAGAACTCGACCTGGGTCGACGCCTGGCTCGCGGGATCGGTGAGCACGACGCGGTAGCTGCCGTACTTCTTCGGCTTGAGCTTGAACGTGCCGCGGGTCTTGCCGGCCGGGAGGTTGATCGTCCCCTCGAGCAGAGGATCGCGCGTCGACTCCCAGCGGAAGGTCCCCGAGTCGGTGCGCCGGAGGACCGTGTTCCAGCGGTCGAAGTAGAGCTCGGCGCGCAGGCTGCCGGCCGCCGTCTCCTTGCCCTCGGGCGAGACGGCGATCCAGTCGAAGCTCTGGTCCTTGCCGATCTCGGCGAACGAATCGGGGTTCGGCCGCTTGAGACCGAGGTAATACGGATAGGGATGGACCTGCAGGCGCTTGAGGGCCGAGACCCCGCGCCCGCCCTGCTCCTGCACGCGGGCGGTGACGATCGCTTCGAGCGACGAGGGGACCGGCAGGCCGTCCGGCACCAGCCCCGAGAAGTCCGCGTGCCCCTGCTCGTCGAGCTTGCCCTGCTCGAACAGCAGCTCGCGGTCCTCGAGCTTTCTCTCGTCGTTGCGGAACGAGAACGCCTCGAAGCCCTTGGGCGCGAAGGTCGCGTCGGTCAGGCGGACGCGGCTCTCGACAGCGAGGCCGGAAGCGGGAGGCCCGAACAGGTAGTTGCTCTGCACCTGGTAGGCGAGCTTCTCGCCCGGCTTGGGCGCGGCCTTGGCCCCCGTGATCTCGACCTTGATCCGGTCGGGCACGAAGTCCTCGACCTGGAACGGATAGGCGCCGATCACCTTCTCGGCCACCTCGAGCTCCAGGGTGTGGCGGCCGGTCGTCGCGTAGGCGGGGATCTGAAGCGTGAACGGCGCGAGCCCGCGCTCGCCGATCTGGACCCTCTGGACGCCGCGCTCCTTGCCCTCCGGATCGCGCCAGCGGAGGATCGCCGGCATGGCCGAGGGCGGGGCGAGCTCGCCGTCGCGGACCACCGCGAGCCCCTCGAGCTTCTCGCCCGGGCGGTAGAGGTCGCGCTCGCCGTAGAGGAACGCGTTGTACCCGGCGCCCGGCGGCTCGGCGCCCCCGACGTCGAGCCCGGTCGGGTCGATCTTCATGTCGCCGAGCAGGAGGAAGCTCCAATCGGCGCCCTTCTCGATCATCACCATGTAGGGCGTGCGGTCGGCGAGCGCCCCGGCGTCGCGCAGGCGCCAGAGGCCGTTGCCGTCGGTCGTCCCCGAGCCCATGGTCTGGTTCTGATCGGAGATCAACGTCACCTTGGCGCCCGCGACCGGGGCCACGTCCTTGAAGGACGAGACCCAGACCAGGAACTCCGCCGGGCCGCGCTTCGCGACGGCGCCCAAATCGGTGAGCAGCACCCAGCGCTGCTGCCCCTCCTCCTCGTCGGGCTTCGTGGCGACGACGCGGAACAGGCCGCGCTCGCCGGCCGGCAGGTGCCTGTCGAGGGTGATCGGCGTCGAGAGCTTCCGGTTCTTCGGGCCCTTGACCTGGATCGTCTCGCGCTGCAGCCGGTCGCCGAGCGCATGGTCGAGCTCGGACTCGGACCAGGCGGTCTCGGCGTCCCAGAAACCGCCGTAATTGAAGAGGAAGAAGAGGTTGTTCTTGTAGACCCTGTCGACCTGGAGGTCGAAGCTCGAAACGTTGACCGTGTCGATCGCGATCGTGCGATTGCCCGAGAAGGAGAGGAACATCCCCTGGCTCTGGAAGCTCGCTTCGGTCGGCAGGTCGGGCAGCGAGACGTCGGCCGTGTAGTCCTCCTGGAGGGACGAGTCGTCGGTCGCCGGCAACCCCTTGCCGATCGTGAGGGCGTACTTGGCACCCGGGGCGAACGGCCCGCGCAGCGTCACGGTCGTGCCGTCCGCCGCGGGCTCGTAGGCGACGGCCGGCGCGAAGCGCACGTACTTGGCGGCGACCGCCGCGTCGACCGGCGACGAGAAATGGATCTCGACGGTCGACTCCTTCTCGCCCGGAGAGGCCTCGACGCCGCGCACGGCGAGCTTGATCGAGGAGCCGATCGGCAGCTCTTTCTCGAAGTCCTCGCCGAGCGGCACGCTGCCCGCCTGCGGCGTCAGGTCCTTGCCGATCACGATCTTCGCGGTCCGCTCGTCCTTCTGCTTCCGGATCGGATCGGTGCGGAATTCGATCTGGGAGGTGGTCCAGCTCGTCATCAGGTTGATCGCGACCGGCTTGCCGCCGGGCGACGCCGGGTCGATCAGCTTCACCTTGGCCGTCAGCAGCTCCGGGTTGACCGGATAGTTGAACTTGAAGAAGCCGTGGAACGCGATCATGCCGCGCCCGGCCACTTCCTCCTCCGCGTCGACGCCGGAGACCAGGAACTTGTCCGTCACCACCTTGAGCTCGGTGTCGCCCGAGAAGACCTGCCCGGGCCGCAGCAGGCGCTCGGGGATCAGCTCGAAGGTGTACTCGCTCGCGATCGGGAAGCCGCCGCTCGGGCTGAAGCGCAGGGCGTTCGTGTCCTGCCAGCGCCAGGAGCCGGAGATCGCGGGGGTGACGGTGGCCGGCGCCTGCTCGATCACCTGGCCCTGGAGCCCCTCGCCGAGCGGCCGGTCGAACAGGACGTCGACGTACTGCCGGCCCTCGCGGTCGACCACGACGTCGAAGACCGAGACCGTCTCCCCTCCCGTCGCCCCGGCCTGGAGCTTCGCCGTCGCGCGCGCGATCGCGTCGCGGAAGGCGTAGCCCGAGACGCCGACCAGCCCGAGGCCGAGGGCGACGATCAGGACGTCCTTCCAATGGGGGCGAACCGGGAGCTTCTCCCGGAGCTTCGAGAGCAGGATGGGCATGGGGAAAAGCCTCCTCGCGCGCGACGAGCGTGACGTGCCGGCGACTCTACATCAGACCCCGACTAGCACCTCGCGTGCGGCGCGGTGTCCCTCCTCTTCATCATGGAAACTCTCGCGACGTCCTCCCCGCCTCTCGAATCCCCGACGCCCTCCCCCGCGCGCACCGTCGAAGTGCGCGTGGTCAATTTCGGCCTCTTCGGCGCCGCGGTCGAAGCGGCGTCGCGCGTGCTCCCCGGGGAGCCCTGCCGCTTGATCTGCTCCGTCTCTGGCATCGCGGTCGAGCTCGACGCCCGGGTCGTCCGCTCGCTGCTGCGGTTCGCGGCGAGCGGCGAGGCCTTCTACGAGGTCGGCCTCCGTTTCGAGGGCGTGCTCGGCGACGCCGGCCGGCGGATCCTCACCTTCCTGGTCGAGACCGGAGCCGCGGCCTCGGGCGACAGGGTCGCGGAGCGCTTCCCGTTCGCCGGCAGCGGCCAGGCTTTCCTCGAGCTCGAATCCGCCGAGGCCTGACCCCCCTCCTCGACCCTTCCCCGGAAACCGGGGAGGGGCGCCCCCTCCGGGGGACGGCGGAGGTCGCGGCCGTCCTCTCGATCCACCCTGCCGTCCCCTCGCTCCGCCGTGGGGAGCCCCCGAAATTTCCACATGCTAGGATGGCCCAACGCTTGCTTTCGGCACAGCTTAGAGCTTTCTCTCCGGAGGAAACGTATGGCGGATTCGTCCCACTCCCCGGACCACGGCGGCGGCGCCGGGTTCAAGCCGTTCATCCCGGCCGACGTGATCCTGCCCGAGCTGACCGTGCTGCCTCTCCTCGTCGGCACGCTCCTCGGCATCATCTTCGGGGCCTCCTCGCTCTACCTGGTGCTGAAGGTCGGCTTGACGGTGAGCGCCTCGATCCCGGTGGCGGTGATCGCGATCACGCTCTTCCGGCTGCTCAGCAAGATGGGCCTGCGCGGCTCGTCGATCCTCGAGAACAACATCATGCAGACCGCGGGGTCGGCCGGCGAGTCGATCGCGTTCGGCGTCGGCGTGACGATGCCCGCGATCATGATCCTGGGCTTCGACCTCGAGTTCACGCGCGTCATGCTGGTCTCGGTGCTCGGCGGCCTGCTCGGGATCCTGATGATGATCCCGCTCCGCCGCGCGCTCATCGTCCAGCAGCATGGCCTCCTCAAGTATCCGGAGGGGACGGCCTGCGCCGAGGTGCTCAAGGCCGCGGCGACGCCCGAGGAGCGGAAGATCGCGGCGGCGGGCGGCAATCCCCAGGCGACGAGCGAGGAGGCGAGCCTGGGCGCGAAGGCGATCTTCACCGGCTTCGGCATCGGGCTCGTCTACAAGGCGGCGATGGCCGCCTTCAAGCTCTGGAAGGACACGCCGCAGAAGATCTTCGGCGCGCCCTTTAAAACCGCGTCGATCTCGGCCGACATCTCGCCCGAGCTGCTCGGCGTCGGCTACATCATCGGGCCGCGGATCGCTTCCATCATGTGCGCGGGCGGCGTCCTCGCCTATCTGGTGCTGATCCCGGCGATCAAGTTCTTCGGCGAGGGGCTCGCCGCGCCGCTCGCCCCGGGCACCATGCCGATCGCCGAGATGGGACCGGACGAGATCCGGAACGCCTACGTGCTCTACATCGGCGCGGGAGCGGTGGCGGCGGGCGGCATCATCAGCCTGGTCCGCTCGCTGCCGACGATCTGGCACGGCCTGCGGGAGGGGCTCAAGGACCTGGGCGGCAGCCGCAAGCAGGCCGCCGGCTACGTCGTGCCGCGCACCGATCAGGACCTCTCGTTCAAGTGGGTGGTGATCGGCATCGTCGGCCTGGTCGCCTTGATCCTCCTCGCCCGCACGCTCCAGATGAACCTGCTGGGCGCACTCCTGATCATCCTCTTCGGCTTCCTGTTCGTGACCGTCTCCTCCCGGCTGACCGGCGAGATCGGCTCGTCCTCGAACCCGATCTCGGGGATGACGGTGGCGACGCTTCTCCTCACCTGCCTGATCTTCCTCGCCGTCGGGTGGGACAAGCCGGCCTACTACGTGACCGCTCTCTCGGTCGGCGCGATCGTCTGCATCGCCTCCTCGAACGGCGGCACGACGTCGCAGGACCTGAAGACGGGGTTCCTGGTCGGCGGCACCCCCAGGCTCCAGCAAATCGCGATCCTCTTCGGCGCCCTCGCCTCGGCTCTCGTGCTCGGGCCGATCCTGCTCAAGCTGAACGAAGGGGGGACGGTCTACGTCCCGCGCGTCACCTACGAGGCGGTCGAGGGCGCCGCTCCGGCGATCCCCGCGGACCGGGCCGCCGCCCTGCCGGCTTACGTGGACACGATCGCGCCGCCGGTCGCCGGCGCCTACCGCGACCTCTCGATCCAGCCGGGGGCGACCGACGCGCCGGCCGGCCTCGATCCCGGCACCTACCTGGTGGGCGCGGACGGCAAGGTCGCCTACAAGCGCCGCGAGCACTGGCCGGCGGACCTGCGCGCCGACCCGAGCGAGGAGCTGGCCAAGAGCGAGACGCTCACGGGCCGGCAGGCGGTGGACGACAAGGGGAGCTACCGCGTCTGGCAGCGGATCGATCCCTCGGGCGGCGCCGCGACCCGTTTCCTGGTCACCGACGCCGGGGTTCCGACCTACATCGTCGACCCGGGGATCAACGGCGCCTACAAGGTCCGTCCGGACGGCAGCAACGTGGTCAAGTTCGCGGCGCCCAAGGCGACGCTCATGTCCTACATCATCACCGGCATCCTCTCCCGCAAGCTGCCCTGGGGCCTGGTTCTCCTCGGCGTGATGATCGCTATAGTGCTCGAGATGTCGGGCATCCCCTCGCTCGCGTTCGCCGTCGGCGTCTACCTGCCGCTCTCGTCGTCGAGCCCGATCTTCCTGGGCGGCGCCATCCGCTGGCTGGTCGACCGCTACACGCGCCGGAAGTTCGCGGGCAAGAACCTGACCGAGGACGAGCTGACCGCGGAAGGGGACAAGAGCCCGGGGGTGCTCATGGCGTCGGGCTACATCGCGGGCGGGGCGATCGCCGGGATCGTGATCGCGATCATGAACGGCGTGCCGCGGCTCGCCGACTTCACCAAGCGGGTGATCGATCCGATCGCGGAGAGGAACCCGTTCACCAGCGGATCCCACGCCGACCTCTTGGCTTTGATTCCGCTCTGCGTCATCATGGTCCTCCTTTATCTTTCGGGTCGCGAAGCGATCCTGTCGCACAAGGCGAGCTGAGGAGTCCGTACGCCCGATTTTGCCGGTCTCGGGCGGCCTTCGGGCCGCCCGGTTCCCGGCGGTAGCGCTTCAATCGAGTCTGAAATGTAACGGCGGCGCAGGTGCCGCCGCCTGACTGATCGAGCGTCCAGTTCTCGTTCTTGAACGCAAGGGTCCGAGCGCCTAAGAAGCAACCCCAACACACGGAAGGAGTTTCCACATGCGTCACATCTCTCTGGTCTCCCGCCTGGCCTTCGCGGCCGCCCTCCTCACCCTCCTCTTCGCCCCCGCGATGGGCTCCGCGACGGAGCTCTTCGACAACACGCTTTCGAGCTGCTCGACCGACAACTGCTCGAGCCTGACGCTGCCCGGCACGATCCTTTCCTTCGGCCCGTCCGCCGCGGTCTTCACGGTCGACGTCTTCGCCGCGAGCGGCGAGTGCATGCGCCTGGACCTGTCCACGATGCCCGCTTCGCCGATCGATCTCGAGCTGGTCGTCGTCGCGCCCAACGGCTCGGTGTTCCGCAACGACGACCGCGCCGGAGCCTCCGATCGCCGGCCGCTCGTCAAGATCGGCTCGACCCCGAACAACGGCTGGTACACGGTCCACATCGCGCAGTTCAACGGCAGCCCGATCTCCGCGAACTTCACCCTGCTGTACGGCCGCTATTCGGCCGGCAACCACAACTGCGCGTCCCCGACGGCGCCGGTGCTCACGGGCGCGTCCGCCAAGGACGACACGACGGACAACGCCGCCCAGGCCCCGCGCGCGAACGAGCCGGGCGCCGAGTAGCAAAAGGATTTGGTGCGGCATTCCCCGGTCGGCTGCGGCGGGCCGGGGAATGTCGAATGTCGAATCACGAATCAAGAACTTCCAGATTCGTGATTCGACATTCTGCATTTTGGGACGAACCGTCCCGCCGCCGCCACGAAGGGAGAGGCCTTCGGGCGCGAGGCGGGAGTAGTCTTCACGCATGAACCGCGGAGCTCGTGCCGCCCTCCTTTTCGCCTCGCTCGCACTGGGCGCTACCGCGAACGCCGAAGAACCGCAGGCCTTCTCCCGCAGCCGCTGGATCCTCGAGCACGCCGGGCGGGCGCGCTTCGACGGCGGGCTGCTGCCGGCGACGGAAGAATTCCTGAGCGCGGCGCGCGCGGAGGAGCTCGCGGCCCCGACCCGGCGACGCCCTCGGCCCGTGCCGAGCGGCCCCCCCAACGTCCGCGTCAGCGAAGACATCTTGGAGCCCGATCCGGCGAGCGGAGCCCAGGCCGAGACCGAGGCCGAGCCGTCGCTGGCGGTCGATCCCGGCGACGAGCGCCACCTGGTGGCCGGCTATCAGGAGGACCGCTTCGAGACCGGCGGCGCCC
>DATMZM010000179.1:0-2967 GCA_035607445.1 Thermoanaerobaculia bacterium | reverse complement strand
GACGAGGCGGTCCGCCATTACCAGCAGGCGCTCTCGCTCCATCCCGACTTCTTCCAGGCGCACTCGAACCTGGCCGAGCTCTACCTCGCCCAGGGCCGGGCGGACGAGGCGCTGCCGCACTACGAGAAGCTGGTCGAGATCGCGCCGAACAACGCGGTGGCCAACTATCACCTCGGCGTCGCGCGCTTGCGCCAGGGGCGCCGGGACGAGGCTGCCGCTCTGCTCGCCCGGGCGGTGGCCGCCAAGCCCGACATGGCGGCCGGCTACGCGCGCCTGGGCGACCTCGCGCTCTCGGGCGGCGACTGGCCCGAGGCGATCCGCCGGTACGACCAGGCCGCGCGCACGGACGCGGGCGACACGCGCTCGCTCTATTTGGAGAGCCTGGCCGCCACCGCCCGGGGCGACGCGCCGGGCGCGATCGCCTGTCTGCGCCGGGCGCTCGCCGTGCAGCCGAACAACCCGATCGCCCTGGCGCGCCTGGCGATGCTCCTCGCGACCTGGCCCGATCCGGCGGTGCGCGACGGGCGGGAGGCGCTGCGGCTCGCCCGGCAGGCGGCGGACCTCTCGAACCAGGGCAACGGCGCGATCCTCGACGTGCTCGCCGCCTCGCTCGCCGAAGCGGGCCAGTTCGAGCCCGCGGTCTCGTGGGCCGAGCGCGCGGCGCGGCTCGCGTCCTCGCGAGGACGGGCCGAGGCCGCGCGCACGTTCGCCAGCCACGCGCAGCTGTTCGCCAAGCGCCTGCCGTTGCGGACGGGCGCCGAGCCGCCGCCGGCCGATCTCCTCGCCGAGCTTCAGACCGGCGGCTGAGTGGGCCACGTGCTATCGTCGATCCCTGACCGGATCACCCATGAACCTCTGAGAAAGGGCACCGAGATGACCGTCGCGTCGCCTCCCCCGCCTCCGCAAGACCCGTATGCAGGAGTCCCGCCCACGCCGAAGAAGACCTCGCCCTGGATCTGGGTCGGCGCCGGCTGCTTGGTGTTGCTGCTGATCTGCGCCGGCACGTGCGCGTACTTTGGCTACAAGGCGAAGAATTTCGCCGAAAAGTTCGCCAACAACCCGGACGCCGCGGCGATCGAGATGGTCAAGCTCGCGGTGCGCGCCAACCCGGACGTCGAGCTGGTCTCGACCGACGAGGCGGCGAAGACCGTCACGATCCGCAACAAGAAGGACGGCAAGGAAGTCACCCTCAACTTCGAGGACATCAAGAACGGCAAGCTCTCGATGGAGGGGAGCGACGGCTCGAAGATCGACATGAGCGGCGGCCCGAACGGCGGATCGATGCAGGTCACCGACGAAAAGGGGCAGACGACCACGATCGGAGGCGCCGCCGGAGCGTCGAACCTGCCGCCGTGGATCCCGCTCTACCCCGGCGCGACGAGCCAGGGCGCCTACTCGGCCAACGGCCCGCAGGGCTCCGGCGCGACGACGATCCTCCAGACGACCGATTCGGTCGACAAGGTTCTCGCCTTCTACGAAGACAAGCTCAAGGGCGAGGGCTACGCCGTCGAGAAGAACTCCTACCAGGTCAACAACCAGACGGCGGGCGGCACGCTCACGGCCAAGAGCAAGGACGGCAAGCAGGAAGCGAACCTGATCGTCGGCCAGTCGGACGGCAAGACGGCGATCACGGTCAGCTACACCTCGAAGCCGTAAGGAGTCCGGCCGTGCGGCGACCTTTCGCTCCGGCCGCGGTCGCGCTTCTCGTCCTCTCGGGGGCCCTCGCGGCCCCCGTTTTGCTTTTTGCCGCCGCGCGCCCGCCTTGGGAGGCCTGGCTCGATCCCGCCGAGCTGCCGCGACTTGCGCCGGGCGACCAGGTCCTCCTGCGCAGCAGCCACTGCCCGGACGGCTGCCGCTACGACCGCACGTCGGACGGCGACCCGCGCTTCCTGCGGGTCGAAGGCGACGAGGCGGTGATCTTCGAAGAGGCGGGCGCCGGGGCGATCGTCCGCATCTGGATGACCATGGGCGAGAACGGCGTCTCGACGCCTCTCGATCCCTCGATCCGCCTGCTCGTGCGGGTCGACGGCGAGCCGAGCCCGCGGATCGACCGGCCGCTGCCGGACCTGTTCGACGGCACGTTCATCGCGCCGCCGCTCGGCGCCGACCGCCGGACCTCGAGCGGCGGCAACGTCCTCTATCTGCCGATCCCCTATCGCCGCGGCTGCAAGATCTCGCTCGTCGGCGCGGAGCACGCGCGGATCTGGTTTCAATTCACCTTCCACCGCCTGGCCCAAGCGGGCGCGATCGCGACCTATGCGGGCGGCGAAGACCTCGCGGCCTGGCGGGCGCTGCTCGACCGCGCGGGGAGCGACCCCTGGCCCGATGCGGGCACCGCGCAGGGATCGATCGTCGTCTCCGGGAGCGCGAGCTTGACACCCGGCCGGAGCGCCGCGATCCCGGCCCCCGGGGCCCCCGGCTTCCTGCGCGCGATCCGCTTGCGCACGAGCCCGCGCGGCGCCGGGCGCCTCCGCCTGCGGCTGACCTTCGACGGCGAGCGCCGCGCCGATCTGCCGCTCGCCGATTTCTTCGCCGTCCGCGGGGCCACGACGCCGCCCCGCTCGCTGCTCGTCGGTCAAGCCGCGGACGGCTTCCTCTACGCCTACTTCCCGATGCCGTTCTTCGCGAACGCGAAGGTCGAGATAGCCGACGCGGGAGCGCAAGGATCGCGGCCGGTGCGCGTCGAGTGGCGGATCGGCTGGAACGCCGAGACGCCGGCTCCCGACGTCGGCCGGTTCGGCGCCGCGCTCAGGGTCGCCCCGCAAACGACGCCGGGCCCCGACCTGCCGCTCTTGAATCTCGACGGCCGCGGCAAGTGGGTCGGGTTGTTCGCCGAGATCGGCTCGGTCGGCACGCTCTCGCGCGAGGTGCTCGAAGGGGACGAACGGGTCTACCTGGACGGCTCGCGACATCCGGGCATCTACGGCACCGGGGTCGAGGATCTCTTCAACGGCGGCTTCTACTTCG
>DATMZM010000531.1:0-5290 GCA_035607445.1 Thermoanaerobaculia bacterium | reverse complement strand
GACCTTCGAGAAGCACGCCTTGTCGGCCGCCGTCGAGTAGCTCGTGTCGTTCGCGCGGCCCCAGCTCTCGAAGCTGTTGCAGGGGACCGAGAAGACGCAGGGGTCGGCGTTCGCCTGGACCCGCTTGTCGACCTGGCAGATGGTCGTGATCTCGCCGACGTTCTGCATCGCCGCCTGGTCGTCGAGGAACTTGTTGACCGCGAGCGCTCCATCGAAGCTCGCGATCAGGCCGGAGAGCCGGTCGGTCGAGCAGCTGTCGCTGTTGTCGATCATGTGGTCGAGGTAGGTCGAGACCGGGAAGTCGTCCCCGATGTCGCTCTTCGTGAAGCCGCGCGTCGCCTCGCCGCGCCAGTCGCTCGTCCGCAGCTGGTAGAGGTCGCCCGAGGGCATCTCGGGCATCGAGACCGTCTTGGCGGCGATGAAGGTCTTCGCGGCCGAAGCCAGGTAGAACGGCTCGTTCGGGTTGAAGGCGATCCAATGCCCGTTGGTCAGGTCCTCGATGTAGAAGCCGACCGAGCCCTTGCGGGCGTCCGTGCCCAGGTTGACGTACTCGGAGAGCTTCGACTTGAGCGAGTCGATCTGCGCGCCGGAGAGGGTGACGTTGCCGGTCAGGACGTTCCGCGGCTGGCGGCGGATCCAGACGCCCGAGAAGCGCAGGGAGCCGCCCGTCGTGTAGTAGGCGTCGAGGTCGATCTCGAGGTAGTTCGCCTTCTTCTGCGCGATGATTTCGGCCTGCATCTGCGCGGCGGTCCGGTCGCGCAGCGAGATCCAGTTGTCGATCCCGGCCTCGCCGCGCACCCAGATGCCGGCGTAGCGCTGGCCGCCGTCCTTGACGTAGACCGCGATGTCCACCGGGTGGTAGCCCTGGTTCTTGTACAAGGTCCACCAGTCGCCGTACTGGGTGGAGGTCAGGTCGCGGAGGAGCGGGGCGTCGGTCAGGCCGTCCTGCACCCAGACCGCCGCGTAGTAGACCTGGCTGCCGACCTTGTAGGCGTTGATCCGGATCGGCCGGTAACCCTGGGACGAGTAGAGGGCGACCTTGGCGTCGAGCTGGGCGCGGGTGAGGATGCGGTGGGAGTAGAACGGCTTGAAGGTGGCATCCTTGACGAAGATCACGTCGTAGAGCGCTTGGCCGCCCACCACGTGGGCGTCGAGGTCGAGGACGCGGAAGTGCTGCGCGATGAGCTGGTCCCAGAGGTCCTGGTAGGCCGTGGCGGTGAGCCCGCGCCGGGAGGTCCAGGCGACGATGCTCGGGTCCTTGTGCCAGAGGCCGGAGTAGCGGACCGGAGAGCCGGACTTCTCGACGCCGGAAACGGAGACCGGGGCGTAGCCGAGGTCCTTCCAGTGGGTCCAAGCGGAGCTGTAATCGGCGTCGACCACCCCTCCGACCTCCTGGCCGAAGACGACGGGGTTCGATGCCCACGGGCCGACGGCCAGCGCGGGCGCACTCGCGGCGGCCAAGGTGACGAAGAGGGCGAGCCAGATCGGGTTCGTGGTGAAGTTCTTCGAGCGCATGACGTTCCTCCTGCTGTCTCGAGCCCCATCGGGGGTCTCGTCGGGTTCGCAGGGAGGAACGATCGGCGGGGGCGGATCCCCTCACCCCAGACCGCCCTCAAGCGCCGACTTGCGCGAACAGCTCGAGGAGCGGGCGGAGGGGCTCGACTTCCCTGGGGGTCGGCGCGGTGCATTCGGTGAGGCAGAGGCCGACCAGGTCGAAGCTCGAATCGAGCGCGCGGAGGAGGCGCATCAAGGCATCGATGCGGAGGCCGTTCGGGGTCGGGCAGGCGGTGTGCGGGAAGTCCGCGGGATCGATCGCGTCGAGGTCGAGGTGGACGTGGACCTGGGAAAAGCCTCCGGCGCGGAGGGCTTCGACGAGCGGCTCGGGGCCGGTTTCGACCTCCGCGACCGAGAAGCGGCGGATCGCGGGATGCTGGTCGAGGTAGTCGAGCTCGCCCGGGTCGAGGTCGCGGACGCCCGCGGTCGCCACCTGCTCGGGCCGGAGGCCGGATCCGCGGCTCGGCTTCCCGAGCGCGACGAGCTCGGGATCTCCTTCGCCCAGGAGGGTGCGGAGCGGCATGCCGTGGAGGCGGTGGCTGGGGGAGATCTCCGGCGTGTTGAGATCGCCATGGGCGTCGATCCAGAGCGCGGCGAGGCCCTCGCCGTAGCGTTCGAGGAGGTAGGGCACGGCGGCGATCTCGATGCTGCAATCTCCTCCCAGGAGCGCGAGCCGGGCGGGAGCGAGCGTCTGGATCGCCCAGCCCGCCGCGCCGAGCTGGCGGAGGATGGCCGAAAGCCCCGCGACGCCGCGCTCGACCGGGAGGTCCTCCCCGGTCTCGACCGGGATCTCGACGATCTCGCGCTCCACCTCCGGCGCGAGGCTCGCCAGGAACGAGCGCATCGAGGCCGCCCCGCGATCGGCGCGCAGCTGCGGATTGCCGCCCTGCCACTGCGGAAAATGGATCACCGCCATCTCGGCACCTCCTTCCGGCTGGAGCTGGATCTCGTTCGCACCCTCCGGAGCGGTCGCAACGGACGCATCGGGTCCATCCGGCTCGGAAGCCTAACGCGAAACGGCGCGCTCATTCCGCAGGCAATCGCCGCAGCCGCCGATCGCGGAGGAGCGAGGCCCCGATCGCGACCGACAGGACGAGGGCGATCGCGCCGAGCGAGAGGCCGGTAGGGATCGCGACCAGGTCGGCGATCGTCATCTTGACCCCGACGAAGACGAGGACGAGGGCGAGCCCGAGCTTCAGGAAGACGAACTTGGCGATCACCCCGGCGAGCACGAAGTAGAGCGAGCGGAGGCCGAGGATCGCGAAGACGTTCGAGGTGTAGACCAGGAACGGATCGCGCGTGACGGCGAAGATCGCGGGGATCGAGTCGACGGCGAACATCAGGTCGCTGCTCTCGATCAGGACGAGGACGAGGAAGAGCGGCGTCGCGAGGAGCTTGCCCCCCTGCCGCACGAAGAAATGGCCGTCCCGGTCTTCGCTCGCGACCGGCAGGAACCTCTTGGCCAGGCGCAGCAGCGGGTTCTTCTCGGGATGGATCTCGACCTCGCCGCTGCGGGCCATCTTGACGCCGGTCAGGATCAGGAACGCGCCGAAGAGATAGAGGATCCAGTGGAACCGGTCGATCAGCGCCGCTCCCCCCAGGATGAACAGGCCGCGCAGGAGGAGCGCGCCCAGGATGCCCCAGAACAGCACGCGGTGCTGGCTCTTCGGCTCGACCTTGAAGTAGGCGAAGACGAGAGCGAAGACGAACAGGTTGTCGACCGAGAGCGACTTTTCGATCAGGTAGCCGGTCAGGAACTCGAGCCCGGCCTGCGGCCCGCGGGCGTGCCAGATCCAGGCGCCGAAGGCGAGCGAGAGGGCGATCCAGACGCCGCTCCAGATCGCCGCTTCGCGGATCGAGACCGCGTGCGCCTTGCGATGGAAGACGCCGAGATCGAGGGCGAGGAGAGCGAGGACCAGGGCGTTGAAGCCGAGCCAGAGCCAGAGGGGCGTGTCCTGCATGTGCCGATCTCCCGAAGGATCGGCCGTGGGGGTCGGCGGCGCCGAAACACCACGGCACGAAGGGTTCGTGTCGTGGTGGTCTCGCCGAAGCTCGCGCTCGCCGGGCGGCCGGGAGCGCGAGCGGATCGCGGCTCCGTGTTGACGACCGCCAGCCCCGGAACGTCCCGCAGGTCTCGGAAACGTCCGGGTGGCTACTCCCCACCGTTCTGAGCGCCGCCAACGGAAAGCGACGCGCGCACTCGGTGTGCGGGCCCTCGAAACAAATTCCGGGGCCGGCGCATTCCCTCCGGGTCAAAACTGCGTGGAAGCGTAAATCGGCCGAATCAACGACCGACGATCGCGAGCGCTCCGGGGACCACCTCGAGATCGACCGGCTCGCCGGGTTTCATCGGGCGGATCAGCTCGCCGCCGCCGTAGAGGAACATCGGGCGATCGACAGCGAAGGAGGCGCTCCGAATGCGGACGAATTCGACGTCCGGATGGCCGATGTGCTGGCCCGAGTAGACCTTCGGGAAGACGCGCAGGAGGGCGATCTTGCCGACCTCGCGGACGATCACGAGGTCGAGCAGGCCGTCGTCGATCCGGGCCTCGGGCGCGATCCGCATGCCGCCGCCGAAGCGCGGCAGGTTCGAGGCGACGGCGAACATCGCCTTGCCGTCGAACACCCCTTGGTCGTGCTCGACGCGCAGATGGGGCGCGCGGAACGTCGCGAGCGTCTTGATCACCGCCCAGGGATAGATCGCCGGGCCGCGCAGGTGGCGGACCTGGTTCGCCGCCCGGGTCACCTCGCTGTCGAACCCGACGCCCGCGTAGCTCGCGCTCCAGACCGGACCGACGCGGATCAGGTCCATCGGCCCGATCGGCCCGCTGACCGCGCGCTCGACCGCCGCGTCGAGCCCGGCCGGAACCTCGAGCGTCCCGGCCAGGTCGTTGCCGCTTCCGAGCGGGACGACCCCGAGCGCGCAGTCCGTGCCCGCGAGCCCCTGGATCGCGAGGTGCATCGTGCCGTCGCCCCCGGCCACGATCAGGCGCGTCACGCCATCTTCCGCCGCGCGCCGCGCCTGCTCGGGCAGGTCCGCCGCCGTGCGAGACACGGCGAGCCCGGCGCCGAAGCGGGTCGCGAGGATGCGCAGGCGATCGAGATGCTTCGCCCCCGCGCCGCGCCCCGACGAGGGGTTCAGGAGAAATCGGAGCATGGAAATCGAGCGGGATCATAGACCGGCGCGCGGGGACGGGGCTAGGTCTTCGAAAGCTTACCGGCGCTTCATCTCGGCCGAGGCTTTCTCCGCCTGTTCCAGGGCCCGCAGCACGTTCTCGCCGGCCAGCATCTCGAGGTCTCGATCGGACCAGCCGCGGTGAATCAGCTCCGCGAAGAGGTTCGGGTACATGGAGACGTCCGAGAGCCCCTCCGGCCATGCGGAGTTGCCGTCGAAGTCCGAGCCGATCCCGATGTGCTCGACGCCCGCCACGCGACGCACGTACTCGATCTGGTCCGCCACTTTTCCGATCGAGGTCGGCGGCACCTTGACGCGGGCCGTGAGCTGGTCGAAAAGCTGGTTGCGTTCCTCGTCGGTCTTGACGTCGCGCGCCCGGCGGTTGAATTCCTCGACCACCGGCTGCATGACCTTGGCCACGTCCGGATCGGTGAATCCCGCCACGAAGGTGACCATCACCACGCCGCCGTTGGCCGCCAGCTTTTGGAGGATGGCGTCGGGCACGTTGCGCGGCACGTCGCAGAGGCCGCGGGCGGACGAGTGCGAAAAGATCACCGGCGC
>DATMZM010000520.1:0-5438 GCA_035607445.1 Thermoanaerobaculia bacterium | reverse complement strand
CTGCGCGCCCGCCCGGACGACCTGCCGCTCCTCACGGCGGAGTTCCTCGCCGAGCTCGCGGGCGGTGGGGTGCCGTTGCGGATCGATCCGGCCGCGCTCGCCGTCCTCCGGGGCTGCGCCTGGCCCGGGAACGTCCGCGAGTTGCGCAACGCGCTCCAGCGCGCCGCCGTGGTCGCCGAGGGCGGGGTGGTCCGGATCCAGGACCTGCCGCCGCGCCTTCTCACCGCGGCCGGCGTCGACGTGACGAGCTTCGGGCCCGAGCTCGCCCTGAGTCCGGCCTGGGACGATGCGGTTCCCCTCTCGAGCGCCAGCTCCCCGGTGAACGGTAGGGCCGAGCCGACCGTGGTCGCCGGGGATGGACCTTCCCGCCGGCCGGATCCCGGCGAGCCGCTGCCGCTTGCGGAGCTCGAACGCCGGGCGATCCTCGCCGCCTGGGACCGCGCCGCGGGCAACCGGTTGGAGATGGCGCGCCAGCTCGGCATCGGGCGCACCACGCTGTACCGCAAGCTCAAAGAGATGGGCCTCGGCTGAGGCTCGGTCCCTCCCCGACCGGGCTGCGCTCCGAAGGGGCCGAGCTGTTAGACTTCGCGCCGCCGCAGAGACCTTTTGCGCACCGGAACCCGCAGCGACCGAGGAGCCTCGTCATGACCGCAGCGCGCCGCATTCCCAGCGTCAACCTGGACGACTACCGCTCGGGGACGCCCGAGCAGCGAACGCGGATGGTCGGGACGCTCGGCGACGGGCTGGTCGAGTTCGGCTTCCTGAACGTCGAGGCGCACGGCATCGACGCGGGGCTGATCCGCGGCACCTACGATCTGTGGAAACGGTTCTTCGAGCTGCCGGAGGAGGTCAAGAAGCGCTACGTCGGGGGCTCCGGCGGCGCGCGCGGCTACACGCCGTTCGGCGTCGAGCACGCGAAGAACAACCCGACGCCCGATTTGAAGGAGTTCTACCACGTCGGCCAGGAGCCGGACGCCGCGGCGGCGCTGCCCGACGGGCATCCGGCGAAGGAAACCTACCCCGCGAACGTCTGGCCCGAGGCGATCCCCGAGATCAAGCAGCCGACGATCACGCTCTTCCGCAACCTCGAGGCGACGGCGAAGACTCTCCTCGAGGCGCTCGCGGACTATTTCGACCTGCCGCGGTGCCAGTTCGCCGACATGGCGACCAACGGCAACAGCCTCCTGCGCATCCTCCATTACCCTGCGGTGCCTTCGGGCATCCCGGCCGGCGCGGTGCGCGCGGCGGCGCACGAGGACATCAACCTGATCACGCTGCTGTGCGAAGCGACCGACTCGGGGCTCGAGATCTTGACGCGCGAGGGGGACTGGCTGGCGGTCGAGACCGGCCCGGGCGAGATCGTGGTCGACGCGGGCGACATGCTGTCGCGCCACCTGAACGAGGTGGTTCCCGCCACCACCCACCGGGTGGTCAACCCGAGCGAATCGAGCCGCGAGCGCTATTCGATGCCGTTCTTCGTCCACCCCTACTCGGCCGCCGATCTGACCATCGACCCGCGCTTCGTCACCCCCGAGCGCCCGGCCAAGTATCCGCCGATCACCGCCGGCCAATTCCTCGAACAGCGGCTGGTCGAGATCGGGCTCAAGAAGTAGCGGCGCCGTGGATCGCCCCGTCAATCTCGAGGAGAGCCTCGAGCTCTGCTTGCGGCAGGAGATCCGGGACACTCAAAAGAGCGAGTCGGACATCCTCAAGTGGAAGTTCCTCGCCGTGGCCGGCGTCGGCTCGGTCGCTCTCGGCGGGTTGCGCGAGCTCGTCTCGTTCGTCGCGCCGAAGAGCGTGCCCGGGCCGGCTCCCCCCACGGCGCCCGCGGAGATCGCCTACGGTCTCCTCTGCCTGGTGCCGTTGATCTGCCTCTACACGGACCTGATCTGCCTTCACTACACGTTGCGGATCATCACCATCGGGGCTTTCATCAAAAGGTCCTACGAGGCCTACCGCGCGCGGCAGGCGCCCGGCATCCCTCTCGACTACGAGAGCTTCGTCTTCGAGACGCGGGCGAACCGCTGGAATCCGTTCAACCTCGAGATCTTCGCGATCATCGCCTCGAGCGCCTTTTTGAGCGCGACCCTCCTCGTGCTGGCGAAACCCTGGACCCTTCCCGGCCGCGCCCTCATGAGCCCGCGCGGGCTTCTGGCCGCGTCCTCGCTCGCGGGTCTGATCGGCACGGGGTGTCTCCAACGGAGCTATCTCGCGCGCATCCAGGCGATCCTCGACAAGAAAGTCGAAAAGGCCGGCGGACGCGCCGCCAAGAAGGTCGACTCCTGAATGGGCGGGGACGCGACCGCGCGGCCGCTGGTCGCTGAAGCGCAGCCCGCGGGAGCTCCGGTCGCCGAGCTCGCTGCCGGGCTCGCGAGCCGGATCCGCGACCGCTACTCCGAGGCCGACGTCGCCGAGCTCGAGGAGTTTCTGAGCGGCGCCGGCGCGCTCGACGTCCCCACCCTGCGTTCGGGCCTGTTCTCCGCCTCCGTCGTCGGCGAAGCTTCGCGCTACACCGGCTACCAGGCGGTCTGGGTGCGCGACAACGTCCACATCGCCCACGCCCTCTGGCGCTGCGGCCGGCGGCACGAGGCCGCCCGCGCCGTGTCGGCCCTCTGCCGCTGGTTTCATCACGAGAGGCCGCGGCTCGACGCGGCCATCGCGCGCGGCGCGGCGCCCGACGATCCGATGGAGCGGCCCCACGTCCGCTTCGACGGCGAGGCGTTCCGCGAGATCGCGGAGCCCTGGAACCACGCCCAGAACGACGCGCTCGGCTACTTCCTCTGGATCGCGAGCCTCCTCGCGGAAGCCGGTGACCTCGCGCTCGATCGGGAGGACGCGGCGCTCCTGGGGCGGCTCGCGCTCTACCTGGGCGCGATCCGCTATTGGCAGGACGAGGACAGCGGCCACTGGGAGGAACGGCCGAAGCTCGAAGCCTCGAGCGTCGGCACCGTGGCCGCGGGGCTCCGGGGCTTGCGCCGCTTGCTCGGCGGAGCGGGAGCCCTCGACGTCCCCCTCGGCCAGGGATCCCGACGCCTCGGGCCGGAGGATCTCGACCGCTCGATCGAGCGCGGGCGCCGCGCGCTCGAGGCGATTCTCCCGGCCGAATGCGTCCAGCCCGACCCGGAGAAACATCGCCGCTACGACGCGGCCCTCCTCTTCCTCGTCCACCCGCTCCAAGAGGTCTCGGGCGAGACCGCGGCGCGGATCGCGGCCGACGTGGCCGAGAACCTCCTGGGCGCGCATGGCATCCGGCGGTATTCGGGCGACACGTTCTGGGGTCCCGACTACAAGACGACCGTGCCGGAGGAGGATCGGACCGCGCTCGAAGAGAAGCGCGAGGCGGTCTTCCGGGCCCAGGGCGAGGCCCCGATCCGGAGCGGCGAGGAAGCGCAATGGTGCCTCTTCGACTCGACCCTCTCGAGCATCCACGCGGCGCGATTCCTGGCGACGGGCGACGCCTCCGACCGCTCGGCGCAGACGCGGCACCTGAACCGCGCGCTCCGCCAGCTGGTGCCGGTCGCCGCCCCCCGCCCCGGGCTGCGCTGCCCGGAGCTTTACTACCTGCAGGGCGGGCGGTGGGTGCCCAACGACGTGGTGCCTCTCCTCTGGGCCCAGGCGAACCTCTCGCTCGCTCTCAAGTCCGCGCGCGAGACGGCGGAAACCTGACGGCAGGCGTAGGACGAGAAAAAGGCCGGGGACCCGAAGGGGTGCCCCGGCCTGAGCGTCGGTGTCCTGCGGCCTATTCCTGCGGAGTGCAGAACTCCTCGCCCTCTTCACCCAGCTCGCAGCCGTCGAAGAACTGGATCTTCAAGTTGTAGACGCCCGACGACGCGGCGTGGGACAGCGACTCGAAGCAGTAGTCGCCGGTGTCGACCCACTCCGTGATGTTGTTGCCGGAGCCCGCGCCGAGCATCTGGGTGGCGACCTCGTCGGCCTGTTCCAGGCCGGGGTTCCACTTGTAGAGCGTGCCGTCGATCGCCGTCCCTTTGGCGGTGAAGACGATCAGGCCGGCGATCGCGTGATGGACCTTGACGACGTCGCTGTCCGCCTCGTCGATGGCGTCCTCGAAGACGGTGGTCTGAGTGGCTTCCTCGACCAGGGTCGAGTACGTGGCGTTGTTGACCAGGGCGTCGTAGAGGGTGGACGCGCAGTCGGCCTGGGCGCTCTGTGGCGCGGCGAAGGCGAGGAGGGCGAGGGCGGACAGCGGGGCGGCGAAGGTCGAAAGCGAGTTGCGAGTACGGCTCGTGACGATGAAGGACATGGAAATCCCCTTGCGGGCTCGTCGGCCCGCTTGAAAAACCGCTTGGTTTTTGCGGATTGGGGATCCCCTGCTGGTCGCTCGAAAGGCGGTTCCGCGTCCGCCTCTGGATGGAACTAACGGCCGGTTTTTGCGGATTGGCCGGAGACGGCGAAGTCGGCGCGCGCTCAGGTGCCCCTTCGTGAGAAAATGGGCAGAGCTTGAAAGGTGAGAATTCAGTCGCCGGGCGGTTCGGGGGCGGTGCGTCGCCCGTGCGCCGGCGTGTCTGGAGCGACTACGTCCGGACGGCGGCGGCCGGCAAGACGCCCGAAGAGGCCGAGGTGCGCGAGGTGCTCCGGTCGCTCGGCGCCGCCTTGAAGGGCGAGCTGCGCCGGCGCGGCCTGTGGGACTCGCCTCCCGGCTACGTCGGCGTTTACGGCTGGGAGCGCTGGGAAGAGGGTGAGGAGGAGGGCACGGTGCGCGCGTTCGACCATCGCTCGGGCGCTCTCGAAGAGCTGCGCGCCGAGTGCTTCGCCTTCGTCTTCGTCGACCGCCTGCGCGCGCTCGCCGCCCAGCTGCGGCAGAAGGACAACATCGACGGCTTGGTGATCCTCAACATCAAGAACTTCCTTTACGAGCGGCAGCGCGAGTGCGATCCGCTCGGCGCGCGCGTCTTCGACAGCCTCTGGCGCGCGGTGCGCGCCGCGGTCGACGCCGGCGAGCTGCGGATCCTCGAAGGCGACCTCAAGGTGAGGAACGACACCCTCCTCGCCTTCGAGGCGACCGCCGACGCGGAAGGCCGACCGGCCGAGGAGATCGGCCGGGTCGCGGTGCGCTGGGTCGATCAATTGCTGCCCGATCTGGTCACCGCGCGCGGCCGGCACCAGGATGCTGTCGTCGAGCGCCTGCGCGGATTCCTCCCCGAGCTCTGGGACGCCGGTGTCCTAGCCTTCCGCTTCCGCGACCTGATCGATCCGATGAAGGCGGCCGTGCGCGCCCGCTGGGCGGCGGAGCTCGAACGAAGCGAGGAGCGCCTCGGCCTTGGCGTGATCGACAAGCCGGGCGAAACGGGGGCCCCGCGCGAGGCGGTCGAGCCGATCCTGGCGCCCCGCCTGCCGTTCGAAGAGAGGGATCGTTTCCGCGCCCTCGTCGCCTGCGTCCTCGAAGCGCTCGCCCGCCTGCCGATCGACGAGCGGACGCG
>DATMZM010000317.1:0-2352 GCA_035607445.1 Thermoanaerobaculia bacterium | reverse complement strand
CCTGGCTTTGAGGATACCGCGAAGCCACCGTGGCGGGAGGCAGCTTTTCCTGGGAAACGCCCTCGGCGGAGTCGTGTTCTCCTTCAGCTACGCGGTCCTCAGGCTCGGCGGACTGATGGTCGGAGTGCTACCGTTTCTGCGTGATCGACTGGTCGACTTGCGAAGCGGTGGAGAGAGAGCCTCGACGCGTGAGCGGAGCTTGGGTCTTCCGTGGGACGCGCGTGCCGATCGCGGCGCTGTTCGAGAATCTCGAAGACGGCGTGTCCATCCAGCAGTTCATCGAGTGGTTCCCCGGTGTCGCCCTCGAACAGGCTCGCTCCGTGTTGGAGCATGCCGCTCAAAGCGCAATGGCGTCCGCCTAAAGTCGACTTCAATCTGAACACCCCTCGCGCGAGCGGAGCTGTCGCTCGAGATCCCGCGCGAGGGGTCTCCGGTCCGTCGGATGGCTTGAGAATCAGTGGACTTCTTGGGCGAGGCCGCGGGCGAGCGTGTCGTCGACGAGCTTCTTCATCTGCTTTTCGGCCTCGGCGGCGAGCTTGTCCTGCTGCCTTCCGAGCTCGTCTTGCTGGCGGCCGAGCGCGTCCTGCTGCTCTCCGAGCTTGTCCATCTGCTCTCCGAGCTCGTCCATCTGCTTGCCGAGCTCGTCCATCTGCTTCTCGAGCTCGCGGTCGGCCGCTTCGTCGTCTTCGCCGAGCTTCGCCTGGCGTGCGCCGAGGGCTCCCATCTTCGCTCCGAGCGCTCCCTGCTTGGCTCCCAGCTCGCCTTGCTTGGCGCCCAGCTCGCCCTGTCTGCCGCCGAGCTCGCCCTGGCGGGCTCCCAGCTCGCCCTGCGGCTCGAACAGCTTGCGCGCGGCTTCGACCGTCGCGGCGTCGCGGACCACGTACTCTTTTCCGCCCTTCTCGAACCAGAGGAGCGGTTCCTGGCCGTGGCGCGCGGCCTTGGCCTTGGCGACGTCGTGCGACGAGCCGCTCATCGTCGTGTCGTCACCCGTCAGGATGACGAAGCCGTCCCCGCGATCGGAGGTCCAAACCGTGCTCGAGCCGTGGGCGGCCTTGGGCGCTTTCGGCGGCCGGGGCGGAGTGGGTGGAGTGGGCGGGGTGGGAGGCCGGCTGACCGCGCGGTGGGCGATCGCGCGCACGGCCGGCTCGGACGAGGCGACGTTCTTCTGGGCGGTCAGGCGGAAAGGCACGAGGCCGGCGACGGCGATCGCGCCCGCCAAGGCGACGATCAGCCAGCGCGGGCGGCGCGCTTTGGGGTTCTCTTCGAGCATGAGCAATCTCCTCTTGAGGGTTTGGAACGTCGGGGATGCACCGGCCGCCGCGAACGCGAGACCCTGTGGGACCGCTCCGAAGCGGAGCAACAGGCGTCCATAGCGCTCGAGAGGGGCCCCGACCGCCGCCAGGACCAGGGAGTCGCAGGCGGCCTCGCGCGCGAGGGCGTACTCGCGTCCGGCGAGCCGGGCGAGCGGGTGGAAGAAGAAGAGTCGCTCGGCGAGGGCAGGCACCAGGCCGAGGGCCAGGTCGCGCCGCTTGACGTGGGCGAGCTCGTGGCCGAGGGCGAGCGCCAGCTCGTCGGGAGCGAAGGCGATCTCTCGCGGCATCAGGACGACCGGGCGCAAGATGCCGGCGACCTGCGGCGCGCCGAGACCGGACGCCAGGAAGATCGGCGGCGGATTTGGCAGGCCGAGGCGCCGCGCGATCCGCGCGGCCACGGCGAGCTGATCAGGATCGTCGAGCGGGATCGCGGAACGGCGGATCCGCCGGGAGTGGGCGAGCGCACGCAACGCCCGCGGTAGCTGGGCGGCGCAGCCGAGAGCCCAGAGACCGAGCAGGATCGCGGGCGCCGGGAAGCCGGACGGAAAGCCGGAGGAGCGCACGGCCGGAGAGGAGAGCGCGAAGGTCTCTGCCAGCAGCGAAAGCCAGCCGCGAGGCGCCCCGCCGGTCGGTCCGAGAAGATTGAGTGCGCCAGGCGATCCGGCGGCTCCGCGTCCGGTCCAGAGATCCCGCGCGCCGAAAGCGGTCTTCGCTCCGGACATTGGGATCACGGCGTTTTCGGTCGCGGGCAGCACCGGAATCTCGAACGGCCGGACGGCGGCAAGCGCGAGCACGAACTTGAAGGCGGCCAGCCACCAGATCGCGGCGAGCCAGCCCGCGGGCAGGCCGAGGCGGCGGGAGAGGCGGACCGCGAGCCAGGCCGCGGCGGCGAACAGGCCGCCTTCGAGCGAGGCGCGGAGAAGCGTCTCGGCGAGACTTTCGACCCAGTTCGCGCTCACGGCTCCTCCCTTCCCTTGAGCTGCGCCACCAGCGCCTCGAGCTCGGCGAGCTCGTCCTTCGAGACCTCGCCGCGCTCCGC
>DATMZM010000489.1:0-2639 GCA_035607445.1 Thermoanaerobaculia bacterium | reverse complement strand
GAACGTCATCGTCCCCTCGCCGCCGGGCAAGGTCTCGCCGGCCTTCGGATGCGAAGGATCCTTCGGGAACGTCCGGCGCTCTGCCCCCTCGGCCGGGAACGAGCGGAAGAGCGGGCTCCCGGCGTCGAGCTGCTCCCAGGTATACGCGACCGGTCCGCCCGTGGCTCGCTTTTCGAGGGCGAAGGCCATCCCCTTCGGGATCGTGATCTCGGAGGTTCCGACCGGCTCGAACTGCGGCGGGATGATCGGCGAGAGGCCACGCCCGCAGCCTTCTCCAATCGCAGGGGAGACATGGTTTCGAATCGCTTCCAAGCTGTTGGCGTGGAGATAGAGATCCGGGAAGGCTTGCAAGATGTCCGGTGCGGAACAGCGGCCAGCGTAGCTCATGATGGTCGATCCGCCGAGTGGCTCGTAGGCTGTGTCTGGGTACACGTACTCTCCGCAGGCTCCAACCGACCCCGTGAACGTGTGCTGCGCACCCATCTGGTGCCCCAGCTCATGAACGAAGGCGTGGAAGAAGCGGTCTCGGGTGGGATCCCATCCCGACGCGTCCGGGTCTCCCGGAGCTCCGGTCGTCACTCCCTTGGCCTTGATGGAAGAGCCGCACACAGCGACCTCCGCTCGGCCCGCCGAGGCATCGCCGCGGGGTCTCGAGAAGACGTGTCCGAGATCGTATCGAGCCGAGCCGAGCACGCTCTCGTCGTCCAGGTAGATCTGGTTCGAGTCCATCAGCTCGAGCTGGCAAGTCCCGAGGTCGCCGGGATGCCGGCACTCCGGGAGCCCGAGTTTGATCGAGGACCGATAGAGAGCGATCCCGAGTTGTTGCTCGTAGATCATGCTTGCCTGGCTGAGGAGAGAGGTCATCAGGGCCGCGGCATGGTTCCGTGTCGGAATTCCGAGCTGCGGGTCGATGAGGGAGAGGTAGAAACTTGGGGTTGCCGAGAGGGCGACCCGAATCTCGCGTCGTTCAGAGGCTTCGGAGATCTCCTCGGTTTGGGAGTGCTCGATCGATGGCGATCTCGGCGTCGAGCAGAAGAACGGAGCGTCGTCAGCCGCCGCGGTCAATTTGGAACCCGGCACGAAGCGGGTCATCCGGACGAGGCCCAGATCGTCGCGGTCCGAATCGAGATAGGTGGCCTGCCCGTGAGCGAGGATCATTCCCGAGACCCCTGAATCCCCGATCACGAGGTCCGCCAGCTCTTCCGGATGGTCGAGACCTCGCCCGCGAAACGTGCGGAGGTCCGGAAACTCCGCGGCCGAGGCCTCCGAAAGGATCGGGGTGCGCACGAAGGCGAACCGGTGACGGCTGCCGTCCCAGGCGGGCAGAGCGAGCGCGAGGGCCTTGCCAGCGCCCCCGTCGGTCTCGAGCGGCGCGAGGTCGAGATGGCGAGCGAGCTCCGGGAGATCGACCCGGAAGAGTGCGACGGAGCGGGCCGCGGCGTTCGCTTCGATCCTCCCGCTCGGGTGCACCTCGCTCCAGAGATCGACCGGCTCCCGGCCCGAGGCCTGGCCTTGGAGCGGAAACGAAGACGGCAGAGCAGCGACGACAAGCGCGAAGGCGGCCGCGCGAAAACGCGAGATGTTCATGGTCCCTCCCGAGCGATGCGAGACCTCGGCGAGGTCTTGCGAATTGCGGTTCGCTCGAGATGGACCCGGACTCGGAGGCGCAGGGTTAGTGCGAGTCGAGGAATCGAGCGTACAGCCTTCTTTACGCGGAGGACTGTAGACTCCTCCGGCCATGGACCTGCCGACCTTCGCCGAGGTCTTCGCCGCCCGCCGGACGCTCGCCGGCCGGGTCCTCCGGACGCCCGTGCTGCAGTCCGCAGCTCTCGACGCTCTCGTGGGCGCGGAGCTGCACTTCAAAGCCGAATGCCTGCAGTGGACGGGCTCGTACAAGGTCCGCGGTGCGACGAACAAGATCCGGTCGCTCGACGCAGCGGAGATCGCGGCCGGTCTGATCACGGTCTCGGCCGGGAACGCCGCTCTCGGCGCGGCGTGGGCCGCGCGGGAGGCGGGGGCGGCGCTGACCGTCGTGATGCCCGAAAATGCCGTGCCGGCGAAGCTCGCCGCGGTCGCCGCGATGGGCGCGCGGATCGAGAAGGAGGGCGTCACCAACGCGGTCGAGGCGTTCGCCCGGCTCGCCGAGCTGCGCGCGGCGCACGGTTTCACGTTGATCCATCCGTTCGACGACGCGAAGGTGATCGCGGGAGCGGGGACGGCGACCTGGGAGCTGCTCGAAGAGGTCCCGGACCTCGACCTCCTGATCGTGCCGACCTCGGGCGGCGGGCTCCTTGGGGGCGCTCTCCTCGCCGCCACGGCCTTGGCACCCGCGACCGCCGTCTGGGGCGTGCAGCCGGAAGGGGCGGACGGCCTCGTCCGCTCGCTCGCGGCGGGCGTGCCGACCGCGCCCGAGAGGATCCAGACGATCGCCGACGGCCTGACCGCGCCCAAGCCGGGAGCGCTCAACTTCGAGATCATCCGCCGCGACGCGAGCGGCGCGGTGATCGTGAGCGACGAGGAAATCCTCGCCGCGATGGGCCTCCTGATCGAGCACTTGAAGGTGATCGTCGAGCCCTCCGCAGCCGTCGGGCTCGCCGCGGTGCTGCGCTACGAGCACCTGCGGCGGGGCCGCATCGGGT
>DATMZM010000480.1:0-2688 GCA_035607445.1 Thermoanaerobaculia bacterium | reverse complement strand
GTTCCGATCCATCCGGTTTCCCCGGAGCCGCCGCGCGCACCAGGCCGCCGGAGACGGGCTCTCCCGGTTCTCCGTGGGTGCGGATCTCGAAGCGCACGCCGCCGTCTTCCGTCGGGTTCCGGAGCAGTAGCTCGAGCGTCTCGCCGGGACCGACGGTCTTGCGCAGGCGCACTCCGGAGATCTCCGCGATCCTCTGCGGCCGGCCGGCCAGCGCCGCGAGGCCCTGCTCGACGAGCGCCAGCTGGGCGACGCCGGGGAGGATCGGCCGGCCGGGGAAGTGGCCGCGGAAGGCGGGGCTGTCCTCCGGGATCTCGACCTCGTAGCGCGTGCCTTCGGCGGAGACTTCCCGCGCTCCGAAGCGGAAGCCGAGATCCGGGGCGGAGCTCATCCGGTCGCGGCCGCCGGCCGCTTCCCGGCCGATTCGGCCGCCGTGGCCGGGACCTCGGCCGCGAGCAGCGACCAGCGCTCCTTGCGCGGCGCGATCGGGATGCGGCGCTGCATCCAGGCCATCAGCCGCATGAACCCGATCCGCCAGCGGACGCCGAAGGCCGGGCGCGGAAAGACCTCTCCGGCGAGGAGCGAGATGATCGCCCGGTGCACCGCGAGCGGCCCTTGGGCCTCGAGCAGCAGCTCGCGGAAGTAGGGCCGGTAGAACATCCGGACCAGGCCGAAGAACGCCGACGTGCTGCCTTCGATGAAGCGAATGTAGTCCTTCCTCACGCGAGAAGGCGAGGCGCCCTGGAGGATCGCCGCGATGCCCTGGCTCGCCTCGACGGCGCTCATCATCGCGAGGCAGACGCCGGTCGAGAAGATCGGATCGACGAACGTCGCGGCGTCGCCGACCAGGAAGTAGCCCGGCCCGGCGTAGGGGGCGCAGCGGTAGCTGAAGTCGGCGAGGACCTCGTTCTTCTCCGGCGCCACGGCGTTCGCGACCACCTCCGCGACCAGCGGGCAGCGCGCGATCCCCCAGGCGAGCATCCGGTTCGCCGGCAGGCCGACGCCGCGGGCCAGCTCGGCGTCCATCACCAGGCCGATCGAGGTCCGCGTCTCGTCGAGCGGGATCAGCCAGAACCAGCCCTCCACGCACATCACGATGCGGATGTAGCCTCCCGCTTCGCCCGGCGGCCGGAGAGCGCCCTCGAAGTGGCCGAAGTAGGCCGCCTTCTTGAGGTCCGGCAGCATCTTGCGCAGGCCGAGGTGCTTGCCCACGACGGTCGACTGGCCGGAGGCGTCGATCAGGAAGCGCGCGGACATCTCGCGCCCGTTGTCGAGGACCGCGCGGACGTCGCCGTCCGAGAGGCTCGGGAAGGAGCGGACCGCCGCGCCCTCGATCACCTCGACGCCGGCCTCCCGCGCCGTTTTGAGCAGCATGGCGTCGAAGGGCGCCCGTTCCAGGTTGACCGCGTGGTCCCGGCCGGGCACGAGCCCGTCCGCGAAGCGGATCGAGCCGCCGCCCTGGCCGTGGCCCATGACGAACTCGGCGCCGTACTTCGGCACGTGGGGCAGCGCCGCGAGCTTCCCTTCGAGGCCGAGCGCCTGGAGCAGCTCGAAGTTGCGGGGCAGGAGCGACTCCCCGATGTGGAAGTGCGGAAAGCTCAGGCGGTCGACGAGAGCGACCCGCAAGCCCTCCCGCGCGAGGCAAAGCGCCGCCGTCGAGCCCCCCGGCCCGCCGCCGATCACCAGGACGTCGTAGGTCGTTTCCATGGCGGGGAAGGGTATGGAGCCCGCGAGGGGACGTCAACCGGGATCCTTGCTAGACTCCCCGCCTTCGCGCTTTGAGAGGAGCGCCGCCTCCGGCTCCCGCGGGAACCGGAGCGCTCTGGGATCGGTCTGTTCGGGGGAGTCATGACGTCTCGAATCGCCTTCCGGTCTTTCGTCCTCTCGGCCCTCGCCGTGCTCCTCGTCCTCCCTCCCGCGCTGCGCGGGCAGGACTTCTCCTGGGCCGACGGCCTGGGCGGGACCGGGCTCGACGCGGCGTTCGCGCTCGCTGTCGATCCGGACGGCAACAGCTACGTGGCCGGCACGTTCTCGGGTGTCGTCGACTTCGATCCCGGCCCGGGGACGGCGTCTCTCGACAGCGGCGGGCGCAACGACGCGTTCCTCTTGAAGCTCGATCCGGCCGGCGGTTTCCTCTGGGTCCGCCGGGTCGATGGCGCGGAGCGCTCGGACGCCCTCGGCGTCGCTCTCGATGCGCTCGGCAACCCGGTGGTCGTCGGCTCGTTCGCCGGGCTCTCCGACTTCGATCCCGGCGCGGGCACGCTGACGCTCGGCGTTTCCGGCCAGACCCCGAGGCCGTTCCTCTGGAAGCTGACCGCCGCGGGCGATCTCTCCTGGGCGCGCGACCTGGGCGGCATGTCGCTCCTCTCGGGCGGCGCGAGCGGGGTCGCGCTCGACGGCTCCGGATTCGTCTATGCGACGGGGTCGTTCTCCGGCCTCGGCGACTTCGATCCCGGGCCGGGCACGTTCAACCTCACGAGCGCCGGCCAGGGCGACCTGTTCGTCCTCAAGCTCGACGGCGACGGCCTGTTTCAATGGGCGAAGCGGGCGGGCGGCTCGTTCGACGACGGCGGACGCTCTCTCGTCGCGGAGCCGGGAGGCGGCGTCGAGCTGACCGGCACGTTCTTCGGCACCGTCGATTTCGATCCCGATGCGGGCACGGCGAACCTGACGAGCACGGGCGTCGACGCG
>DATMZM010000436.1:0-4553 GCA_035607445.1 Thermoanaerobaculia bacterium | reverse complement strand
ACGGCGAAGGACGACCCCTTCTGCCTCGCCGTCGCGCGCGAGATTCGCAATCCACCGCGCCGCTCGCTGGCGAGAGGCGTCGCCCAAGCGACGTTCGGACGTCGAGCTGCTCGAGAGGGTGGTTGGTGTCACTACGATCACGAGTCGCAATCGGCGGAGGGACGGTTCGAGGTGGGTGGAGGAGGCGGCCGTCGCCGGGCAGCGGAGTCTCGGGAAGTGCGTGCCCGTGTAGGAGACCAGTCGTCCGCCAAGCTCCCTTCTCACCTTGGAGACGATAACGCCCCCGGCGGGATCTTTGACGGGCACCGGGGCGAAGTGATAGAGAAGCGACACTTCTCGTCGTTCCTGGAGGAACCCCCGATGTCGGATCTGCGTCGCGCCGTGCGCCTCGTCCTCGCCTTCGCCCTGCCGTTCGTCCTCTTCGGCGGCGTTGTGTTCGCCGCCGGTCCGGCCGCTCCGATCGTGCGCCGCGCCGCGGCCTTCGCGGTCACGCGGCCGGTCGCCGAGCTCGCCCGCGAGTCGATCGTCGAGCGCCGGCTGGACAAGGACGGCGATCTGGTCACCGAGGAAGAGGAGGAAGAGGGGATCAACCCCACCAACACGGAGCGGGTCAAGCCGTCGGTGTTCGATCCGCGCGCGGTGTCTTTCGACCCGACGCTCGCCGCGTCCCGGCTGCCGATCGTGCGGGTGATCCCGGCGCCCTCGATCACCTTCGACGGCGTCAACAGCACGAGCGGCATCCTGCCGCCCGACACCGTGGGCGCCGTCGGCCCGAACCATTACGTTCAGAACACGAACTCCTCGACCTCGGCGATCACCGCGATCGGCATCTACAACAAGACCGGCACCCTCCTGGTGCCGATCTTCTCGATGGCGACCCTGTTCACGAGCCTCGGCGCGGGCAACGCGTGCGCCGCGAACGACGACGGCGACCCGATCGTCCTCTACGACTCGTTCGCCGATCGCTGGCTGATCTCGCAGTTCGTCACCGGCACCTCGCCGACCCGCCAGTGCGTCGCGATCTCGCAGACCGGCGACCCGACCGGCGCCTATTTCGCGTACGAGTTCGTGATGCCGAACGCGAAGCTCAACGACTATCCCCATTTCGGCGTCTGGCACGACGCCTACTACATGACCGACAACCAGTTCCTCGGCAACGCCTTCGCCGGGGGAGGCATCTTCGCCTTCGACCGCGCGAAGATGGTCGCGGGCGACCCGACGGCGGCTTACGTCTACTTCGACGTCGCGACGATCGATCCGTCGGCCGGCGGCTTCCTCCCGACCCAGGCCGACGGGGTGGTGCCCCCGCCCGCGACGCTGCCACAGCTGGTCATGGAGTTTCGGGCCGACGAGTTCGGCGACCCGGCGGACGCTCTGCGCTTCTACGAGTTCGTCCCCAATTTCGTCACCCCGGCCTCGTCGACGCTCACCGTCCGGCCCGACCTGGTGCTCGCGAGCTTCGACGCCCGCTCGCCCAACACGCGGGCGATCGCGGAGCAGCCGGCGCCGGGGGTGAGCCTGGACACGATCTCGGACCGCCTGATGTTCCGGCTCCAGTACCGCAACCTCGGCACCTTGGCCGCGCCGCAGAACCGGTGGACGGGCAACTTCACGGTCAACACGAGCGGCGTCAATCCGACGACCGCGGCGACCTTCCAGGCGGGCATCCGCTGGTTCATCCTCCAGAGCACCGGCTCGAGCCTGCCGACCGTCCTCGACCAGGGCACCCATTCGCCCGACGCGGGCAACGGCGCCGCCGGCGCCAACCGCTGGATGGCGAGCGCGGCGCTCGACCACCTGGGCAACCTGGGCGTCGGCTTCTCGCGCTCGAGCACGACGCTGCGCCCCGACATCCTGATCGCCGGCCGATTGGCGGGCGATCCCGCCGGCTCGCTCACCCAGGGCGAGGCGGTCTTCTTCGCCTCGGGCGGGGTCCAGACCTCGTCCTCCAGCCGCTGGGGCGACTACAGCGCGATGACCGTCGATCCGGTCGACGACTGCACGTTCTGGTACACCCAGGAGTATTACGCGGCCAACGCGGGCTCGTCGTGGCGGACCCGCATCGGCAGCTTCGTCTTCCCCGGCTGCACGCCGCCGCAGAAGGGCACCGTCGCGGTCAACGTCACCAACTGCTCGGGCGGCGCCCCGATCCAGGGCGCGACCGTCAAGATGACGGGCGGATTCGTCCAGAGCACCGACGCTTCCGGCAACCTGGTCTCGAGCTTCATCGCCGGGCCCGACAGCTACACGGTCACGGCGAACAAGGCCGGGTGGCTCTCCGGTCCCCTCGCCACGGCCCCGGCCGTGGTGACCAACGGCGGGACGACGAACGTCTCGGTCTGCCTGACCGGCGTCGCGAGCGGCCAGGCGGGCGCGGCGACGATCGTCACGGAGTCGTGCACGCCGGCCAACAACGCTCTCGATCCGGGCGAGACCGTCACGGTCAGCCTCTGCGTTCTGAACAACGGCACGGCGAACACCGTCAACCTCGTCGGGACGCTCCAGGCGACGGGCGGGGTCACCGGCCCGAGCGGCCCGCAGAACTACGGCGCGGTCGTCGCGGGCGGCGCGGCGGTTTGCCGCAACTTCACCTTCGCCGTCGACGGCTCGCTCGCCTGCGGCGGCTCGGTCACCGCCAGCCTGCAGCTCCAGGACGGCGCCTCGAACCTCGGCACCGTGACCTACAACTTCGTCACCGGCACCCTGACCGGCCCGGTCGTCTCCAACACGTTCAGCTACACCGGCCCGGCGGTGGCGATCCCGGACAACAACGGCGCCGGCGTCAACGTGCCGCTTCTGGTCTCCGGCCTGCCGGTGCCGAGCGCGATCACCGACCTCAACTTCACCTTCGACACGGGCGGCGCCTGCACGGCGAACACCGGCGACGTGAACGCCGGGTTGGATCACACCTTCGTCGGCGACATCGTCGTGGCGCTGAGCGCGCCGGGCGGCGGTCCGAGCGTCGCCCTGATCGATCGCATCGGCGTCCCGGCCAGCACCTTCGGCAACTCGACCAACAACTTCTGCGCCGTGCTGCTCGACGACGACGGCGGCTTCCCGTCGATCGAGGGCTTCGCCTCGACGACGCTGCCGGTGTCGGGCAGCTTCGCGCCGAACAACCCGCTCTCGGGCTTCGACGGCTTCGGCTCGCCGAACGGCACCTGGAACCTGAACGTCAGCGACCTGGCCGCCCAGGACACCGGCAGCGTCCGCCGCTTCTCGCTCGTCATCCAGACCACGGGCCGGGTCTGCTCGACCGCCTGCGTCGTGCCGTGCGGCATTACCTGTCCGGCGGGCTTCTCCGTCGACACCACGCCGGGCCAGTGCTCGGCGCCGATCAACTTCCCGGCGCCGACGACCACGGGAGCCTGTGGCGCGGTCACCTGCGATCCCCCCTCGGGCACGACGGAGTCGCTCGGCGGCACGACCGTCTTCTGCACGGCGGCGGGCGGCCCCTCCTGCAGCTTCACCGTGATCGTCGTCGACAACGAGCCGCCGACCGTCACCCCGACGACCTGCCCGCCGATCGAGGTGCCCGGTCAAGGCGGAGACCCGGTCCCCTTCATCCCGCCGGCCGCGTTCGACAACTGTGCGGGGATCCTGAACGGCCAGTGCACGCCGGCGCCGGGCTCGGTCTTCCCGTCCGGCACGACGAACGTCACCTGCCTCTTCGGCGGCCCCGGAACGGGAGGCATCTCGACCTGCAACTTCCCGCTCACGGTCCGCGGCTCGGTGGTCGACATCCCGACGCTCTCGCCCGAGGGCTTCGGCGGTCTCGCCGGACTGCTCGGCCTGGCCGCTCTCGTGACGCTGCTCAGGCGCCGCCGGAGGGCGTAGCGCCCGGTCCCCACCCAAACCAAACGGCAAAGAGGGCCCTCCGGGGCCCTCTCGCCGTTTCCGGGGTGCCCGGATCAGGGGTCTCCGTGCCCGCCGCCGCACCCCGCGCCGTCCACGACGCTCGTCAGGAGGCCGGCGGCCGCGGTGATCGTGCGGCTGAAGCAGGGGCCGTCGGAGCCCTTCGCGAGGTAGGACTGCGAGCTCGCGCCGTCCTGCGATCCGGTGATCGCTCCGGACGGGCTGATCAGGAGCGTGTCCTTGGATTTCATCTCGTTCGAGACGCGGCTCTCGGCCGGACGGCCCGCGCCCTTGCTCTCGTCCCGGTCGGTGAAGCTCTGGTCGACGATGGTCGTCTGGAAGCTCGAGCCGTCGGGATTGACGTGGAAGGTGATGTCGAGCTCGAGCGGGAAGTCGAGCTTCCGCTCGGTCGTCCGCGTGCCGCGGCCCCGGGTCTTCGTCTCGGACTCGATCTTCGTCGTCTGCCGGATGTTCTGCACGAAGTCGTTCGCCGCGACGAGGAAGGTCTGGCGGTTCGTGAAGTCGACGCTCTGCTCGACGGTCGTCTCGACCCGGCCGTGCGAGGTGTCGACGAAGCCCGAGATCTGCCACTCCCGCTCGGATGTGGTCTCGATCGTGCCGCTGATCGTGCCGTCCGCCGCGGTCGTCAGGTCCTCGTCGATCTCCGGATTCGGCAAGGCGGCGAGCGTGTTGCGGGT
>DATMZM010000281.1:0-9787 GCA_035607445.1 Thermoanaerobaculia bacterium | reverse complement strand
GTTTCTTCATCAACGACGCCGAGCCCGATCCCGCCCTGCCGCGAAACCCCCTGGTCTGGCGCTCGTCGCTCGTCGGCCTGCTCTCGACCCGCTTCCGCCAGGGCTCGGAGACGCGGCTGCGCGACTACCGCGACTACTACCGGTCGCTCTACCGCGACGGCCGGCCGGGCTGGGAGCGCCTGAAGGCCTCGCTCCACGAATTCGGCGCGCTCCTCCGCGCGGACGGCACCCCGGCGACGTTGATCCTCCTGCCCGAGCTTCACGAGCCGCGCGATTTCGGCGGCTTCGCGGACGTCTACGCGAAAGTGGGCGCGGTAGCGCGCGATGCGGGCTTCGAGGTGCTCGATCCCTCGCACCGCTTCCCGGCGGGATCCGGTCCCGAGTACTGGGTCACGCCCGGCGACGCCCATCCGAACCGGGCCGCGCAGCGGATCTTCGCCGAGACGTTGCTGACGTCGAAGTACGCGCTGCCGAAAGCCGCGACGCCTTAGTCTTGGCGGCGTCGGCTAGCAGCCGGCCGGCTTCGCGTCTTTCTCGCCCCCGCCCTCGACGTAGAGCATCTCCCGGAGGACGGCGCGGCGGAGGGCCGCGAGGTTGTGGAAGCCGAGCTCGAGGGCGGCGGCGGGGAGGTCTCGCGGCACCGAGCGGCCCAGGCGCCCGGTGAAATACCAGGCCCAGAGCTCCTCTTCGGTACGTCCGGCGTCCGCGAGGCTCGGACGGGCGAGGCCGCGGGCCGCGAGAGCTCGGGCCTTCGCCTCGGCGCGCGCGGCCAGGGGCTCGAAATCCCCGCTCGCTTTCAGCTCGTCGCGGATCGCCCCGGAGAGGCCCGGCTCGACGACCGGCAGGATCCGTTCGACCAGGGCCTCCTCGCAGGCCAGGCGGTCGAGATCTCCGGAGGCGAGGCGCTGGCCGGCACGATGGGCGGCGAGGGTCTCGTCCGTGGCCAGATCGCGCCGGAACCGGTAGAGGGCGGCGGCTTCCGAGCGGGCGGACGCGTCGAGGTGAAGCCGGCGCCGGTCGGCGAGCTCGAGAGCGAGAGCGCGGACGAGGGCGCGCGCGCGGAAAGACCGGTAGGCCTCGCCCCCTTGAAGGCGCAACTCGTCGAGCGGCGCCTCGAACGGCGCGATCTCGGCGTCCGTGGCATCCGATGACTTGGAGGCGTCCACCGATTCGGGTGATCCGAGCAGTCCGGGCGCAGCGCGGGTTTCGGCCTCGAGCCGCGCCGTCTCCCAGGCCTCCGTGCGCTGGAGGTGAAAGCGCGCGACGAAGGGCCCGGGGTGCTCGCTCCGGCGCTCCGCCATGCGCGCGAGGAGAGCCAGGGCGTCGAGCTTCTTGCGATCCACGCGGCCGCCCGGGAGCCAGGCCGAGAGGGCTGACAGCTCGGCCGGAGGCAGCCCGGCCCGCTCGCCTTGTTCCAAGACGATCGGCCAGCCGCGCTCCGGATAGGGGAGAGCCTTGGCGAGCGCTTCGAGGGCTGCCCGGGTCGCCTCTCCGATCACCCCGGCGGCGGCCGCCGCGGCGAGCGTCGAGCGCAGGTTGACCATCGCCTCGGACCCCGCGGCGTAGCCGCTGCCCGCCGGGGCGTGGACGACCGTCACCTCGTCGTCGTCCTCCAATTCGCCGCGCAGGAAGGCGGCGTAGACCTCCCCCACGCCCTCCATGCCGTACGGAGCGCACTCGACGGCGCGGAGAGCCCCCAGGCTCGAGGCGCCGAAGACGTGGACGCCCGAGGCGAGCGCCCAGAGGATCTCCTTGTGCCAGACCGCGGCCGTGCGGTCGAAGTAGCCGTCGATCACCCCGATGCCCCAGGGGCGTTCGCGCGCGGCGAGGTAGAGGTCGCCCTGCGCGACCGGAGGGCGCCAGAGGGCATCGGCGAGCTGGGGCACCGCGCGCCGCCCCTCGGCCTCGGCCAGGGTCGGACCGGCGAAGAGGACGACGGTCCGAAAAGTACCGCTCACGGCGACCTCCGCTCCGCGGCGGCCCGCGCGCGCTCGCCGGGCGTCCAGCCCAGGATCTCGCGCGGCGCTTCGAGGCCGGGGACGACGACGCGCACCACCGGCAGGCCGAGGCTCGGGTGGGTGAGATCGACGAGGACCGCCTCGGTCAGGCCCGCGGCGGCGAGCCGGCCGAGGAGCCAGGCTGCGTCCTGCTCGAAGCTCGCGCCGTCGAAGCTCGGGGCTTCCTGGAAACGCCGGCCCGGGGCTCCGTCCACGAGGTCCCGGCGCAGGGTTTCGAGCCCGTCGGGGTCGTGCCAGGCTTCGTAGCTGCGCTTCGGCATGTCGTCCCGGGCGCCGGCGATCGAGGTGAGCCGGCCCTGGGCCGCCTCGGTGATCGCGCGCAGGAGAGCGACCTCGCGGGCAGGATGGCAACCGTAGCCGCCGCCTCCCCCGCGCGGATGGAACGGATCGGCCTCGCGGTCGGCGATCAGCGCCCGGTAGGCCGGCACGCCCAGGTCCGAGGTGGTCTCCCAGACGCCGAGCGCCACCCCGGCGCGCTCGAACGCGGCCAGCACCTCGCGGCAGGACGGATCGTCGACCGAGGCGAGGTCGAGGCGCGTCTCGGCCCGGCGCTCGGGCGCGGCGAGCTGCCAGAGCGTCGTCGAGTCCCGCTCGATCAGCTCGCACAGAGCGTGGATCACCGCCTCGAGCGGATGGTTGCCCGAGGCGAGGCCGTTCGACGTCAGAGGGAAGCAGCCGCTCCCCGGCGGCAGCGGCTGCGTGGTGTCGATGTGGACCGTCTCGAACGGCAGGAGGCGGGGCTCGCCGGTGAACAGATCGGAGCCCTCGATCCAGAGCATCCTGAGCTCGTCGTGGAAGCTGCCGATCGAGAGGCGAGGCAGCCGCGCGAGGTCGGCGACCTTGCGCTCGAAGCGGACCTCGTTGTGGGTCGCGAGGCGGAGCGGCCGGTCGATCCTCTCGGCGTGCCAGAGCTCGGCGGCCTCCATCAGCCCCGAAGCCTTGGCCGCGGCGAGATCGAGGCCCTTGCCCTGGGAGACCGCGAGCGACCGGGAGTTCGGCCGCGTCACCATGACGACCGGCAGGCCGATGACGTCGAGCCCCGTGACGTTCGCGACCCGGGTGATGCCGAGCACCGGCGCGAGCCGGGAGACGCGCTCGACCGTCGCCTCGGGCGCGACCGTGCGGTGGGTGCCGCGGCGGAAGGACTTGGCGGTCTCCGTCGGGTCCGGCCGGTCGATCAACCCAGCAGCTTCAGATTGACGAACGTCGCGCTGAACATGATGGGCGATGCGAATTCGGCCTGCTCTTTCCCGGAATCGACCTCGGCCACGATGTCCTTCGAATCGGCCCTGCGAGCGATGCCTTTGTAGTTCGGATCCGTGTCCGGGATCTCATCGACCGTGCGCGCGGCCAGGTTGATCCTGTAGAACTTCCCCGAATCGCTGACGACGATCAACGTCCCGTCTTTGCCGATCTCGGCCATTGAAGTCTCCTCCCAGATGTCAGTTGCAGCTGTACCGGCGACGGATCAGGGGACGTTCGCCCCTCCGACCATGATCATGATCGGGCCCGGAAGCTCGGCCTCGGCCGCTTTGCTGATCGCGGTCCCGGGGACGACGAGACAGTTTCCCGCATTGAGCGTCGCGACCTTCGCTTTCAGGTCGATTTCTTTCAGGCTCGCAGGGTAGTCCGGGCCCTCCGGATAGACTCTCTTCACGCTGCCGGCCGACAGATCGACGAGGTACACCTCGCCCGCGTCATTGACGATGTAGCCTTGATTGGTTGCCATAATTGGATCCCTCCCAAATCGGGCCGCCTCAATTCGCTATGAGCTTCAACTGGAACGCTCTCACCGTAACACATGCCCGGAAGGGCCTCAAGCCCTGTCCAGTCAATGCTTTCGGAGTCAAGTGGCTATAGATGGATGGACGGCCGGCCCGAGCTGCGCGAGCAGGTCGCGAGCCTCGGCCAGCTCGACCGTCGCCGAGCCTTCGGGAAACGCCGTCACGACCGATTGGAGCAGCCGGCGCGCGGCGGCCTCGTCCCCCGTCGCGCGGAGCGAGCGGGCGGCGGCCAAGGCCGCGCGCAGCTCGAGGCCGACGGCGCCCTGGGATCGGGCCACTTCGAGCGCTGCGGCATAACGGGAGTGCGCCTCGTCCGGCGCCCCTCCCGAGGCCGCGATCAGCTCGCCCTCCAGCCAGAGCAGCTGAGCCCGCCAGTAAAAGCGCGGCCCGAGGTCCTCGGCGAGGGTGCGCACTTCGGCCAGGGCGCGCGCCGCCTCGTCGCGCCGCCCGAGCTGCGCCAGAGCCTCGACGAAGAGGGAGAGGAAATAGGTCTCCGACAGGCGGGCTCCCGAAGCGCGGTAGGCCGCGATCCCGCTCTGCATCCTTCCTAGCCCCTCTTCCGCGCGCTCCGGATCGAGCTGAACGAGCGCCCAGCCGAGCTGGACCTCGGCGAGCGCGACCGAGGCGAACCCCTTCTCGGTCGAGAGCGCGAGGAGCTCCTCCGCGAGCGCGCGCACCTCCTTGGGCTCGCGCAGCATCTGGTGGACCCAGCCCGCGGAGGAGAGGGCGTCGGAGAGGCTGAACGGGTGCGCGATGTCGCGCGCGAGGCGGATCGCCGAGCCGATCCTCTCGCGCGCCCGGTCGGGGTCGCCCAGGTGCCAGAGGGTGACCGCGGAAAAGGCGAGGGTCGTCACCGCCACGTCGAGCCCGGTGATGTAGGTCGCCGTGCGATCGCGGGCGGGCGAATCGAGAGCCAGCGCCGCTTCGAGCTCCGCCGCCGCGGCGGCGAACTCGCCGAGGAAGAACTGCGGCATGCCGGCGCAGAAGTAGGCCTCGAACTGGAGCGCCCGGTCGCGCCGGCCGCGGGCGATCTCGGTCATCCGTTGCGCGAACTCGAGGGCCGTCGTGAACGAGCAGCGCAGCAGGTGGTAGGCCCAGAGGCCGCGCAGGACCCAGAACAGCTGGGGCGCCTCGCCGACCTGGGCGCACAGCTCCTCCGCGCGCGCGTAGCTCGCCTCGACCTCCGGCGCCGCGTAGCCGCGCGAAGCGATCAGCGCGGGGCCGAGAACGGTGCGCAGCTCGAGCTCCATGCGATCGCGCGCGGCGCCCTCGCGCAGCGTCTCGACCAGGGCGAGCGCGCGCTCGACGTGGCCGATCGCCTCCAGGTTCGCCGAGTGCTCGACCGCCCGCCGGCCGGCGGACAGCCAGTAGCTGATCGCGCGGTCGGCGAGGCCGGCCTCCGAATAGTGCTGGGCGAGCAGCTCCGGGCGCCCTTCGGCGAGGTCCGGGAAGCGCTCCTCGATCGTGCGCGCGATCCGCAGGTGGTATTGCTGGCGCGTGCTTTTGAGCAGCGAGCCGTAGGCCGCGTCCTGGATCAGGGCGTGGCGGAAGGAGTAGGCGACGAACGGCCGGACGCCGCGTTGGTAGAGGATCTCGGCCTCGACCAGCTGGTCGAGACCGCGGCGCAGGTCGCGGTCCTTCTGCGACGAGACCGCGCGCATCATGTCGAAGGTGAACTCGCGGCCGATCGCGGCGGCGAGCTGGACCACCTCGCGCACCGCGGCGAGGCGATCGACGCGCGCCATCAGCGAGTCCTGGAGGGTCGCCGGGATGGCGAGCGGCGGCAGCGGGCCGACCAGCTCGAAACGGTCGCCCGCCTCGCGCAGCAGGCCGGATTCGAGCACCATCTTGGTCAGCTCCTCGACGAAGAGAGGCACGCCGTCGGTCTTCGCGATCAGCTGCCGGAGCACCTCGGGCGGCAGCGGCCGGCCGCCCGTCCGCGCGAGGATCAATCGCTCCGCCTCCTCGTCGCTCAGGCGATCGAGGGTGATCTGGGTGACGTAGCCTCGGCCGGCCCAGGGCAGCGGCGTGCCCGGGCGCAGGGTGAGGAGGATCAGGAGCCGCGTCGTCGGCGCCTGGCCGACCAGCATGGCGAGCAGATCGAGCGTCGAGGGGTCGAGCCAGTGGAGGTCCTCGACGAAGAAGACGACGGCCCCCTCTTCGGCCATCGCCAGGACGAAGGCGACCAGCGCTTCGAGCGTGCGCTCCTTCTGCCGCTGCGGCGAGAGGTCGAGCGGCGGGAAGCGCTCGGAGATCGGCAGGCCGAGCATCGAGGCGATCAGCGGCAGCTCGTCGCCGGTCAGGCCGTAGGGGCGCAGGCCCCGCTCGAGGCGGCCGAGGTTCTGGTCGACGGTGTCCTCGTTCTTGATGCCGAAGAGGCCCGACAGCAGATCGGCCATCGGCGCGAGCGCGCTGTTGAGCTGAAAGGGGGAGCAGCGGCTGTCGAGCCAGCGCGCCCCTTTGCCTTCGGGCGCGGCGGAACGCTCCCGCAGGTGCTGGACCAGGCGCGATTTGCCGATCCCCGCGTCACCCACCACCGCGGCGACCTGCCCCCGCCCTTCCTGGGCGCGCTCGAGGCAGCGCTCCAAGGCCTCGGCGGCATCCGCCCGGCCGACGAGCGGCGCGAGCCCGCGGCGCATCTCGACTTCGAACAGGGTCTTGGCGTCGCCCCGGTGCAACACGCGGAAGACCTCGACCGGCTTGCCGACGCCCTTCAAGCTCTGGGGGCCGAGCGCCTCGCACTCGAAGAGGCCTTGGACCAGGGCGTACGTCCGGCCGCTGATGACGACCGCCCCGGGCTCCGCGATCGACTGCAGGCGCGAGGCGATGTTCGAGACCTGGCCGACGACGAGGTTTTCGCGCGTCTCGCCGCTCCCGACCTGGGTCGCGACCCCGGTGCCGGAATGGATGCCGACCCGCACCTGGAGCGCCAGGTCGCGCCCGGCCTCCATCCGCTGGCCGAGCGCGGCGACGGCCGGCACGAGGTCGAGCCCGGCGAGCACGGCCCGCTGCGGATCGTGCTCGAGCGCGACGGGAAAGCCGAAGTAGGCCATGAGGCCGTCGCCCAGGAGCTGGGCGACGTGGCCGCCGTATTTCTCGACCACCTCGGCGCAGGCCTTCTGATAGGCCTGGACGACGTCGCGCAGCTCCTCCGGATCGAGCCGGTCGGCGAGCGCGACCGAGCCCACGAGGTCGCAGAACAGGACCGTCACCGGGCGCAGCAGCTCGGTCGGCACCGAGGCCGAGATGGTGCCGGTGGTCGAATCGAACAGGCGGCGGTCGGCGGGCGTCGCCGTCGAGTCGAGCTCGAGGCCGCAGTGGCCGCAGTAGCGGAACCCGGCGGGCAGGGCGGCGCCGCAGCGCGGGCAGCCGAGCGGCAGAGGCTTGCCGCACTGGCCGCAGAACTTCCAGCCGGCCGGGTTCTCTTTGCGACAGCTCGGGCACTGCATCGCGTCGCCGTCCTAGAGGATCCGGGTCGGCGTCAGGTCGTCCTCGCCCGGATCCTCGCGCGAGGAGGAGAACGAGGAGGCCGCGGCGTGGGCGCGCAGGTGGAGGTCTTCGAGCAGCTCGCCGAAGCGGGGCTCGCCGCGCAGGGCGTCGAACACCGGCCGCACGCCGACCCAGGCGAGATCGGCCGCACGCCAGCGGATGGCGCGGGCGAGCAGATCGAGAGCGCTTCCCACTTCGCCCAAGCTGGCGTGGATCTGCGCGAGGAGGACGGGCGAGACGTAGCCGTGGAGCGACCGCTCCTCGAGCTCGCGCCGGATTCTCCGGGCCGGCTCGACCTTGCCGGCCGCGGCATAGGCGCAGGCTAGAGCGGAGCGGATCTCGAGAGCGCCCTCCGAGAGCTGGACCGCGCGCTCGAGGGCGGCGATCGCCTCGTCGTGGCGGCCGAGCTGGGAGAGCGCCTGGCCGTGGAAGAAGTGGGCGACGGCGAAGCGCGGATCGAGCTCGATCGCGCGCTGGAGCTCGTCGATCGCCTCTTCGAAGCGCCGCTCGTAGGTGAAGACCAGGCCGACGCTGGCGTGGATCGCGAGCGAGAGCGGATCGAGGTCCTCGGCGAGCCGGAGCTCGTCGAGAGCCTCCTTGAACCGGCCGCACGGGGCGAGCACGTTGGCCGCGAACCAGTGATGGGCCGTCGGGTAGCGCGGATCGATGACGATCGCGTGCCGGAAGTCCCCCTCCGCGCCCTCCCAGTCCCACTCGTAGACCGCCTCGAGACAGGCGAGCGAGGCGTAGACCTCGGCGCTCTGGCCGTCGAGGCCGAGAGCCTTCTCCGCCGCCTCGCGCGCCCGCGGCATCACCTCGTCGGGCGCCGCGAAGCCGTAGATGCCGAGGAGAAGGTGGGCGTCCGCGAGCCCGGCGTAGGCGCGCGCGTAGGTGGGATCCGCCGCCGCGGCCTGCTCGAACAGCTCGATGCTCTTTTTGAGGCCCGCCTCGGTCCGCTGGTTCCAGTGGAACCGCCCCTTCAAGTAGAGGTTGTAGGCCTCGAAGCCCCCCGCCGGCTGCACCAGCGGGCCGACCTCGGCGAGCAGCTTCGGCCGCAGGGTCTCGACGATCTGGCGGGCGATCTCCTCCTGGACGGCGAAGATGTCCTCGAGCTCGCGGTCGTACTGGTCGCTCCACAGCTCGTAGCCGTCGGTCGCGTTGACCAGCCGGACCGTGATCCGCAGGCGCAGGCCGGCCTTGCGCACGCTGCCCTCGAGGATCGTCGAGACGCCGAGACGCTCCCGCACCGTGCGCAGGTCGGTCGGCCCGCCCTTGGTCAGCTCGAACGTCGAGGTCCGCGAGGCGACGCGTAAGCCCTCGACCCGCGACAGCGAGGTGATCAGCTCCTCCGCCATGCCGTCGCAGAAGTACTGCTGGTCCTGCTCCGGGCTCATGTCCTTGAACGAGAGGACGGCGATCGAGGGCTGCGGGCGGACCGGCGTCTGGCTCGGGTAGGCGCTCGTCGGTCCCGTCCAGCTCTCCTGCTCGTCGAGGTCGCGGATCAGCTCCTCGGCGTTCTGATAGCGCAGGGCGGGCGCTTTCTGAAGCGCCTTGGCGACGACCTCCTGGAGGCGTCCCGGCACGTAGGGCGCGACGTCGCACAGCGGCTTCGGCTCGAGGTGCAGGATCGCGTAGAGCGCCGCCTGCGGGTGGTCGGAGCGGAACGGCTTCTTGCCCGAGAGCGCTTCGTAGAGCACGACCCCGAGCGACCAGAGGTCGGCCCGGGCGTCGATGTCGTCCCCGCGGGCGTGCTCGGGCGCCATGTACTCGACCGAGCCGACGATCTTGCCGGCGTGGGTGACCGGCGAGCCGCCGACCAGCTTCGCGATGCCGAAGTCGAGCACCTTGACGACCCCCTCGCGGGTGACCATCAGGTTCGCCGGCTTGACGTCGCGGTGGATGATCCCCTGCTGGTGGGCGCGGCCGAGACCGAGGGCGGCCTGGGAGACGAAGCCCGCCGCCTCGGACGCGGGCAGGGAACCCTGCTTGAGCTTCGCCGACAGGGTCTCGCCGTCGTAGTAGGCCATGACGATGAAGAGCTGGCCTTCCTCGGTCTCGTCGATCTCGAAGATGGTGCAGGTGTTCGGGTGGTCGAGCGCCGAGGCCGCGCGCGCCTCCTGGAGGAAACGCTGGTTGGTCTCGACCGTCGGGCTGACGTGAGGCGGCAGGAACTTGAGCGCCACCTTGCGGCCGAGCTTGATGTCCTCCGCCTTGTAGACGACGCCCATGCCGCCCCGGCCGAGGCGCTCGAGAACCTTGTAGTGGGAAACGACGCGGCCGATCATGGTCGGAGGTCGAGGCTTCTCTCGCCGGCTCGGACCAGCGGTATCCGAACGATTCCGGATCCGGCGGCGCTCCTCAAAGAGCGCCCGGGAACCGCGAGCCCAGCACGTTTGAAGCTCCTTCTTGACCGCCGATCATAGCGCGGCCCGGGCCGGGGCGCCCGCCGAGCTTCCGGAGGCGACGCTTTCAGTCGGCGCGGAGCGCGAGCGGCGA
>DATMZM010000120.1:0-18613 GCA_035607445.1 Thermoanaerobaculia bacterium | reverse complement strand
GGCGTCGATCACATCCTCTTCGTGCTCGGCCTGTTCCTGCTCTCGCTGCGCCTGCGGCCTCTCCTCCTCCAGGTCACCGCCTTCACGGTCGCCCACACGCTGACGCTCGGGCTCGCGATGCTCGGCTGGGTGCACCTCTCGTCGCGGATCGTCGAGCCGCTGATCGCGGTGTCGATCGTCTATGTCGCGGTCGAGAACCTCTTCGCGCGCGAGCTCAAGAGGTCGCGCGTCGCTCTCGTCTTCTGCTTCGGGTTGCTCCACGGCCTCGGGTTCGCGGGCGTCCTGTCCGAGCTCGGCCTCCCCCGCTCGGAATTCGTGCCGGCGCTCCTCTCCTTCAACGCCGGGGTCGAGCTCGGCCAGCTCTCGGTCCTCGCGGGAGCCTTCCTCCTGGTCGGCGCTCTGCGCAGCCGTCCCTGGTATCGCCTGCGCGTCGTGGTTCCGGCCTCCCTCGCGATCGCCGCGGTCGGGATGTACTGGGCGATCGAGAGGGTGCTCGGATAATCGCGGCGGGTTGCGGGGCCTGAGGAGCTCTTCGCCTGCCCCCGCGCGCGCCTTGACTTCCCCCGCCCCACGCGTATCATAGGAATTCGGACCGATCCGGTCCTGTTTTGCCATCACGGACCGACTTCTCGGTTCCGACTCCTAGAACGCCGATGATCAGGATCACCAAGCAGACCGACTACGGCATCGTCCTCCTGACCCATCTCGCGAGCCATGCGGAGCGGAGCTTCAACGCTCCCGAGCTGGCCGCCGAGACGGGCCTGCCCCTGCCGATGGTGAGCAAGACGCTCAAGCTCCTCGCGAAGGAGCACCTGCTCTCGTCCCACCGCGGCGTCAAGGGCGGATATTCCCTCGCCGCGCCGGCCGAGGAGATCACCATGGCGCAGGTGATCGCCGCGCTCGAGGGACCGATCGCGATCACCGAGTGCATCGACCTGTCGGGCGAGTGCTCGCACGAGCGCGTCTGCCCGACCCGGAACAACTGGCATCGCATCAACCGGGCGCTCAAAGAGGCGCTCGAGCAGATTTCCTTGGCCGAGATGGCGCCGCCGTTCCGGTCCGAGCCGAGGCTGGTGACGCTCGGCCGCGGGTTGGCCGCCACCCCCTCGGCCTGATGTGACTTCGCTGTCGCGAGAGACATTGCCCATGCAGACCGAAACGACGACCTTGGAGCCCGGGACCCTGCCCGACGTGATCGCCGCGGGCGACGCGATCGAGCAGTCGATCCAGCAGGAATACAGGTTCGGCTTCGTCACCGACATCGAGCAGGAGATCTTTCCCCTCGGCCTGAGCGAGGACGTGGTGCGGCTGATCTCGGCGAAGAAGGGCGAGCCCGAGTGGCTGCTCGACTGGCGTCTGAAGGCCTACCGTCACTGGTTGACGATGACCGAGCCGACGTGGGCGAACGTCCACTACCCGCCGATCGACTACCAGGCGATGCACTACTACGCCGCGCCCAAGAAGAAGGACGGACCGAAGAGCCTGGACGAGGTCGACCCGGAGCTGCTCGCGACCTACGAGAAGCTCGGCATCCCGCTCCAGGAGCGGGCGATCCTCGCCGGGGTCGCGGTCGATGCGGTGTTCGACAGCGTCTCGGTCGCGACCACGTTCAAGAAGCAGCTGGCGGAGAAGGGCGTCCTGTTCTCTTCCTTCTCGGAAGCCGTGCACGAGCACCCCGAGCTGGTCCGGAAATACCTCGGCTCGGTCGTGCCCTACAGCGATAACTTCTTCGCCACTCTCAACTCCGCGGTGTTCTCCGACGGCTCGTTCGTCTACGTGCCGAAAGGGGTCCGCTGCCCGATGGAGCTCTCGACCTACTTCCGGATCAACGCCCAGAACTCCGGCCAGTTCGAGCGCACGCTGATCATCGCCGACGAGGGGGCTTACGTCTCCTACCTCGAAGGGTGCACGGCGCCGAAGCGCGACGAGAACCAGCTGCACGCGGCGGTCGTCGAGCTGGTCGCTCTCGAGCGCGGCCAGATCAAGTACTCGACCGTCCAGAACTGGTACCCCGGCGACGCCGAGGGCAAGGGCGGCATCTACAACTTCGTCACCAAGCGGGGCAAGTGCGAGGGCGCCCACGCGAAGATCTCCTGGACGCAGGTCGAGACCGGCTCGGCGATCACCTGGAAATACCCGAGCGTGATCCTGAAGGGCGACCACTCGATCGGCGAGTTCTACTCGGTCGCCTTGACCAAGGGCAAGCAGCAGGCCGACACCGGCACGAAGATGATCCACATCGGCAAGAACACCCGGAGCACGATCGTCTCCAAGGGGATCTCGGCCGGCGAGGGGCAGAACACCTACCGCGGCGCGGTGCGCATCCTCAAAGGCGCCGACCAGGCGCGCAACTACTCGCAGTGCGACTCGATGCTGATCGGCGATCGGTGCGGCGCGCACACCTTCCCATACATCGACGTCCAGAACCCGACGGCGCGCATGGAGCACGAAGCGACGACGTCGAAGATCGGCGAAGACCAGATCTTCTACTGCAACCAGCGCGGCATCTCGACCGAGGACGCCGTCTCGATGATCGTCAACGGCTTCTGCAAGCAGGTCTTCCGCGAGCTGCCGATGGAGTTCGCGGTCGAGGCCCAGAAGCTGCTCGCGGTCAACCTCGAAGGCAGCGTCGGGTAGGGGAACGGGACATTGCCGCCCGCATTCGAGCGGCAAACGAAACGACAAGGATCATCCCAGAGATGCTAGAGATCAAGAATCTGCACGCGAGCGTTGGCGGTGTCGAGATCCTCAAGGGAATCGACCTGACGATCGGCGACGGCGAAGTTCACGCGATCATGGGCCCGAACGGCTCGGGCAAGAGCACTCTCGCCCGCGTCCTCGCCGGGCATGAGGCATACGAAGTGACGTCGGGCGAGGTCCTCTACGACGGCAAGGATCTCCTCGAGATGAAGCCGGAGGACCGGGCGCGCGAGGGCGTGTTCATGGCCTTCCAGTATCCGGTCGAGATCCCGGGCGTCTCGAACACCTACTTCCTGAAAGCCGCGCTCAACGCCGTGCGCAAGCACCGGGGTCTCCCCGAGATCGACGCCGTCGACTTCCTGAAGCTCGTCCGCGCGAAGATGAAGATGGTGCGGATGGACGAATCGCTCCTGAACCGCCCGGTCAACGAGGGGTTCTCGGGCGGCGAGAAGAAGCGCAACGAGATCTTCCACATGGCGGTGCTCGAGCCGCGCCTCGCCGTGCTCGACGAGACGGATTCCGGGCTCGACATCGACGCCCTGCGCATCGTCTCCGAAGGGGTGAACACCCTGCGCGCTCCCGATCGCTCGTTCCTCGTCATCACCCACTACCAGCGGCTGCTCGATTACATCGTGCCCGACCGAGTCCACGTGCTCGTCGACGGGCGGATCGTCCGCGAAGGCGGCAAGGAGCTGGCGCTCGAGCTCGAAGCGCGCGGCTACACCTGGGTCGAGCGCGAGGCCGCGGAGCAGATCCAGACGGTGAGCGCTTGAGGCGGGATTGCTGATGACGCCCACGATCGCAGTCTCTGAAAGCAGCGAGACCCGCGAGGCCACAGGGGTTCCCGAAGCCGGCGAGCGGGAGTCGGCGGCCGCGCCCTACCTCGCGGACTTCGAGCGCTTCGCGCGCGAACGGTCGGGGGAGCCCGCGGCGATCGAGCGCCTGCGCCGCCACGCGATCGAGCGCTTCGCCGAGATCGGATTCCCGACCCTCCGCCAGGAGGAATGGCGCTCGACCAACGTGGCGCCGATCGCGCGCTCGGCGTTCCATCGCGCGGAAGGGGAACCGGACCTCGGGATGCCCGAAATCGCGCCCTGGATTTTCGACGGCGCGGCGGCCCGCCTGACGTTCGTCGACGGCCGTTTCGCTCCTGCGCTCTCGTTCGCCGGGGACTTGCCCGAGGGGGCCTTCGCCGGCCGCTTGGCCGATGCCCTGGCCGCGCGGCCGGACGAGGTCCTCGCCCAGCTCGGCCGGCATCATCGCGCGGACGCCCACGCCTTCTCGGCGCTCAACGCCGCGTTCTTCACGGATGGCGCGTGCATCCTCTTGCCGCGGGGCGCGATCGTCGAGCGGCCGATCCACCTGCTGTTCGTCGCGACGGGCGAGTCGAAGTCCTCCTTTCCGCGCAACCTGGTCGTCCTGGGCGAGAGCGCGCAAGCGACGGTCGTCGAGACCTACGCCGGCTCCCCGGGCGTCGCGTTCACCTGCCCGGTGACCGAGATCGTCGCCGGCCCGAACGCGGCGCTCCACCACGTCAAGGTCCAGAAGGAAGACCAGGCGGCCTTCCACGTCGCGGCGTTCGAGCTCAAGCAGGAGCGTTCGAGCCAGGTCGATTCCTGCTCGATCTCGCTCGGCGGCGCGATCGTGCGCAACGACCTGCACGCGGTGCTCGCGGGCGAAGGGGGCGACTGCACGCTCAACGGCCTCTATCTCGCCGAGGGACGGCAGGTCGTCGACCACCACATGCGGGTCGAGCACCGGGCGGCGCACTGCGGCAGCCACGAGCTCTACAAGGGAATCCTCGACGGCAAGGCGAGGGCGGTGTTCAACGGATTGATCCACGTTCGCAAGGGCGCGCAGAAGACGGACGCCAAGCAGTCGAACCGCAACCTGCTGCTCTCGGCCGAAGCGATCGCGAATTCCAATCCACAGCTCGAGATCTACGCCGACGACGTCCGGTGCACCCACGGCTCGACCGTCGGCCAGCTCGACGAGGACGCGGTCTTCTACCTCCGTTCCCGCGGTATTGGGGAAGAGGCGGCGAAGAGCCTCCTGACCTACGCCTTCGCGAGCGAGCTCGTCGAGAGGATCGGCGTCGAGCCGGTCCGCCGCGATCTCGAGGAATTCCTCTTCGCCCGCCTGCCCGGCGGCGAGATCGTCCGTCAGGCGGTCTGAGATGAGCGTCGCCCTCGAGGAGCAGCGATCGGAGCAGGCCTTGGCTCCCGCCTACGACCTCGCGGCGGTCCGCGCCCAGTTTCCGATCCTGGCCGAGACCGTCCACGACCGTCCGCTCGTCTATCTCGACAACGCCGCCACGACGCAGAAACCGGAGCGGGTGATCGCTGCGGTTTCCGACGTCTATCGCCATTCGTACGCGAACGTCGCGCGCGGCGTGCACCGCCTGGCCGAGCGGGCGACCGACGCCTTCGAGCGCTCGCGCGCGGCCGTGCAACGATTTCTCGGCGCGGCTTCGCCCGAGGAGATCGTCTTCGTCCGCGGCACGACCGAGGCGATCAACCTGGTCGCCGCGAGCTGGGGGAGTGCGAACGTCCGTGCCGGCGACGAGGTGCTGATCACAGGGCTCGAGCACCATGCGAACCTGATCCCCTGGCAGCGGCTGTGCGCCGAAAAGGGCGCCCACCTGCGCGTGGCGCCGGTCGACGAGCGCGGCGAGGTGTCGCTCGAAGCGTTCGCCGCCGCCCTCTCGCCCCGCACCCGGCTCGCGGCGTTCGCTCACGTTTCGAACGTCTTCGGCACGGTCCTGCCGGTGCGCGAGATGGTCGAGCTCGCCCACCGGGCGGGAGCCCTCGCTCTGGTCGACGGCCCGCAGGCGGCGCCGCATCTGGCGGTCGACGTGCAGGCGCTCGGCTGCGACTTCTACGCCTTCTCGGGTCACAAGGTCTACGGGCCGAGCGGCATCGGCGCTCTCTTCTCTCGCGCCGAGATTCTGCGAGAGATGCCGCCGTTCCTGACCGGGGGCGGCATGGTGCGCACGGTGGGCTTCGAGACCTCCGATTTCGCCGACCCGCCAACGCGCTTCGAGGCCGGAACGCAAAATCTCGAAGGTGCTGTCGGCCTCGCGGCGGCGCTCGAGTTTCTCGACGGGATCGGGCGCGAGAACGCGGCTTCCTGGGAGCGCGCTCTCCTCGCGCGCGCCGTCGAGCGCCTGGCCGAGATCCCGGGAGTCCGCCTCCTCGGCGCGCCGCGCGAGCGGGCGAGCCTCGTCTCCTTCGTCATCGAAGGGGTCCATCCGCACGATGCCGGCACGGTTCTGGATAGCGAAGGGATCGCGGTGCGGGTCGGCCACCTCTGCGCCCAGCCACTGATGGCGAGCCTGGGCGTGGCCGCCGTCGTGCGCGCGTCCTTCGCGCTCTACAACACGCTCGAGGAAGTCGAGGCGCTGCCAGCCGGGCTCTCCCGCGTGCGGGAGGTCTTCGGGCGATGAGCGCCGCGGGAGAGCTCTCCGACCTCTATCAGGACCTGATCCTGGACCACACGCGCAAGCCGCGGAACTTTCGCGAGCTGCCGGCCGCGAACCGGCGCGCCGAGGGCTACAACCCGCTCTGCGGCGATCGGGTCTCGATGATGCTCGACGTCGCGGGGGACACCGTCCGGGAGGTCGCGTTCCAGGGCGCTGGCTGCGCCATCTCGACCGCCTCGGCCTCGCTCCTGACCGAGGCGGTGGCCGGCAAGAGCCTCGAGGAGGTCCGCCGGCTGGTCGCGGCGTTCGTCGCCCGGGTCACCGGCGGGGAGGCGCCGGCGGGGAGCGAGGAGGTCGATTTGGGCAAGCTCGAAGCCCTCGCCGGAGTGCGCGAATACCCGATGCGGGTCAAGTGCGCGACGCTTCCCTGGCGGGCTCTCGAAGCCGCGCTCGCCGACGGCGAGCCCGTGGTGCGGACGGAGTGACCGCCATGAGCGAAACGACGTCCGATCCGTCGCCCCCCTCGACCGAAGCCGACATCGCGGAGCTCGAGCTGGCGGTCGTCGACGTGCTCAAGACGGTCTACGACCCCGAGATCCCCGTCAACATCCACGAGCTCGGCCTGATCTACGACCTCGACGTCCAGCCCACCGGGCACGTACACGTCCAGATGACGCTCACCGCGCCCGCTTGTCCGGTCGCGGGATCGCTCCCGGGCGAGATCCAAGCCAAGGTCGAGACCGTGCCGGGAGTCACGTCCGCCGAGGTCGAGCTCGTCTGGGAACCGCCCTGGGATCCCTCGCGCATGTCCGAAGCGGCGCGGCTCCAGCTCGGAATGTTCTAAACCCGCTCTCGAGCGATCCTTCGCCGGCTCGTCCGTCCGGAGACTCAATGAAACGTAGCCTGGTCCTCGCCCTAGCCGCCGCCATCGCCTTTTTCGCCCTCGCACCGTCGCAGGCCGCGGCGGCTCCCGCCGTCGACGAGGAGTTCCGCTACCACTGGGAGCTGCGCAACTTCGTCGGCCGGTTGATCGGCGTCTTCCTGCCCAACCAGGGGGACGGATCGCTCGTCTTCAAGAGCCAGCCGGACGGGCTGCTCCGCTCCGAGCTGACGATCACCTCGCCGCAGAGCGACCGGGGCGAGTACTTCCGCTACGGCGCGGACATCAACGCCGACAGCCTGCAGGCGGTCCGCGTCTGGAGCGCCTACCTCTGGAACGGCGAGACCAAGACCAAGAGCGACGACATCCGCGCCGAAGGCGTGCTCGACATCGCGTCGGGGATCTACTCGATCCGCCACTCTCCGCCCAAGGCGACGCGACGGATGGAGATCTGGTCGGACGGCAAGATCTACACGGTCGAGGTCCAGCCGCGGGAGGTCGCGCCGCGCAGCGTCGGCAAGCGCCGTCTCCTCGCCCGACACTATGCGATCCGCGGCGCCGACGTTCCCGGCCAGAACCACTGGAAAGGCAAGCTCGACCTCTGGCTGACGCTCGACGGAGCGGCGACCCCGGTCGAGATCACCATCTCGCGCAATCTGGCGGACGTCCGTCTCGTGCTGCGTCCCTCGTTGTGATCTAGACTCCTCCTCGATGCTGTTCGATCGGGAGCGGTGCCGCTTCCCGTTGCGGTTCCAGGCAGTCAACGAGAGGAGAGGAAGATGAAACGGACTCACCTGTTGATCCCGGCCGGCCTCGCGCTCTTGGCGCTCGCGGCCTGCGCCAAGAAGGAAGAGCCTCCCCCGTCCGAGGCGGCTCCGGCGGCTTCGATGCCCGCCGCGGCTCCCGCCGCCGCCGCACCGGCGAAGACCGCGACGGCGAAGCTCGCGGGCTTGCCCGGAGATGCCGACTTCTCCGGCACCGTGACCTTCGCGCAGATGGCCGACGGCCTGCACGTCACGGCGGACCTTTCCGGCGTCGACAAGGACGGCAAGCACGGAATTCACCTGCACGCCACGGGAGAGTGCGATCACGACCACGGCTTCAAGTCGGCCGGGGCGCACTTCGATCCGGCCAACACCGGCCTCCACGCCTGCCCGCCGACCGATCCCCGGCACGCGGGCGACCTCGGCAACGTCGAGATCGCGAACGGCTCCGGGCATTTCGAGACGGTGACCTCGGCGCTCGCCCTCGACGGCTCGACCGGCGTCGTCGGGAAAGCGGTGATCCTCCATGCCGGCGAGGACGACTGCAAGACGCAGCCGACCGGCAATTCGGGCGATCGCTACGCTTGCGGCGTGATCGCGTTGGACGGCATGGCTCCGACCGACGCTCCGACGCCACCCAGCCCCAACTGAGACGCTCTCGTCAAGCGACCTCTTCGGGGACGAGATCGAATACGGCGTCGCCGCGGCGGGTGATCGATCCGCTCATCCAGTCGGCCAAGGATCGGCCGCGGAAGCACAGCCAGAGCGGCAAGCCGAGGAGCGCGGCGTCGATGACCCCGCCCAGCCAGCGGCGGGCCGTCTGGTCGAACGTGAGCGCCTGGCCGTCGCGGTCCCGGGCCACGATCCGCATCCAGGCCATGCCCAAGGTCTGCCCCCAGAAGGCGAGCGGAATCACCGAGTAGAGAAACGAGAACGACGCCAAGAAGAGCAGCAGCGGCGGCCACTGATCGAGCTCCGGCCGGACCCCGAGGAGCCGGCAGCCGATGATGGCGACGACCAGGACGGAGGCGTGCACGAGAAAGTCCGCGACCCCGGCGAGCCAACGCTCCCGGGGGCGGGGAAACTCGGTCCTCGGCGGCTCCGGCTCGGTGTTCTCGCGGCGGCCGGCCGGGGCGGGGCGCGCCGGAACCGCTTGGGGGTAGCGGGGCGCCGCGGGCGCCGGCTCCTCGAGCGGTAGGAGGCCGGCTTTCTCGGGGCGGGCAACCGGTCGCGCCGGAGCCTTGGCTTGCGGCTTCGACCGCGGCTCGAGCTCCTCGGCAGGGCCGGGTGAGCCGAGGGGAAGGTCGAAGAGAACCGGCTCTTCCGGGGGTGGGACCTTGGGACCGCGGCCGGAGCGAGCCATCAGCGGAACCGCGTGTACTTGACGAAGATGCGGTAGAGGAGATCCGGGCTCTGGCCCTGGTAGGCCTTCGCGAAGGCGAGGTTGCGCCCGAGCTCGGCGTCTCCCGGCGCGAGCTTCTGCGCCTCCTGGAATTGTTGGAGGGCCTTGACGGGATTCGAGCGCTGCAGCTCGCGGACGCCGAGGTCGTAGTAGCAATCGACGAGCATCTGCTGGACGTCCAGGTTGCCGGGGTTCGCTTCCCGCAGCCGCCAGAGCTGAGGCAAGAGCATTTCCCACTCGTGGTCGTGGAAAAGCTGGACCTGCGTCGAGATCGGCACCAGCTGGCGCTTGGCGTCCTCGAACAGCTCGCCGTCCGTCCCGGCGAGCGGAGCGATCTCCGCGGCCTGCTTGAACAGGGCCGCGGCCTTGAGATAACTGCGCGCCGAGTAGGCTTCGCGCGCCTGGGCCAAGACGGGCTCGCGGGCCGCCACCTGCTCGGGCGTCGGGCCGGGGACGGCGGTTGCGGGCGTGCCGGAGCCCCCCGCCTGCCAGGCCGCGATCAGCTTCTGGGCCTCGGCGAAGGACGGCTCGTTGGCGGGGATCCGTTTGAGCTGGTTGATCGCGATCTCGACCTTGCCGGCGTCGTGCAGCTTCTTGGCGCGCGTGATCGCGTCCGTTCCCTGCGCCTGGAGGGGGATCTCGCTCTCGGAGTTCGGGAACAGGCGGTCCCGGTTCTGGAACAGGAACCAGCCGGCGACGAGAACCAGGGCGAGGACGCCCGCGCCCACGAGCAGGAACGTCCGTTTCGCCCGGCCGGCGGGTGCGCCGTCGGCGACCGCGGTCGCCGGCGTGCGCTCCTTGCGCTCCCGCCGCGGTTGCGTGGTCGCGCCCTCGGGAGGCACCAGGATCTCTTCCTTGAGATCGGATGGCGGAGCGGCGCCGAACGCCGGGCCGGACTCGAGGCTCGAGAGCGCTTCGCTCCGGGCCGGCTGGCCGCTCGCGAGCATCTCGAGCTGCTCTCGAGCCGCCAGATGGCCGGGTTGCAGAGCGACGACCCGCTCGAAGGCGGCGCGGGCCGCGGAGGTGTCGCCCGCCTCGTAGGCGGTCAGCCCATCGTGGAAGATCTCCTCGATCTGGCGCTCGCTCTCCGCCTTCTGCCGCCGGGCGCTCTCGATCCGTCGCGCCGCCTCCTCGTGATCGATGTCGATCAGGAAGATGCGCGACCAGGAATCGATAGCACCCTGCGGGTCGCCCTTCTCGAACGCGGCCTGGCCTTCTTCGAGCAGCTGCGCGATCCGCCGGTCGCTCTCCGAGGCGGAGGTTGGCGCGGCGGGCGGGCTCGCGGCGGGCTCGAGACGGAAGAGCGAGTCCGCAGGGGTCGCGCCGATCCCGCCTTTCACTTCGGCGTCGAGGGCGGCGATCTCGGGGTGGTCCGGGTCGAGCGCGCGCGCCTTGTCCAGGGCGCGCCTCGCCTCCTCGGCCTGCCCGGACGCGAGCGCCGAGCGCGCCGCGGCGAGGAACTTGACGACGTAGGGCTCGGACTCGAGCTTCTCGACAGCCTGCATGGCGAGGGCGCCGAGCTCGGGGTCGGCGGTCAGCTCGGCGGGCGATTGCTGGGCGCGCTCGATGACGTCGTGGAAGCGGCGCTCGGCGAGCAGCTTCTTCAGCTCGCTCTTCAAGTCGCCGTCCGCCAGCGCGTCGAGCTCGGGCAGGAAGGAGAATCCGAATTCGTCGTCCCCGCCTCCGCCGGCCGCCCCGGGACGCAGGTCGTCGAGCGCGACCGGACCGGTGCTCGCGTGGAGCCTCTCCTGAAGCCGCCGGGCCGGCTCGAACTGCGGATCCATGCGCAGCACGAAGTCGCAGCCGAGCAGGGCTTCCTGACGATTGCCCGCGGAGGCGAGGTCGAGCGTCTGCTCGAACGTGCCGAGGATGCGTTTCTGCGCGTCGGTGCCGAGCGCGGGATTGCCGGAATAGCTCATCTCGTCGGGACGATTGGACGCTCTCTGCCTGAAGATCGGGTCTGGGGCCTGGCGCTATCGTAGCAAAGCGCCGGGGGACGGCCAAGGCGGGCCGGAGCGACCCCCGGTCGTACGGGCGCAACGCAGCGCGGGCTCCTCACGCCCAGGCCTCGCCGGCCAAGGTTTCCGCCTCGGCCTGAGCCTGGTACTGGAGCCGGTAGAGGCGGTGGTAGATGCCGCGCGCCGCGAGCAGCTCCTGATGGGTGCCCTGCTCGCGGATCTCCCCCTTGTGCATGACCAGGATCCGATCCGCCCGCTGGATCGTCGACAGCCGGTGGGCGATGACCAGGCTGGTGCGGCCGGCGAGCAGCCGCAGGAGGGCGGCCTGGATCCGCTGCTCGGTCTCGGTGTCGATCGAGGAGGTCGCCTCGTCGAGGATCAGCACCCTGGGGTCGAAGGCGAGGGCGCGGGCGAAGGCCACGAGCTGCTTCTGGCCGACCGAGAGCCCCGCTCCGCGCTCCTGAACCAGGGCGTCGAAGCCGCCGGGCAGGCGTTCGATGAAATCGAGGGCATTGACCTCGCGGGCGGCCTGCCGCAAGCGCTCGCCGTCGATCGCCTCCTCGCCGAGCCGGATGTTGGCGCCGATCGTGCCGGAAAAGAGGAAGACGTCCTGGAGCACCAGGGCCACTCCGCGCCGCAGCTGCGACAGGTCCCAATCCCGGACGTCGACGCCGTCCACCCGGACCGCCCCCTGAGAGACGTCGTAGAAGCGGAGCAGGAGGTTCGCGAGAGTGCTCTTGCCGGCCCCGGTATGACCGACGACGGCGATCGTCTGCCCGGGCTCGACCCGGAACGAGACGCCGTGCAGCACCTCTTCCCCCGGGACGTAGGAGAAGCTCACGCGATCGAACTCGATCTCGCCTTTCATCCGGCCGGGCCGGTAGGCGCGCTCCGGCGTCGCGATCGCGGCCGGGGTGTCCAGGAGCTCGAAGATCCGCTCGGACGCCGCCATCGCCCCCTGCAGGATGTTGTACTTCTCGGCCAGGTCCGAGAGCGGCTGATAGAAGCGCTGGGCGTATTGGAAGAACGCGATCAGCGCGCCGACCGAGGCCGCCCCGACGGCGACGCGGATGCCCCCGAGCCAGAGCAGCAGCCCGAGGCCCAAGGTGCTGATCAGCTCGACGCCGGGGAAGAACAGAGCGTAATAGAAGATCGACCGGACGTTCGCCTCCCGGTGCTCGTCGTTGATCCGCGAGAAGTCGGCGTACGCGCGCGCCTCGCGGCCGAACAGCTGCACGACCGCCATGCCGGTGATGTGCTCTTGCAAGTACGCGTTGATGCGCGCGATCTTCACCCGGACGACGCGAAAGCTCTTCTGGACCCGCGAGCGGAACCAGGAGGTGAGCGCGATCAAGAGGGGAACGATGCCGAACGCGACCAGCGCGAGCTGCCAGTTGAGCCAGAACAGGACGACCACGATGCCGGCGAGCACCACGACGTCGCCGAAGGCCGAGACGAGACCTGCTGCGAACAGCTCGTTGAGCGCGTCCACGTCGGTCGTCACGCGCGTGACCAGGCGCCCGACCGGGCTCGCGTCGAAGTACGAGATCGGCAGCCTCTGGAGGTGGGCGAAGATCTGCGCCCGGAGGTCGCGCATGATGTACTGCCCCATCACCTGCATGACGAACCCTTGCAGGTAGGTGAGGAGGAAGGCGAGGAGGACCGCGACGAGAAAGATCCCGGCGGTGACGACGATCCCTTCCGTCCGGACGCTCCCGGGCTCGAGGCCGTGGCGGACCATCGCGTCGCGCACGGCGACGGCGGCCGGCGAAATGGTGCCGGTGGCGCCCGGCGGGCGGACGAAGAGATCGATCGCCACCGAGGTGGCGATCGGTCCCACGAGCTGGAGGAGCGAGCCGCCGAGGATCAGCGCAACCGCTCCGGCCGTCATGCCCCGGTACGGGCGCAGGTAGCCGAGCAGGCGGCGCATCAGCCGGGAATCGTAGGATTTCTCGATCGCCTCCTCGGCGTCCGCGTCGGCCATGGTCCGCCTACGATACGACAGGGCCGGTAGCGCCGGGGCGTCGCCCGCCACCGACCTTATGCTCTTTAGTCGATCTGCTGAATGGTGTACACTCGGCCCAGGAAACCTCTAAGCCTTGCCCTCGTAGGAGTTGCGTGTCGAAATGCCGCCGAGTTTGACCCAGCTGCTCAAGGCCACGGTCGAGCAGGGGGGCTCCGACCTCCATGTGACGACCAATTCTCCTCCGCAGGTCCGCGTGGACGGCATCCTCCATCCCTTGAACCTGCCGCCGATGACGCCGACGGAGACCAAGCAGCTCGCCTATTCGATCCTGACCGATACGCAGAAGCACCGCCTGGAGGAGAACCTCGAGATCGACTTCTCTTTCGGCATCAAGGGCCTCGCCCGCTTCCGCGCCAACGTCTTCCACCAGCGCGGCGCGATCGCCGCCGCCTTCCGCCAGATCCCTTTCGAGATCCGCTCTTTCCGCGACCTCGGACTGCCGGCGGTGGCCGAGAAACTGTGCGAGAAGCCGCGCGGCCTGATCCTGGTCACCGGACCGACCGGCTCGGGCAAGTCGACCTCCCTGGCCGCGATGATCGACAAGGTCAATCGCGAGCGCGCCGAGCACATCGTGACGATCGAGGACCCGGTCGAGTACTTGCACAGCCACAAGAAGTGCATCGTCAACCAGCGCGAGCTGCACGCCGACACCCACAGTTTCTCGAACGCGCTGCGCTCGGCGCTCCGGCAGGACCCGGACGTCGTCCTGATCGGCGAGATGCGCGATCTGGAAACGGTGGAAGCGGCGCTGCGCATCGCCGAGACCGGCCACCTGACGTTCGCGACCCTCCACACCAACTCGGCGGCGCAGACGATCAACCGGATCATCGACATGTTCCCGTCCCACCAGCAGGGGCAGATCCGGGTCCAGCTGTCGTTCGTCCTCGAAGGCATCCTCTGCCAGGCCCTCTTGCCGCGCGTCTCGGGCAAGGGTCGCGCTCTCGCGATGGAGGTCCTGGTGCCGACCGCGGCGATCCGCAACCTGATCCGCGAGGACAAGATCCACCAGATCTACGGCATGATGCAGGCCGGCCAGGCGAAGCACGGCATGCAGACGTTCAATCAGTGCCTCGCCGCGCTCTACTTCAAGCGGATGATCACGCTCCAGACCGCGCTCGCCCGCTCGTCGCACGCGGACGAGCTGCAAGAGATCATCAACCGCGGGCCGGCGACGCTGAGCCCGACGCTGACCGGGGTCGAGCAGCGGGTCTAAATCAGCAGTCCGAGGAGTCGAACGATGCCCAGCTTCGTTTGGAAAGGCCGCACGCGAACGGGCCAGGTACAGGAAGGGCAGCTCCTGGCCGACAGCCGCGACTTGGCGATCGCGCTCTTGCGGCGCCAGCAGATCCAGGTCACGTCGCTGCGCGAGAAGGGCCGCGAGATCAAAGTGATGCCCCGCCTGCCGCGCGGCATCGGATCGAAGCGCATCGCGATCTTCACCCGCCAGTTCTCGGTCATGCTCGACGCCGGACTGCCGCTCGTCCAATGCCTCGAGATCCTCGGCGAGCAGGAGGAGCATCGGGGCTTCCAGGCGATCATCAACCAGGTCCGCCTCGACGTCGAATCCGGAGCTTCGCTCGCGGATGCGATGAAGAAGCATCCGAAGGCTTTCGACAACCTGTTCATCAACATGGTCGCCGCCGGCGAAGCGGGCGGCATCCTCGACATCATCCTCCAGCGCCTGTCGACCTACATCGAGAAGATCGTCAAGCTGAAGGGCCAGGTCAAGTCGGCGTTGATCTATCCGGTCACGGTCATTTTGATCGCGGCGGGCGTCGTCACGATCATCCTGTGGAAGGTGATCCCGGTCTTCGCCCAGCTGTTCGCCGGTCTGGGCAGCGAGATGCCCTTCCTGACCCGCATGGTCATCGCGGCGAGCAACTTCACGGCCCGGTTCTTCCCCTTCATCCTGATCCTCCTGGTCGCTCTCGTGTTCTTCCTGCGCCAGTACCACAAGACCCACCGCGGCCGGCGCGTCCTCGACGGGGCGTTGCTCAAGATCCCGGTGATCGGCATGCTGCTGCGCAAGATTTCCGTCGCCCGCTTCTGCCGCACGCTCGGCACGCTGACCGCCTCGGGCGTGCCGATCCTGGACGGCCTCGAGATCACGGCGAAGACGGCCGGCAATGCGATCGTCGAGGATGCGGTCATGGCCGTGCGCAAGAGCGTCGAGGAAGGGCGCACGATCTCGGAGCCTCTGGCCGACACCAAGGTCTTCCCGCCGATGGTGGTCCAGATGATCAACGTCGGCGAGCAGACCGGCGCGCTCGACCAGATGCTCTCGAAGATCGCGGACTTCTACGAGGAAGAGGTCGATACCGCGGTCACCGGGCTGATGAAGCTTTTGGAGCCGCTGATGATCACCGTCCTCGGAGGCATCATCGGCACGATCGTCACCGCGATGTACCTGCCGCTCTACTCGATCCTGTCGAAGATCGGCTAGCCTCTGAAAAGACCTCCTCGCGCCGGTCGGTCGGTCGCCGTCCGGCGCGACGGCCGACCGTCTTCCGCCATGCCCGCCCTCGCTCGGCAGCTGCGCTGGTACATCGCGATCCGCTTGGTCGCGATCGGCAGCGTCCTCTTGCTGTTCTTCCTGCTCCAGCTCGTCGACACGCAGGCGCCGCCCGAGATTCCGGGATCCACGGCGACGTCGGTCAACCAGCCCGCGCCGCCGCCCGCCGCGATTCAGGTGGTGCCCGCGGGGGCGACCTCCTCGCCGGCGAGCTTCCTCTATCTGATCGCGGCGCTCACCTTTGCCGCGACCCTGGTCTACATCGCGCTCCTGCGCCTCTTGCCCCTGCACTTCCAGGTCCAGGCCTACATCCAGTTCTTCGGCGACCTCCTGCTGATCACGGCGCTGGTCTACCAGGTCGGCGGCATCTCGAGCCCGTTCTCGATGCTCTACCTGATCGTGATCGCGGTCGCGGCGACGATGCTCAGGCGCCGCGCGGGAATGATCGTGGCGACCGCGGCCTACGCTCTCTATGCGAGCCTGCTGCTCGCGATCCATTTCCACGGCATCCCGCCTCCCGGCCTCGCGGGCGATACGGTTCCGACCTCGCGGCTCTTGTACAACCTCGCGGTCCATCTGGCGGGCTTTTACGCCGTGGCGCTCCTGACCTCCTACCTCGCCCACAACATCGCCCGCGCCGAGCTCGAGCTGGAAGCGAAGAGCGGAGACTTGGCCGACCTTCAGGTGGTCCATCGCGACGTCATCGAATCGATCAGCAGCGGGCTGATCACGACCGACTTGGAGGGCATCGTTAGAAGCGTCAACCGCGCGGCGGCCGAGATCCTGCGCAGGTCGGAGCTCGATCTCGTCGGCGCGCCGGTCGAGAAATCGGGACTCTTTTCGACCGAGCGCTGGGTCGCCCTCGCCGCTGCGAGCGGCCAAAAGGGCAAGGTCCGTTCCGAGGTCGAGGTGGCCTACGGCGGAACCGCCGGATTCATCGGCTTTTCGATCTCCCATTTGGCCGATGCCGAGGGCGTCCAGCGCGGTTTCATCCTGATCTTCCAGGACCTGACCCGCTGGCGGCGCCTGCAGGAGGAGATGAGGGTCAAGGATCGAATGGCCGCCGTGGGCGAGCTCGCCGCCGGCCTGGCGCATGAGATCGGAAACCCCTTGGCGGCGATCTCGGGCTCGGTGCAGATGCTCTCGACCTCGCTCCCCGACGACTCGGCACCCCGGCGCCTGCTCGAGATCCTGCTCAAGGAAAGCCAGCGGCTCGACCGGACGATCAAGGGCTTCCTGCGCTTCGCCCGTCCGCGCGAGCTCTCGGCGACGGCTTTCGACATCGGCCGCCTTCTGGCCGAGAACTTCGAGCTGCTCAAGAACAGCGGCGAGGTCTCCGAGCACCACCGGCTCGATCTCCGCCTCGAGCCGCCGGCCGCGACGGTCGTCGCCGATCCCGATCAGGTCAGCCAGATCTTCTGGAACCTGGCGCGTAACGCCCTGCGCGCGATGCCCGAGGGCGGCGAGCTCCGCATCGCCGGTCAGCTCGACGGCGACCTCTACCGGCTGCGGGTCTCGGACAGCGGCCGCGGCATGTCGCCCGAGCAGCGCGCGAACCTCTTCCATCCCTTCCAGTCGTTCTTCGACGGTGGCACCGGGATCGGCATGGCGATCGTCTACCGGATCGTCCAGGAGCATGCCGGCCAGGTGCACGTCTCGAGCCGTCCCGGCGAAGGCACCACGATCACGGTCGAGCTGCCGCTCGATACGCCGAGCCCGGCCGCGGTCGAGCTCGCCATCGCGGAGGGGACGCTGTGAGCGCACGCCTCCTGATCGTCGACGACGAGCCGAGCATGCTCGACATGCTGACCCTGCTCTTCTCGAACGAGGGCTACACCGTCGAGACGGCGCGCTCGACCGAGGACGCGCGGCGAGTCTTGAGCCTGGGCGGGCTCGACCTCGTCCTGTGCGACATCCTGATGCCGGACGGCAACGGGCTCGACCTTCTGCGCGAGATCAAGACGTCGAACCCCGGCGCGCCGGTGATCATGATGACCGCCTACACCTCGACCAAGACGGCGATCGAGGCGATGAAGCTCGGGGCTTTCGACTACATCTCGAAGCCCTTCGACGTCGAAGAGCTCAAGATCGTCGTGGTGAAGGCGCTCGAGCGGGCCGAGCTCGAAGACGAGAACGTCTACCTGAGGAAGGAGCTCGAGAAGAAGTACACCTTCAACAACATCATCGGCAAGAGCGGCCGGATGCAGGCGGTCTTCTCGCTCGTCGAGCGCGTGGCGCGCACGACCTCGACGGTCCTGATCCACGGCGAGAGCGGCACGGGCAAGGAGCTGATCGCGCGCGCGATCCACTATGCGAGCCCGCGCGCCAGCAACCGCTTCCTTTCGATCAACTGCGGCGCGCTGCCCGAGAACCTGCTCGAAAGCGAGCTCTTCGGCCACGAGCGGGGGGCGTTCACCGGCGCGGTGCGCGAGAAGAAGGGCCTCTTCCAGGAGGCCAACCACGGCACGATCTTCCTCGACGAGATCGGCGAGATGTCGCTCACGATGCAGGTCAAGCTGCTGCGGGCGCTCCAGGAGCGGAAGGTCCGCAAGGTCGGCGGCAACCTCGAGGAGTCGGTCGACGTCCGCGTCATCGCGGCGACCAACCAGAACCTCGAGGAGCGCATCGTCCGGGGGGAGTTCCGGGAGGACCTCTTCTACCGGATCAACGTCATCCCGATCTCGCTTCCGCCCTTGCGCCAGCGGCGCGAGGACATCCCGCTCCTCGTCGACTTCTTCCTCCACAAGTACTGCGAGCAGATGGGGCTCGCCGCGCGCCAGATCTCGGTCGACGCGATGCGCATGCTCGAGACGCACGACTGGCCGGGCAACGTCCGCGAGCTCGAGAACATGATCGAGCGCACCCTCGCCCTCTCCCACGGCGAGACGATCACGACCAAGGACCTGCCGGTGCAGCTCCTGACCCATCGCAAGAGCCACGCCGAGATCGT
>DATMZM010000002.1:0-3520 GCA_035607445.1 Thermoanaerobaculia bacterium | reverse complement strand
TCGGGAACGCCGTGGCTCGGCGGGCGCCGCGCGGGCTACGCGGTCGAGTCGGCCGCGCCGCCCAAGCTGATGACGCTGTCGTCGGGCCGCTGGTCTTCGTTGTGGTCGCCGCTCGGGACGATTCAGGTGCGGCCGCTGGGTCCGCCGCTCCCGCTCGGGACGCTCCCGCTCGGCAACGTCCGCGAGGCGATCCGCGCAGCCCTCCTCGCGCAGGCGCGCGAAGACCGTTATCCGGCCTGGCTCGCCGCTGCGCAACAGGCGGCGTTCCCCGAGGCGATCTGCTGGCGCGACCAGATGCCGGAGAAGGGCGAGGTCGACCTGACGAACTACCTCCCGTTCCTCGCGCTGACCTCTTAGTCCAGGTCCCAGGGACAGTCCCTCGGACCCGTCGGTTCCGGACACGTTCCAGGGACTGTCCCTGGAACGTGGCTCTTTAAGCCGGGCCGAGGCGCGGTGCGTTTGCGGACACGACGCGGCCCTTGCCGGCTTCCTTGGCGCGGTAGAGCGCGTCGTCCGCACGCTTGAAGAACGCTACCGGGTCGTCTTCTGCCCGCAGCTCTGCGACGCCGGCGGACAGGTAGAGCTTTCCGGCCTGGCCGAGTGGGCGCGAGGAGACGGCGTTCTGGATCCGGCGGTAGAGCTGATCGGCGTCGTTGAGTGAGGACTCCGGGAGGATCACCGCGAACTCGTCGCCGCCGACGCGGCAGGCGATGTCCGCCGTCCGCACGACCTCGCGCACCCGTTCCGCCGCCTCGGCGAGAACCGTGTCGCCGGCGAGATGCCCGATGCGGTCGTTGATCTCCTTGAAGTCGTCGAGGTCGAAGACGATCAGCGAGAGCTTGCGCTCGTAGCGATGCGCCCGCGCGCACTCGCGCGAAAGGGTCTCGTGGAAGTAGCGCCGGTTGTGCAGGCCGGTCAGCGCATCGAGGTCGGCAAGCTGGCGCGCCTCCCGGAAGCGCCGCGCGTTCTCGATCGCCGGGCCTGCTCGCAGTGCGAGCGTCTCGAGCTGGCGCACGTCGTCGTCGGCGTACTCGTGTCCCTTCCGTCGTGTGAACACCGTCAGGTAACCGAGAGTGGAGTTGTCGCCCGGCAGCGGCACCGCGAGCCCGGCATTGATCACGCTGTCCCCGCTGGAGGACTCTCGCTCGAGCTCGGGATAGGTGTAGGACATGGTGATCGAGCGTGCGAGCCGGCCGTCCGGCGGCCCGGTGATGGCGTGCCGCTCCGCCTCCTCGACGGAAAGGCCCAGCGTTGCGACGAGCGGCTTCCCCCCGTTCGGGTCGGGCAGCATCACGAGCGCCGCATCCGCATGCTCGAGCGCTCCCGCCGCCTCGAGCGTTCGCGACAACACCTCGTCGAGGTCGATCGACCCCGCCAGCTCGCCGAAGATCCGGCTGCGCCGCCCCTCTTCCTCGGCGCGCTCGAGAGCGCCAGCCAGCTCGCGGCCGAGCTCGTCCATCCGGGCGTTCAGGCTGGCCACCACCTCGGCCACCCGCTCGTCGGTCGAATTGCCAGAGCGCCAGCGGATCACGAGCAGGACGAGCAGTAGCACCACCAGGGCGCCCAGAACCACACTGATGCCGATCAGAACGGTGGTCATCGCTTCGCCGCAGGAAGGAGAAAACCCGCCGACTCACTGTAGTGGCGGTCAGGCGGTCTCACTAGCATTTCAAAGTAGGAAAATGCATCGCCCCTGCTCGGAGTGAAAACGCACCAGAAGCCGGTCTGGTTCCGCTCCAGGAGCGGGATTCCGGGTTTGCGGCCCTTCTCACGTTTCGCTACCATGCCTCGTCCGGTTGGCAGGGTCATCGGCCCCGCCGACCGTTGCTGTGTGAGAACGCACTTTCCAGGAGGTTCATGCCCACCGTCAACCAACTCGTCCGCAAGGGTCGCGCCCTCCAAAAAGGGAAGACGAAGACCCCTGCTCTCGGCGGAGCGCCGCAGAAGCGCGGCGTCTGCACGCGCGTGTTCACGCATACCCCGAAGAAGCCGAATTCGGCTCTCCGGAAGGTTGCGCGCGTCCGCCTGACGAACCAGATGGAGGTCACGACCTACATCCCGGGCGAGGGACACAATCTCCAGGAACACTCCGTCGTCCTCGTCCGAGGCGGCCGCGTCAAGGACCTGCCGGGCGTCCGGTACAAGGTCATTCGCGCCGCCCTCGACGCGTCGGGGGTCAGCGACCGCAAGCAGGGCCGTTCCAAGTACGGCGCTAAGAAAGGCTCGTAATGCCGCGCCGTGGTGAAGTCCAGGCCCGGCCGATCGAGCCGGATTCGATCTACAACTCGCCGCTGGTCACGCAGGTCATCAACAAGGTGATGACGGCCGGCAAGAAGTCGACCGCCGAGCAGATCGTCTACGGCGCGCTCGAGCGCATCGGCGAGAAGACGGGCAAGCCGCCGGTCGAGGTGCTGGAGCAGGCCGTCAAGACCGTCACGCCCGTACTCGAGGTCAAGAGCCGCCGCGTCGGCGGAGCGAACTATCAGGTGCCCGTCGAGGTGCCGCAGCGCCGTGCGCGCACGCTGGCCGTGCGCTGGCTCGTCGACTTCGCGCGCGCCCGGCGCGAGAAGGGCATGATCGACAAGCTTTCGAACGAGGTCCTGGACGCCCTCAACCAGCAGGGTGGGGCTTTCAAGCGCAAGGACGACGTCTATCGCATGGCGCAGGCCAACAAGGCCTTCGCCCACTACAGGTGGTAGCAGCGATGGCTGTCGACACCAAGAGCGGTATCGCGCTCGACCGCGTCCGGAACATCGGGATCATGGCCCACATCGACGCGGGCAAGACGACGACGACCGAGCGGATCCTCTACTACACCGGCCGCACCCACAAGATGGGCGAGGTCCACGAGGGCGCAGCGACGATGGACTGGATGGCGCAGGAGCAGGAGCGCGGCATCACGATCACGTCTGCGGCGACGACCGCGTCGTGGCGCGACTATCGCATCAACATTATTGATACGCCCGGCCACGTGGACTTTACCGTCGAGGTGGAGCGAAGCCTACGCGTCCTCGACGGCGCGATCGCCGTCTTCGACGCTGTCGCCGGCGTCCAGCCCCAGTCCGAGACGGTCTGGCGCCAGGCCGAGCGCTACGGCGTGCCGCGCATCGCCTTCATGAACAAGATGGACCGCACCGGTGCCGACTTCTTCGCCTCGATCCAGTCCATGGTCGACCGGCTCGGCGCCCATCCGGTGCCGGTCCAGCTGCCCGTCGGCCAGGAGGAGCACCACCGAGGCGTCGTCGACCTCGTCGAGATGCGCGCGATCACGTGGTCCGACGACCTCGGCACCAAGATGGAGCTCGGCGAGATCCCGGCCGAGCTCGCAGAGCAAGCGCAGGAGTACCATCACCAGCTGATCGACTCGATCGCCGAGTTTGACGACGAGCTGACCGAGACGTACCTGATGGACGAGGAGTCCGTGACGCCGGAGATGATCCGCCGCGCGCTCCGCAGGGGGACGCTCGAGAACAAGATCACGCCCGTGCTGCTCGGCTCCGCCTTCAAGAACAAGGGCGTG
>DATMZM010000003.1:0-2217 GCA_035607445.1 Thermoanaerobaculia bacterium | reverse complement strand
CACGCAGGCGAAAGCCAGGAGATTTGAAGCACTTCGCCGGCCCGCGCTTCTGGGAACTGTTCGGAAAGCTTCCTCCAGAAGTCCAGCGTCTCGCTCGCGCGAACTACGCGCTGCTCAAGGTAGACCCTCGGCACCCGTCCTGGCATAGAACGCCAAGAGCGCCCGGGCACCCGGGATCGGCGCGTCACGCTTCGCCGATCCCGCACACCACCAGGGTGAGAGGCGGGGCGATTTTCCGCCGCGGGTCTCGCTTCGCCGGGAGGGAGCCGTCATCGGCACTCGGAAGAGAGGACGCAGTCGAGTCGGCCAGCCGAAGAACCTGGTCGACCTGCTCCGCGCGCGCTCGCTCGAACGGCCGGCGGAGCCGTCCTATCTCTTCCTCGCGGACGGCGAGACGGAGGCCGAGGCGCTCCGCTTCGCGGACCTCGACGCGCGGGCGCGCGCGATCGCGGCGGAGCTTGCGGCGCTCGGCGCGGCGGGCGAGCGGGTGCTGCTGCTCTTTCCGCCCGGCCTCGATTTCGTCGCCGCGTTCTTCGGCTGCCTCTACGCGGGCGCGACGGCGGTGCCCGCCTACCCGCCCCGGCCGAACCGGCCGCAGCCGCGCCTTCGGAGCATCGCGCGCGACGCCTCGCCCAAGGTCGCCCTCGCGAACGCCGCTCTGGTCGCCGCGCGGGAAGGGCTGGCCGCCCAGGTTCCGGAGCTCGCGGGCGTCGCCTGGCTCGCGGCGGACGCCGTCGATCCGTCGGCGGCCGGCGATTGGCGGCCGCCGGAGCTGAGCCCCGAGAGCCTCGCGTTCCTCCAGTACACGTCCGGCTCGACGGCGACCCCGAAGGGGGTCATGGTCAGCCACGGCGGCCTGATGGCGAACGAGGAGCTGATCCGCCGCGCCTTCGGCCAGTCGGCCGAGTCGGTGATCGTGGGCTGGCTGCCGCTCTACCACGACATGGGGCTGATCGGAAACGTCCTCCAGCCGCTCTACGCGGGCGGGCGCTGCATCCTCATGTCGCCGCTCGCCTTCCTGCAGCGGCCGGCGCGCTGGCTCGAGGCGATCTCGCGCTACCGCGCGACGACGAGCGGCGGCCCGAACTTCGCCTACGAGCTGTGCCTGAAAAAGGCGAGCGACGAGCGGATCGCGGGGCTCGATCTCTCGTCCTGGACGGTCGCGTTCAACGGCGCCGAGCCGGTGCGCGCCGACACCCTCGATCGCTTCGCGGCCCGCTTTGCTCCGTGCGGCTTTCGCCGGGAAGCTCTCTTCCCGTGCTACGGCCTGGCCGAGGCGACCCTTTTCGTCACCGGAGGGAGCCCGGGCGCGGGACCCGTGGTCGGGTCGTTCGCGGCCGGCGAGATCGAGCAGGGGCGCGCGCTCGAAGGCGGCGACCGGCGCCTCGTCTCCTCCGGCCGGGCGGGGGCGGCGCACGAGGTCGCGATCGTCGATCCCGAGACTCGGGAGCGGCTGGATCCCGGCCGGATCGGGGAGATCTGGGTCGCCGGGCCGAGCGTGGCGGCCGGCTACTGGAACCGCCAGGAGGCGACCGCCGAGAGCTTCGCGGCGCGCACCGCGGACGGCGCGGGGCCGTTCCTGCGCACGGGCGATCTCGGCTTTCTGCGGTCCGGACCTCTCGGCGCCGAGCTGTTCGTCACCGGGCGGATCAAAGACCTGATCATCGTCCGCGGGCGCAACCACTACCCGCAGGATCTCGAGCTGACCGCGGAGCGCAGCCATCCCGCCCTTCGCCCGGGGTGCGGCGCCGCGTTCTCGGTCGAGCGCCCGGCCGCGTGGGCGAGCGGCGAGATCGAGGAGCGGCTGGTGATCGTCCACGAGCTGGAACGCGGCCGGCAGGCCGAGGCCGAGGCGGCTCAGGAGGCGATCCGGAGCGCGATCGCGGAGGAGCACGAGGTGCGGGTCGAGGACGTCGTGCTGATCCGCGTCGGCACGCTGCCCAAGACCTCGAGCGGCAAGATCCAGCGACGCGCCTGCCGCCAGCTCTATCTGGACGGCGGGCTCGACGTCGTGCTCTCGAGCAGTCCAGGGGGAAGAGCGGAGGCGGAGCCGGGCGAAACCGGCAGTTCGGCAGCCCTGATCGAGAGGGCCGAGAGCGGGGCAGAGGAAGGAGTGCTCGACCGCCTGCGCGGTCTCCTCGCCGGGCTGGCCGAGGTCGGCTTTCCGGCGGCGGTCCGCTGGCCCGCCGACCGGTCGCTGACCGCCCTCGGCCTCGA
>DATMZM010000005.1:0-6172 GCA_035607445.1 Thermoanaerobaculia bacterium | reverse complement strand
GCTCGTGCCGCTCGTTCTCCTCAACGCGGTCCTCGTGCGCGGCGTCGAGCGGCGGCTGGCCGAGGAGCAGCAGGCCGCCGGGCAGGCGGCGCTCTCCTCGGCGCAGTTCCGGCTGGCCGAGACCCTCGGCGCCCTGCCTCCGGGCTTCAGCGTCGAGACGACGCTCGACGACCGCCTGCTCGCCCGGATCTCCGAGCTGGTCCACCACGAGGTCAACCTCTACTACTTAGCCGAGGTCTACGCCTCGAGCAAGCACGAGCTGTTCACCGCCGGCCTCCTGCCCGAGCGGATCCCGGGCGACATCTACGCCCCGCTCGCGTTGGGCGGCGAGGGGTTCTCGGCCCGGATCAACCAGACCGGCGGCGGCGCGCAGTACCTCGAGATCTACGCCCCGGTCCGGCCGCCCGGCGGGGCCGGCGGCGCGCCGCGCCTGTTCCTGTCGGCGCCTCTCCTCGCCCAGCAGGAGGAGGCGGCGCTCGAGGTCACCCAGCTGCGGCGGCGGGCCCTGCTCGCGACCACGGCCCTCCTCGCCATGCTGATCGCGGTCGGCAGCCGGCTCGCGAAGAGCTTCACCCATCCGATCCGCGAGCTAGTCGCCGGCACGGCGCGCATCGCGGCGGGCGCGCCGAGGCTCGGCTTCGCTCCGGCGGAGCTCGAGCTGGCGGCCCTCGGACGGGCGATCGACGAGATGGCGAGCCGGATCGCCGAAGGGCGCGAGCGGCTCCTGCGCGAAAAGCAGGTGGTCGAACGGATGATCGAGAACATCACCTCGGGCGTCGTCTCGCTCGATCGCGAGGGGCGGGTGCTGCTGCACAACCGGGTGGCGGCCGAGCTGCTCGGAGTCGACGTCGGCGTGCGGCTCGAAGCGGCGCTCGCGGCCTCGCCGCGCCTCGCGCCGGTGCGCGCCTTCCTGCGCGAGACCGAGGCGGGGGAGCCCGCGCGCCGGACCGTCCGCCTGGCCCCCGCCGGCAAGGAGGGGGGAGGCGAGCTCGAATGGACGATCGTGCGCGTGCCGGTGCCGGGCGCGGGCGAGCCGTCCGAGCTGCTGGTCGTCGAGGACGCGACGGAAGAGCTGCGCGCCCAGCGGCTCCTCGCCTGGGCCGAGATGGCGCGCATCATCGCCCACGAGATCAAGAACCCGCTGACGCCGATCCGGCTTTCGGCCGAGCACATGCGCGAGGTCTGGCAGCGCGACCGCGCGCGCTTCGAGCCGGTCTTCGAGCGCTGCACGGCGAACATCCTGGCCCAGGTCGACGAGCTGCGGCAGATCGCTCTCGAGTTCTCGACCTACAGCTCGATCCCGCGCATCGACCCCGAGCCGGCGGACCTGGTGCGCGCGATGTCGGATCTGATCGAGGGCTACCGCGCGGCGCCGCCGCCCGGCATCGACGTCGCGTTCGAAACCGCCGCGCCCGAGCTTCCCGCGCGCTTCGACGCCCGGCTCCTCGGGCGCGCCGTCCGCAACCTGCTCGAAAACGCGATCCGCGCGAGCACGGGCGGCGGCAAGGTCACGCTCCGCCTCGCGGCGCGGGACGGCCGCGCCCGCATCGCGGTTCTCGACTCCGGCCCGGGGGTCCGGCCGGACGTCCTGCCGCGCATCTTCGATCCCTACTTCTCGACCCACGACGCCGGCACCGGCCTCGGCCTGCCGATCGCTCGTCGCATCGCCGAGGAGCACGGCGGCGCGATCTCGGCCCGCAACCGAGAGGAAGGCGGGCTCGAGGTGACGATCGAGATCCCGGCGTAGCCCCGAATCGACCGGCCGGAAGACGCGCGAAGCCGGCGAGGAAGGCGCGCCGGCCATCCAGATCGCGAGATCGGCCAAGCGGATCCTCTCGCTGGATCATCGCACGAGTTACGGACCTGTTTCGTCGGAGGCCGAACCGCGAGCGGCGCCGGGTCGCGAGGTACCGCCGGATGCTTTCCCTTGTTCCTCTCGGAAAGATCTTGTAGCCTCACCGAAGAGGTCGAGATGAAAACCACGGTCACCGAACGGGGACAGACGGTCGTGCCGGCGAGGATTCGGCGAGACCATGCGATCGAGCCCAAGACCCGGCTCGAGTGGATCGACGACGGGCGTACCATCCGCGTCATCCCGATCCCAGAAGATCCGATCGAGGCCGCAGTCGGAAGTTCTCGAGGCCTTCATCGGAGGTTGCTCGTAGAGCGCGAACGCGAGCGTGCCCGCGGCTGAGCGCTTTCTCCTCGACACCTCGGCTCTCCTTACCCTGACCGACGGGGAAGTGGGATCTGAGGTCATCAAGCACTTACTCGACCAGGCCGCTCGGGGCGAAGTGGAAGTAAGTATCTCCGCCGCCAGCCTGATGGAGCTGTACTACATTGCGATTCAGGAACAAGGAGAAGACCAAGCCGCGCTGCTCGTGGGCTTGGTGAAATCATGGCCTGTTTCCTGGCTCTATCCGGACGAGGAAACGTTCCTCCTCGCCGGTCGCATGAAAGCCTTTCATCGCTTGTCGTTCGCAGATGCTCTGATCGCCGGTACGGCGGTCGCCTGCGCGGCGACTCTCGTGCATAAGGACCCCGAGTTCGAAACGCTGGCTGGAGAGTTGGCCCTCCGGTCCTTGCCTTACAAAGGCCGTTCGAGCGAGCGAGAAGTTTGATTCGATGAGAAAGCCGAAGATCGTCCGCGCAGAGCCGCGGGGAGTCCGTCTCACGGCGCCGGTGATTCGACCATCGTCTGGAGCGCGTCCTGGAAGCTCGAGGAGTCGATGCTGACGTCTCCGGCCAGCGGGCGATTCAAGGCGAGGATCAGGAAGATCACCAGTCCGACCAACGCGCTGAGTCCGGCGGTGAGCGTCAGGTGGAGGGCGTTTTTCTCCGTACAGAAGAAATAGGACATGAAGATCGTGACCGCCGCTCCCACCAAGACCACCAGCCACATGAGGATCGGAAGGTGGCTGTCGACAGCTTCCAGACGCAGGCGGCGGTTGGAGAAGAGGTCGTCGAGATCGCGCAGGGTCTGCACGTGGACGACCTGCTGGCCCGGAGTCCCGGGCTCGTACGCGGTCAATCCCCGGGCGACCTGGTGCAGCAGGATGCCGCCTTCCGGGGGCCGACTCGTCCCGCGAGTCTGGGTCGGCCACTCCCGCTCGATGACGAAACGGACGTAGTCGCGCAGGTTCTCGCGCGCCGCGTCCCGCACGGCGGGCGGATAGCTCTCGACGTCGCGGTAGACGTCGGAGGCGGAGACGGCCTCGTTGGAGACGATCCCTTCGATCTCCGTGAAGTTTCCCCACACCGCCACGGCGATCAGGCCGACGAGCACGGCGTAGAACACGGCGATGGTGGCGAAGAAATAATTGACGAAATCGTTTTGGTCGCGGCAGAGCCTCCGCGCCAGGGGGCGGGTCAGCCGCAACCCGACCACCGAGGCGACGACGAACAGGCCGACGACCAGGATGCCGAGCCAGAGCGTTGGGATCCGATACAGCCAGAGAAAATCCATCGTCGAGTCCTCCCGGAAGGGGATTCTCGCCCAGCTTCACGAAACGGCGTATCGACCCGAAGAGGGAGAGCTCGAGCGCGTTCTCGGTCGTGGCCTGCGCGCCGAGCGGGGTGTGCACGGACCGGCGGACGGGGGAGCGATCCTCCGCCCGCCGAACCGTCAGGATCGGGCGCTCAAGGCAGTGGGCTCAGCAGGCGGCCGTGTTGCAAGGGGGGCAGTCGGTGGCACAGACGGTGACCGTGCAAATCCCTCTCGTCGCACCGCCGACGGCTGGGAGGAGTGCCTCGGCGCCCTCGAGGGCGCGCAAGGTCTCTCGGGACAGACTGAGCCTTCCGAGCTTCTTCTTCATCGATCTCTCTCTCTTTCTCTCCGGCCGGAGGCTCGAAGCGTTGGCTACGGCAGTGTCTACGAAGAAGAGTGTATCTCGGAATCTTGGCCGAACCCCGTACGCCCGGGGTCCGCTTGCGGACGTCGAATCGAGCCCGTCCGGATTCGGAGAGACGTCCCCCTGCCGCCGCGCCGGAGGTCTGCTATGAACCAAATCACGAAACGGCGCATCGAGCCCGACGAGGGTGAGCTCCAGCGCGTTCTCGGCCGCGGCCTGCGCGCCGAGCGGCGATTGTCAGGTCTCGACGCTCCGCCGTTACCTGGCGGCTCTCGGCGGAGAGTTGGCGCGTCCCTCCCAGCCGGATCGGCGCCTCAGATAACGGAAAGAAGGAACATCGGGAAGACCGGGAACCCCGATTTCGAGGAGAATGGTGTGTCTCTGGACGACGGGAGGACGCTTCCGTTCCGTTTCTCGCGTCCGGGATGGGGGGCTGGCACACCATGCAGGCGCGGCGCGATCGACTCCTTCTCTCGGCGACCGATCTCTCGAACCACCTCGCGTGCCGTCATCTGACGAGCCTCGATCGCGAGGTCGCGCTCGGGAGGCGGTCCGCGCCGGAGGGCTTCGATCCCCGGCTCGCCACGCTCCGGGAGCGCGGCCTGGCGCACGAGGAGGCGTATCTCGAGCACCTGCGCGGCGAGGGGATCGAGGTGCTGGAGCTGCCTTCGGGCGGCGGCGAGGAGGCCGCCCTCGCGGCGACGTGCGAGGCGATGAGGCGGGGCGTCGCGGCGATCGCCCAGGCGGCTCTCGCGGACGGCGACTGGCGCGGCCGGGCGGACGTGCTGCTCCGCGTCGAGCGGCCGAGCGATCTCGGCGCCTGGTCGTACGAGCCGGTCGACACGAAGCTCGCTTTGGAGACCCGCGGCGGCACGATCCTCCAGCTGATCGTCTACGCCGAGCTGCTCGCGGCGATGCAGGGCCTCCTGCCCGAATGCGTCGGGGTCGTGACTCCGGCCGGCGGCTTCGTGCCCGAGCGTTACCGGGTGGCGGAGTACCAGGCGTTCGCCGCCCGGGTGCGCGGCCGGTTGGTGGCGAGCCTTTCCGGCTCGAACGGCACGGCGCCGACCTACCCTCTGCCCACCGCGCACTGCGACGTCTGCCGCTGGTTTCGGGAGTGCGACGCGCGCTGGCATCGGGACGATCATCCGTGCCTCGTCGCGGGCATCCGCCGCGGGCACGAGCGGGAGCTGGCGGCCTGGGACGTGCACACCCTGACCGCGTTCGCCGAGCTGCGCGTGCCGCTCGAGCGGGCTCCCGTCCGCGGCGCCAAGGAGACGCTCGAACGCCTGCGCGAGCAGGCGCGGGCGCAGCTCACAACGCGGCGGCGGGGGAGCGTCTACTGGGAGCGACTTGCGGTCGAGCCGGTCCCCGCGAAGGCGGAGGGCGACCGCGCGGCCGAGACGCCGCGCGGGCTCGCCCGGCTGCCGGCGCCGTCTCCGGGCGACGTCTTCCTCGATTTCGAGGGCGATCCGTTCGCGGGCGAGGGCGGGCTCGAATATCTGATCGGAACCGTGACCCTCGGCGCGGGAGGGGAGATCGAATACCGCGCGCGTTGGGCCACCGGCCGGGCGGAGGAGCGCGCGGCGTTCGAGGCGCTGATGGACGAGCTGACCGCGCGGCGCGAGAGGTTCCCCGACTTCCACGTCTACCACTTCTCGGATTACGAGCCGGCCGCGCTCAAGCGGCTCATGGGCCGCCATGCCACGAGGGAGGACGCTCTCGACCGCCTGCTGCGCGGCGAGCGGCTCGTCGATCTCTATCGGGTGGTGGCGCAGGGCGTCCGGGTGGGCGTCGAGAGCTACTCGCTCAAGAAGCTCGAGCCGGTCTACGGCTTCGAGCGCGAGATGCCGCTCGACGAGGCGGGCCGCGCGCTGCGAGAAGTGGAAGCGGCACTCGAGCTGGGGCGCCCGGCGGAGATCGACGAGGACGTCCGCCGCCGCGTCGCCGCCTACAACCGGGAGGACTGCGTCTCGACCCTGCGCCTGCGCGATTGGCTGGAGGGCGTGCGCGCGGCGGCGATCGGGGAGGGAATCGATCTGCCGCGCCCGATTCCCGAGCCCGAAGAGGCCTCCGAGAAGCTCACCGAGTGGCAGAACCGCGTGCGGCCGGTCGCCGCCCGGCTGCTCGATGGGCTGCCGGCCGATCCCGCCGAGCACGGCGACGAGGAGCGGGCGCGCTGGCTGCTCGGTCACTCCCTGGAGTTTCACCGCCGCGAGGACAAGGTGGGCTGGTGGGAGTACTTCCGGCTCGCGGGCTTGTCCGAGGACGAGAGGTACGACGAGCCGCGCGCGATCGCGGGCCTGCGCTTCGAGCGCCGG
>DATMZM010000340.1:0-3684 GCA_035607445.1 Thermoanaerobaculia bacterium | reverse complement strand
GCTGATCGAGGGCAAGGCGATCAAGATCCATCCGCTCGTCTGCGCCGCGTTCAACGCCGACTTCGACGGCGACCAGATGGCGGTCCACGTGCCGCTCTCGCCCAAGGCGCAGATCGAGAGCCAGGTGCTCATGCTCTCGGCCAAGAACATCCTGTCGCCGGCCCACGGGCGCCCCCTCACGGTGCCGTCGCAGGACCTGGTGCTCGGCGGCTACTACCTGACGCTCAGCAAGGTCGGAGCCAAGGGCGAGGGCCGGATCTTCCAGGACTTCGATACGGTGCTCCTAGCGCTCGACGGCGGCGAGGTCGAGATCCTGTCGCGGGTCAAGGTCCGCTACACGGGCCCCTACATCAATCTGGAGACGCAGTACGACAACCAGAACGTCGTCCACGCCGAGCTCGAGCAGATCGACAACGACCTGATCGAGACGACGGTCGGCCGGGTCATCCTCAACATGAACCTGCCCAAGGAGATCCCGTACGTCAACGGGCTCCTCAAAAAGCGCGGCCTCCAGGACCTGGTGAGCTACTGCTTCATCGCGCTCGGCAACGAGAAGACCGTCGAGATGCTCGACGAGCTCAAGGACATCTGCTTCCTCTATGCGACCAAGGCCGGCATCTCCTTCGGCGTCGACGACATGGTCGTGCCGGCGCGCAAGAAGGAGCTGCTCGACATCGCCCGCGGCGAGGTGATCGAGATCGAGAAGCAGCGCACGAACGGCGTCATCACGTCCGGCGAGCGCCACAACAAGATCATCGACATCTGGCACCGGACGACCGAGCGCGTGTCGGAAGAGATGTTCAAGGACATGAAGCAGGTCGAGATCGATACCGGGGAGTTCAACCCGATCAACCTGATGGCCGATTCGGGCGCCCGAGGCTCGCGCGAGCAGGTGCGCCAGCTCGCCGGCATGCGCGGCCTGATGTCCAAGCCCTCGGGCGAGGTCATCGAGACGCCGATCACCGCGAACTTCCGCGAGGGTCTGTCGGTGTTGCAGTACTTCATCTCGACCCACGGCGCGCGCAAGGGCCTCGCCGACACGGCGCTCAAGACGGCGGACTCGGGCTACCTGACCCGCCGCCTGGTGGACGTCGCGCAGGACGTGATCATCAACGTGGTCGATTGCGGCACGATCGACGGCATCACGGTGTCGGCGATCATGGAAGGGGGCGAGATCCTGGAGCCCCTCCGCGACCGGATCGTCGGGCGCACGGCGCAAGAGGACATCTACGATCCGATGAGCGGCGAGCTGATCATCGAGACCGGCATCGAGATCACCGAGGCGCTCGCCAACGCCGCGCAGGCGGCGGGCATCGAGAGGGTGAAGATCCGCTCCGTGCTCACCTGCGAGGCGCGCCGCGGCGTCTGCGCGAAGTGCTACGGCAGGAACCTGGCGTCCGGCAAGATGGTCGAGATCGGCGAAGCGGTGGGCGTCATCGCCGCGCAGTCGATCGGCGAGCCGGGCACGCAGCTCACGATGCGCACCTTCCACTACGGCGGTACGGCATCGCGCGTCTCCGAGCAGAGCAAGCACATGGCGAAGAACCCGGGCTGGGTCAAGTTCCTGAACGTCTCGACCGTCGAGTCGAAGCGGGGGGCGCTCATCGTCGTCAACAGGAACGGCAAGCTGATCCTGACCGACGAGAAGGGGCGCGAGCGCGAGCGGTACGCCCTGACCTACGGCTCGCAGCTGCTCGTCCACGAAGGCGACGAGGTGGCGCCGGGAGCCGAGCTCGTCACCTGGGACCCGTTCACCTACGCGATCCTTTCGGAGATCGGCGGCAAGATCGAGTTCCAGGACATCGTCGAAGGCGAGAACGTCCGCGAGGAGACCGACAAGGTCACGGGCCTCTCGCAGCGGATCATCGTCGAGGCGTCGGCGAACGAGAAGCGCGTGCCGGCGATCCTCATCCGGCAAGGGGAGCGCGAGAAGCGCTACCTGCTCCCCTCGGGCTCGCACCTGGTGGTCGTCGAGGGGCAGACGGTCTACCCGGGCGATACCCTGGTCAAGATCCCGCGCGAGACGACCAAGACGAAGGACATCACCGGCGGTCTGCCGCGCGTCGTCGAGCTGTTCGAGGCGCGGAGCCCGAAGGAGCCGGCGATCATCACCGAGATCGACGGCGTGGTCCGGCTGGGCGACGTCCACAAGGGCATGCGCAAGGTGGTCGTCGAGAGCGACATGGGCGACTCCCGCGAGTACCTGGTGCCGCGCTCGATCCACATCAACGTCCAGGAAGGCGAGAGGGTGCGCGCCGGCGATCCGTTGATCGACGGCCCGATCAATCCGCACGACGTCCTCCAGGTCCTGGGCGAGAAGGAGCTCCAGCGCTACCTGACCGACAAGATCCAGGAGGTCTACCGGTCGCAGAGCGTCGCGATCAACGACAAGCACATCGAAGTGATCGTGCGCCAGATGATGCGGTCGGTGAAGATCGAGGAGGTCGGCGACACGGAGTTCCTGATCGACGAGCAGGTCGACCGCTGGAAGTTCCAGGAAGAGAACGAGCGCGTGCTCGCCGCGGGCGGACGTCCGGCAGTCGGCCGGCCGTTGCTCCTCGGCATCACCAAGGCCAGCCTCTCGACCGAGAGCTTCATCTCGGCGGCCTCGTTCCAGGAGACGACCCGCGTGCTGACCGAGGCCGCGATCAGCGGCAAGGTCGACTACCTCCGGGGGCTCAAGGAGAACGTCATCGTCGGCCGGGTCATCCCCGCCGGAACCGGCATGGCGTACTACAACGACTTCCACATGGAGGAGGAGTACTTGGAGCCGGAGCAGGAGTCCGAAGAGGAGCTGTTCTTCGAATTCGGCGACGAGGAAATCCGCACCCTGCCCCAGGAGGTCCTGGAAGCCGAGTAGGCCCCGGGCGCCTCGAAACGTTCGAAGCACCACGGCCGGCCCCGCGAAGGGCCGGCCGTTTTTGTTCTTGGAAGGGTCCTCTGAGAGTCGCTCGATTCGCTGAGGAGGCCCAGCCAGATGCCCTCCCGGAGCGGAGTTGCCCTCCAAGCGGACTCGCGGTACTCTATGCGCATGAAACGCACAAATCTTGTGTTGGATGAAGCGCTCCTTCTCGAGGCGACCCGCCTGAGCGGAGAGCGGACGTATTCGCGCGCCGTGGAGCGTGCGTTGAGCGAATTCGTGAGACGCGCCAAGGCGGGACGCATCCTCGATTTGGCCGGCTCGGGGCTCTGGGAGGGTGATCTCGGCGAGATGCGGGCTGACCGACCGATAACACCGCCGCGCAGACCCTTTCGTCGTGCTGCTCCTTGACACATCGGTTTGGATCGAGGTTTTCCGCAAGCCGGCCGGGATCGAGCTCGGTGAACTCGGAGAGATCGACGAAATCGTAACCTGCCTGCCGGTTGTCCAGGAGGTGCTCCAGGGCTTCCGCGACGAGCGGGCTTTCCTGACCGCTCGTGAAGCGATGCTTTCCTTTCCGCTCGTCGAGTCTCCCCTTCGAGCCGAGGTCTTCCTCGCCGCTTCGGAGCTTTATCGCTCCGCGCGCCGGGCAGGATTGACCGTGAGATCGAGCGTCGACTGTCTCATTGCGGTCTGCGCCCTCAGGCACTCCTTGACCGTTGTGCATCGAGACCGAGACTTCGAGGCGCTCGCGCGCGTCGTCTCCCTTCGCGTCCGAGCCGTCTGATGTAGGGTCCGCGAACGCCTCAGACCGAGAGCGCCGG
>DATMZM010000162.1:0-6195 GCA_035607445.1 Thermoanaerobaculia bacterium | reverse complement strand
CGGGATCGCTCGGCGTCGAGAGCGGCACCTCGAGCATGCGGATCGAGAGGAGCACCCCCTTCTGCTCGTAGTCGGGGAGCGGGTTGACCTGGTCCTGGACCGGCTGGAGGTGCTGAGCGAGCCCCTCCTGGAACCAGTGGGGCGCGAAATCGTGGGTCGCTTCCGCGAGGAGAGCGTGGCCGATCTCGTGGCTCATGACCGAGACCGCTTGCGGATGGAGCGTCTGGATGTCCGCGAACGGCAGCCGGACCTTGCCGTCGAAGAGGCCGATGAACTCCCCTTGCGAGTAGATCTGGACGAACTGCTGGAACGGGTAGAGGTTGACCTCGACCGGGCGATCGAGAGAACCGGGGATCCAGCGCTTCAGCCGCGCGTACTCCTGCTCGAAGACGGCGCCCAGCTGGTCGAAATAGGGCGAGGAGAGCTCCTTCGGGTAGCGGACGACGAAGTGGGTCGTGGCGATCGAGGCGTAGGCGGTCGCGAGGTTCTGGTCCATCCGGATCTTCGCGACCTCGGACGAGATCGGCGGGAACGGGCTCAGCGCCTCGGCCTTCTGGATCGCGCGCGCCGCGAGGTCGTACTGATCGAGCTTGAGCAGCAGGTGGCCGAGATGGAAGAAGAGGTTGGGATCGCTGCGGTTCTCGGTCCCGCCCTGGCTCGCGTAGGCGACGAGCAGGCGCGCCGCCTCGGGCCCCCGGCGCTCGCGGTAGAGCGCCTCGGCCCGCAGCTCGACCGCCGTGCTCGGCAGGTTCTGCGGCTGGTCGCCGAGCGCGTCGGTGAGCTCCAGGATCACCGGCCAGCGGTTCTGGCGGGCGAGGGCGTTGGTCGCGATCTCGAGGCGCCTCCGGAGCGCCGGCTGGCTTGCCCGCGCGGGCGAGGCGACGAGCCCCTCGAGCGCGTCGAGATGAGCGAGCACATCGTTCTCCTGGCGCTGGTCGCGCGAGACCGCGTCCTCTTGCGGCGTGTCCGGCGGCGCGAGCTCGGCGCCTCCCGGAATGCTGAGCGTGGCGCCTCGCCCCTCGACCCGCAGCTCCCTGCCGCTCGCCGAGATCGTGAAGCCCGGGGGGAGCGCGAGCGGCCGGCCGCCGGCGGGCAGAACCGCGGGCCGCGGCTCGTTCGCGGTCGCCAATTCGAGCCCGCCCAAGAGGTTCCCCTGCCGGAGGAGGAAGGCGAGGGCCGGATCGCCGATCGCCTCGCTGCGCTGGAGCGGCGCGAGCGACCAGGCGGTGCGGAAGCTCGCGAGCGCCCGCTCGTTGTCGTCGCGGGCGACGAAGAGGCGCGCGAGAAGATAGTGAGCCGCCGCCTCGCGGCTGCCGCCTTCGACGATCCTCTCGAGCAGTGCCTGGGCCTCGCTCTCGGAGCCGAGGTCGATCAGCGCGTCGAGCCGCTCGAAGGCCAGGGCGTCGCAATCGACGAGGGAGGAGTCGGCCTGCCGGTATTCGAGGGCCGCGGCCCCGGCCTTGCCGCGCTGGAGCGCGATCCGGGCGCGCAGGATGCCCGCGAGCGCCGGGCGCTTCGGCAGGGCGTCGATCTCCTGGAGCGTCCGCTCGGCGAAATCGAGACGGCCCGCTTGCATCTGCGCCTGGACCAGGTCGAGCGCGACGCGCGTCCAGGCCGGGCTGCCGGGCCGCACGGAATGGAGGAAGGCCTCGGCGGCGGCCGAATCGCCCGACGCGGAGAGCTCCGTGTGCAAGCGGGCGACGCGGCTCCACGAATCGTCCTCGGACCCGTGCGCGGGCTCGACCGCCGCCGCGAGAGCCGGACCGCTGACGGCGCCCCGGTCCCAGAGCGCGTGGACCGTCGCATACGAGCCCACGGCGAGGGCGAGCGAGCCGAACCCGGCGAACAGCAGCGACGGGATCGTGCCCCGGCGCCAGGCGAGGAAGCCGCCGCCGAGGAGGGCGAGCGCGAAGACCGCGAGCGAGGCGGCCGGAGCCCGCTCGGGGTGGGGCTCCGGTACGGGGTTCCCTCCGGCCTCCGCTGCGCCCGCCGTCCGGAGAGCGGAGCCCGCCGGATCCGTGCCGCGAACCCTATGGGCTGCGAGGGCCGCCCGCGGCGCGCCGGACGTCTCCGGATCGGCCCAGGTGTGGAGGTCTTCGACCTGGAGGCGCCCCCCGGCCGTGGGCCGGAAGCGCACGGTCAGATACTGGTCGAGGCCGGACGGATGCTCGACGTGGAAGATCGCCTCGTTGGACGACCCCGGCGCGAGCGGCGTCGCGAGCCGCCACTGGGCTCCCTCGACCGGGCCGGTCGCGATCGCGAGGCGCGCTTCGAGCTCGGCCGGCGCCAGGCGGGCGAGGGGCGATCCGGGCGCCAGCTCGCCGCGCCAGGCGGCGGCGCCGCGATCGAATTGCCGGACGACCAGGTTGACCGCGGCGATCTCCGCAGGCGAAAGGGGTTTCGGAGTGGCTCCTTCCGCTCGGGCTGCCGACTCAGGGAGAAGCAGCGCGAGCGCCAGGAGGGCGAACAGGGATCCGAAGTGGATGCGGGACATCGCGGCCGTGCGTTCCCGCGGGCTTCAGTCCAGCCGGGCCACTTCGATCCGCGCGTCGTTGAAGCAGGCGCCTCCGCCCAGATCGGTCAGGCTGTCCGGAGCGAGCGCGTTCGCCGTCGCGCCGTTGCCCGTGTGGCGGGCCCAGAGCCCCTTGGGCAGGGCGCAGACGCCGGGCCGGACCTCTCGAGTGACCCGGGCGTGGCAGTGGACCTCGCCGTAGTCGTTCCAGATCCGGACCGCGTCGCCATTCGCGAGGCTGCGGCGGGCGGCGTCCTGCGGGTGGATCTCCAACCGCGCGTCGCGCTTGACGAGCTGGCCGAGGCTCGAGGTGATCATCCGGTCGGACGCCGGGGAGACGAGGGTGAGCGGGAAGCCCGGGCTCGAGGGGTTGTCGCGGAAGCTGTAGAGCCCGCCGGGCGCCTCGCGGTCGAGGTCCGCGGGGCAGAGGTGGACCTTCCGGTCCGGCGTGCGCGGAAACTCGTCGACGAACTGGATCGGCGCCGGGCCCGCGGGCGGGAAGGCGATGCCGTCCCGGTCGAGGTCGGAAGCGACCCGGGAGTCGCGGGAGAGGAGCTGCGCGCGCATCGCGGCGGGAGTCGTCGCGTCCCCCTCCTTCGCGAGCCCGAGGCGCTCGATCAGCTCGCCGAAGACCTCGTAGTTCGGGCGGCTCTCGCCCACCCTGTCGGCCACGGCCGGGGCGTCCTGGAGGAGCATCGCGCCGTAGCCGCGGTCGAGCTCTGCGTGCTCGAGGAAGGTGGTGGCCGGCAACGCGACGTCGGCGTAGAGCGCGGTGTCGGTCAGGAAGGGATCGAAGACGACCGTGAACAGGTCGTCGCGTAAGAGGCCGCGCCGGACCCGCTCCTGATTGGGCAGCGTCATCAGCGGGTTGCAGTTGTAGACGAAGAGGAGCTCGACCGGGGGCGCCGCTTCGGCGAGCGCCTCGCCGATCCGGTTCATGTTGATCAGCCGCGTCTTGGCCTCGGGCTCGGCGATCAGGCCGTCGCCGTCGAGGTCCCAGATCCCCGAGTTGCTCTGCGTATAGCCGCCGCCGCGCACCCCGAACTTCCCGGCCACCGCGGGCAGCGCCATGATCGCCGCGGTGGCCGAGCCGCCGTTGCGATTCCTCTCCGAGCCCCAGCCGACGCGGATCACCGCCGGGCTCGTCTCGGCGTAGAGGCGCGCGAAGCGCTCGACGTCGGCCGCCGGCACTCCGGCCACGTCCCCCGCGCGCTCGAACGTCCAGGGCTCGGCGCGGCGGCCGATCTCCTCCCAGCCTTCGGCGTATGCATTCAAGAATTCGAGGTCGATCTTCCCCTCGGTGAACAGGAAGCGATGGAGGCTCATCGCGACCGCGAGGTCCGTGCCCGGCTTGACCGCGAGGTGGAGGTCGGCCTGCTTGGCGAGCGGCGTCGTGCGCGGATCGATGACGACGAGCGTCGCGCCGGCCTTCCGCGCCTCCTGGATCGGCGGGATCAGGTGGATGCCGGTGGCGGACGGGTTCGTGCCCCAGACGACGATCAGCCGGGAGTGGACGTAGTCCTGGAGCGCCGTGCCCGCCATCCGCCCGTAGAGCGCCGTCGCCACGCGCCGGGTTGGAGCGGCGCAGACGGTGCGCCCGAGCCGCGAGGCGCCGAGCCGGCGGAACAGCCGGGAGTCGACGGCTTCGTGGGTGAACAGGCCGTTCGAGCCGCCGTAGGCGAGCGGCAGGATGCCCTCGCCGCCGCCCGAAGCACGGATCGACAGCATCCGCTCCGCGATCGTGCCGAGCGCCTCGTCCCAGCCGATGCGCTCGAACCGCCCTTCGCCCTTCGGCCCGATTCTCCGCACCGGATGGAGCAGCCGGTCCGGGCCGTAGACCGCGTCCGGAAAGCGCCGGACCTTGGTGCAGATGTAGCCCTCGGTGAGCGGATTCGTCCGCGAGCCGTCGAGCTTGACGACCCGCCCCTCCTCGACCCGCGCCTCCAGGCTGCAGGCGTCCGGACAGTCGAACGGGCAGGCGGTCGCGAGGACCGTAGGGGCCGTTGCGGTCGTCGGGGCGCTGGCGTTCGCGAGGGACTCGCTCATCTCACTCTCCAAGCTTCAAACCGGCTGCGCGACGCCGGCCTCGGTCGTCGCTTCGATTGCGGCCACCACGGCATCCGTGAACCGGGTCGTCGAGGCGTCGCCGCCCAGGTCGCGGGTGCGGATCTTCCGGCGGACGATGACGTCGCGCAGCGCGGCGCGCACGCGCGCCGCGACGTCGTCCTTGCCCAGGTGCCAGAGCATCAGGATCGCGGAGCGCATCAGGGCGAGCGGGTTCGCGAGGTCCTTGCCGGCGATGTCCGGCGCGCTGCCGTGGACCGCTTCGAAGACGCCGACCTCGAGCCCGAGATTGGCGCCCGGCACGACGCCCAGCCCCCCGACCAGCCCGGCGCAGAGGTCCGAGACGATGTCGCCGTAGAGGTTTTCGAGCAGCAGCACGTCCCATTCCTCGGGCCGCATCACCAGCTGCATGCACATGTTGTCGACGATCTTGTCGTCGGCCCGGATCTCCGGATACCCGGCCGCGACCTTGCGGAAGCAGTCGAGGAATAGGCCGTCCGAGAGCTTCATGATGTTCGCCTTGTGGACCGCGGTGACGCGCTTGCGGCCATGGCGGCGCGCGTACTCGAAGGCGAACCTGGCGATCCGCGTCGAGGCGACCTCGGTGATGATCTTCAGGCTCTCGACGACACCCGGCACGACGACGTGCTCGAGGCCGGAGTAGAGGTCCTCGGTGTTCTCGCGCACGACAATGATGTCGACGTTCGAAAACCGGCTCGGGATGCTCTCGAGCGAGCGCGTCGGGCGGAGGTTGGCGTAGAGGTCGAGCTTCTGGCGCAGCTGCACGTTGACCGACTGGAAGCCCTTGCCGACCTCGGTCGTGATCGGGCCCTTCAACGCCACCTTGGTGCGCCGGATCGACTCGATGACCTGCTCGGGGAGCGGATCGCCCTCGGCCGCCACCGCCTCGGCGCCCGCGGCGTGGAATTCATAGTCGAGCTCGGCGCCTGCAGCGTCCAGCATGCGCAGCGTCGCCTTCGTGACTTCGGGACCGATGCCGTCCCCGGGGAGGACGGTGATCGTCTGCTTGCTCATGCCGGGAGAGTCCTGCCTTCTTTGGAAGTGCCGCGGGGTCGGGTCTTCGGGGACAGCCCGCCCTGGGGGCGGACAGGCAAAATCGTATCATGGGGGCCGCGACCCGAATTTTTGCCGGGAAGGACCGGAAGACCGGCTGATACTCCCACGAGAGCTGCAGGAGGCCGCCGGCCGCTGCCGGGTCGCGATGGCCGTGACCAGGACGCGATCGGTTCGATCGCGAGACGCGCGAGCGGATAGACTCGCCGGAAGATGAAGTCCCTAAGATTCGCGCTCGCGCTCTCTCTCGCGGTCGGCTTCGGCTGCCATGGCCACGTCGTGCGCACCGCGCCGAACCACCCGGGTGCGCCGTTCGATTTCAAGCGGCCCCCCTGCCCTCCGGCCGAGCGGCCCCCGGAATCGCCGGTCCCGGCGGTGGACGTCCGATACCTGGGCGCCGGCGGGCTCTACGTCCGCTGGGGCGAGGATTCGATTCTCCTGGGACCGTACTTCTCGAATCCCGGCCTGCCGAGCGTTCTCCTCGGTCGTTGGCGCGCGGACCGCGCGGCGATCGAGCGCGGCCTCGCCGGGATCGACGTCTCGAG
>DATMZM010000151.1:0-2652 GCA_035607445.1 Thermoanaerobaculia bacterium | reverse complement strand
TCGGCGTGGCAGGGAAACGCGGCGGAGACGAGGACGAGAGCGAGGGAGAACGGTCGAGCGGAAAAACGCATGGGAGGCTCCTTCTCGGGTCTCCCGAGTCTACGCGGAACAGCGGCAGGGGGTTGCAAACGGCCGGGGCGGCGGCGAGCCACCGCCCCGGATTCGACAAGGCGAGCTAGAAGGAGTAGCTGATGCCCGCGGACAGGATCAGCGGGTTGACGTCGATTTTCTTCTTCCCGAACGTTTCGAGGCCGACGTCGGTCGACAGGTCGAGATAGCGCAGGTCGCCGTGGACCGCCCAGATGCCGGTCTCGGTGCGGTGGATCGGCGCGTCGATCCCGAGCTGGAGGCCGAAGCCGAGCCCGTCGTCGAGATCGCGCTTGTGCGACTCGCCGAGCGCGCCGTAGGACTTGGCGCTCCAGATCGCGTAGCCCAGGAACGGACCGATGTAGAGGTCCACCTTGCCCGGGTCGTGCAGCAGGTGGAAGTTCGGGCCGAGGGTCAACAGCGTCAGGCCGACCTTCTTGTTCGACATCTCCCACGCACCGTTCAAGTCGAGCTTGAACGACGACTGGAGCCGCGACAGCAGCAGGCCGCCCTCCAAGCCGACGACCTCGGTGAAGCGGCGCTCGACCGAGCCGCCGATGCCCCAGCCGTTCTCCAAGCCCCAGGCGGTGCGCTCGGCGAGCGTGGGCGTGCGCAGGCGGGAGGTCATGACCCGCTCGTCCTTCGGATGGACGTAGGAGACGAAACCGCGGACCGTCCAGCGCGGGTGCACGCGCACGAAGACCGCGCCGGCGTCGCCCGTCTGGTCGATGGCGTCGACCGCGTGGGTGCGGACCGAATAGATGTCCGGCCGGGTGAACGCCTTCATGACGTCGGTCGGGCAGTCGTAGGTCTCGAGAAGCTCGCCGCCGCCGTCGGTCACGGTCGTCGCGCACGATTTCAAGCAGACCGACTCGGCGGTCGCCTTGATCGAAACCGGCACCCGGGTCGAGACGGAAGTGGCCGCGACGTCGAGCGTCACGACCGGAGGCGGCGGCACGAAGCGCTTGACCTCGACGCTCTCTGTGCACTCGTCGCTCTTGCCCGGCACCGTGCGCGGCGCGCTCTGGCCGTCCTTGGCATAGGAGATGTTGCCGCAGATCTTCGGCACGAGGAACGTGTGCGTGACCCAGGTCTGCGTCCCCTGGTCGGTGTCATGGACGGTGAAGGTGTAGTCCGCCGTGCAGAGGTCCTTCCATTCCATCTGCCACGGGCCGGAGCCGGGAAGAGCGCCCGAGGTGCCGTTCGTCGCCGTCCACGAAGCGGTGGCGCCCGGCGTGCTGCCGTCGATGCTCGCCTTGAGCGAGGGAGGCTTGACCGCGGCGTCGCCGCTCGCCTGGATCTGGCAGCGCACCTCCGGCAGGACCTCGGAAATCATCTCGTCGACCGGGATCACGAAGGCGCCGTAGGTCACCTGCTTCTTCGCCCTGGGATTGGGCTTGAGGCAGAGCGGCCCGCTCGCCGGTTTGCCGTTCTTGCCCCGGCCCCGCCAGGACATCCAGTCGAAACATTCGTCCGAAGCCAGGTCGCGCTCGACGACCGCCGAGCCGCTCGCCGCCTGGGCGAGAGGCTCGGCCAGGCGCTCCAGACCGTGCGAGGCGAGCAGGCAGGCGACGTCGTCCTTGAGCTTGTCCGCGAACAGGTTCGCGAGCTGATCGCGGCTGTTGACGCCGCCCTTGACCAGGGCGTGTGGACCGCCGAGCTTTTTCGCCGTCTTCACCTTCGTATCGACGCGGCAGGTCGGCCCTTCCGGCGCCGCCATCTCGGCCGAGCGAACCGGCCCTGCCGCGAGCAGCGAAAGGGCAGCCAGTCCCCAGGCGAGGCGCACGCCGGCGCGCCGTCCCCACAGGGACACCCTCCAAGAATCGTTCATCGGTTCCCCTCCTCCCGGCTCATCGCCGTTTTTACATCGGATTTCGAAGCAGGAGGATCATATATGCATATGCGGCCGCCGGGGTTTCGGCCGAACCTTGAGCCTCCCTCGACGCAGGGCCGCCTGCCGTATGCTCCGGGGACCATGCGCCGGCTCTTCGCCCTCGTCGCCCTGGCAGCGCTCCTTCCCCCGCCGGTCCGGGGAGCGGATCTCGAGGGCGCGCTCAACGCGCGCTGGCGCGGCTCCTGGGCGCTGATCGAGGCGGCGTCCGCCTCCGAGTGCAATTCGTTCTACAACGACAACGACGCGCACGGAACCCGGATCGACGGCGGCGGCGCCCACCGTTTCGCGCCCGGCGAGCTCGCCCATGTCGAGCGGATCGGCACCAAGCGCGGGCGGATCGACGTCTTCCTGGACATTGTGGAGCAGGTGCTCGCCGCCCGGCGCGACGGCCCGTTCACGCTCTACGATCCGCTCCACTGCAAGATCCAGCTCAAGATCCCGGTGCCGAGCTCGGTCACCTTCGAGGCTGCCGAAGCCGCGCTCGCGCCCCTCCTCGAGCACTTCCCGAGCGACGCCCTAGCCAAGGCGTCGAGCCATTGGAACCGCCGCAAGAGGGAGCCCTACCCGCCCGACTACGACCGGACGCTCGCCGAGTACGAGGTCTGGAAGGCGGCGCAGCTGAACGCCGCGGTCCAGAAGCGGATGGACGAAGCGATCGAGGAGCTGGCGAA
>DATMZM010000008.1:0-26012 GCA_035607445.1 Thermoanaerobaculia bacterium | reverse complement strand
CCGAGGGCGGCGACGGCGAACGGCACCCTCTCCTCCTGCTTGAACCGGAACAGGGAGGGGGTCAGGCGAGCCCAGCGCTCGTCCTCGGGCAGGGCCTCGAGAGCGCGTCCGACCTCGACCACGTCCGCGCCGAGCTTCGCGAGGGCCTCGACCGCGAGGCTGCCCACCTCGTGATCCGCATCCCCCTCCGCGCGCTCGAGAGCCGGCACCGCTTCCTTGTCCTCGAGCTCGCCGAGGGCGAACGCCGCCGCCCGGCGGACCGAGGGGGAGGCATCCTCCAACAGCCCCTGGAGCACCGGCCGGCCCTTCGTGTCCGGGATCCGCCCGAGAGCCGTCGCGAGAGCTACCCGCAGCTCCGGTCCGCCCGACGCCGCGAGCTGCACGACGCCCGGATCGAAGATCTGGCGATCGACGAGCAGCAGCAGCATCGAGCGGATCTCGAGGTCGGGAATCTGGCTCGCGCTCGCGCCCCGCGCACCGGTCGCGGTAGTCCGGGCCGGAGGCCCCGCGGCACAAGCGGCGAGGAGGGCCAGGCCGAAGAGCGCACAGACCTTCGAGAGGCGTCGTTTCTGTGGAGCGTGCGAAGCGATGCGCATGCGGGTCTCTTCCCTCGGACCGTCGTTAGGTGGGCTTTCGTCCCGAACCCGGTCAGTCTACGTCCGATCCCCGGGCGAGCGCCTCAAGATTGGGCGGCGACCGGCTCTGCGGTAGGATTGTTGAAGAAGAGTGAGAGGAGATCCGAAGGCACAGGCGAGGACTCCTCTTGCCCGATCTAAGCAAACCACATTGACGGGACAGCGTTCAAGGTCTAGCCTGCCCAAAGAGCTTTCAGGCTCGTAGCCGGGGTTGTCGATTGGAGAAGAGATGATCAAGGACAGAAAGACTGACATCGTCCAGGTTAAAAACCCGAAGAGCGGTCACTATGTGAAGATCGACCGCATCGAAGGCAAGATCGTCGATCACAAAAAGTCGGAGGGTCCGTACAAGAACATTCCGATCGCTCGGAAACACAAGTGATCCTCTATCGACCAACCGACGGCGATGTCTACACAACCCCTATTCGCTGGCGCCCCAAGACGGCCTTCTTGATGGCCCAGCTTGGGGGCGCGGTTCCACCCGTGGTCGGAGAGATCCGGCAAAGGGTCGAATCGGTCCTCGGCGAAAATGGATATGAGCTTGTCGATGCCGACAGTGTGACGACTGGGAAGGATTTCCTCCTCAAGATTTGGCAGTTGGTCCTCTCGACGCCGGTAGGCATTGCCATCGTTCACGAAGGCATCTCGTCTTCGACGATGTCTAACATCTTCTACGAGCTGGGTTGGATGCAGGCCTACGGAAAGGAGACGATTGTCGTCAAGGCAGGAAACGCTGCGATTCCATCGGACTTCGTTCGAACCGAGTATGTCCCGTTCGATGGCAACTTCGATCGCCGCCTTCGGTCTTTCATGAAAGAACTCACTGACCGAGCCGAGTATTATGCGATCGTCGCTGAACAAGTCGAAAGAAATCCTCTACTGGCCATCGACTATTTCCGTCGCGCTTTCCTGCTGACCGATGATGAATCCCTCCGCGAACGAGCCCGAGAGATCTACTCCGCGTCGGGCTTGAAAGACCGAGCCAAGAATAGCGTCGAGACCCTACTCACGAGCTTTGCTGAGAATCGATAGCTCGCGGTCCGCTCCGCCCCTTCCTCCTCTTATACTCCCCATCCCATGCAGTCCGTCTCGATGTCCTTTACGGGGCTCACCCGCCGCTTTGGCCGGGTGCGCGCGCTCTCTTCGGCCACCGCAGAAGTCGCCGGAGGCGGGGTGCTCGTCGTCACCGGCTCGAACGGCGCGGGCAAGAGCACGCTCCTGCGCTGCCTGGCGGGGCTCCTGGCCCCCGATTCCGGGCGGATCGAGCACGTCGAGGACGGCCGGGCGCTGCCTCCCGAGGAGCGGCGGCTCCGGATCGGGTGGGTCGCTCCGGATCTCGCGTTCTACGACGAGCTGACCACGCTCGAGAACCTGACCTTCTTCGCCAAGCTGCGGGGGCTCCCGCCGCGCCGCGGAGTCGAGCTGCTGGAGCGGGTGGGCCTGCCCGCGGACCGCGACGCGGGGGCCCTGTCTTCCGGCATGCGCCAGCGGCTGCGGTGGGCTTGGGCCCTCCTCCACCGGCCGCGCGCGTTGCTCCTCGACGAGCCGTTCCAGAACCTCGATTCCGAGGGAGAAGCCACAGCGCGCGCGCTCGTCGCGGAGCATCTCGCCGCGGGCGGCCTCGCGGTCATCGCCTCGCCCGTTCCCCTGGAGGTCGACGGTGTCGTCTGCCACCTCGAGCTGGCTCGCTAGCGCGGTCGCGGTGTTCGCCAAGGACTGGCGCTGCGAGCTGCGCAGCCGCTATGCCCTGCATGCGATCGCTCTCTTCGCGGTCACGACCCTCGTCGTCGCGAGCTCTTCGTTGGGACCCCTCGGCGCGGACAAGTCGCAAGCGGTCACCGTGCTGCCGGCCCTCCTCTGGCTGATCCTGCTCTTCGCCGCCGCGGCCGGCCTGCCCCGCGCGTTCGTGCACGAGGAGGAGGCGCACACCTCGGCCGCCCTGCGCCTGGCCGCCCCGCCCTCCGCCCTCTTCGCCGGCAAGCTCGCCTACGGAGCGAGCCTTCTCCTCGGGCTCGAGGCGCTAATCGCTCCGCTCTACCTGGCTCTCATGAGCCTCGACGTCCCCTCGCCCGGCCTGTTCGCGGCGACGCTTCTAGCGGGGGGGTACGGGCTCGCCGCCGGCAGCTCGCTGATCGCCGCTCTCGCGAGCCAGGCGCGCGGGCGCTCGACCCTGTTCTCGGTCCTCGCGTTCCCGGTGCTCCTGCCGCTCCTGCTGCTCGCGATCGAGCTGACGCGGAACGCCGTCGCGGGCCAGCCGGCGGGCGTGGCGCTCCCTCAGCTCCTTCTGTATGATGCTTCGGTCACCGTCGCGGGGCTCATGCTCTTCCCCTTCGTCTGGAATCCGTGAGGCCGACGTTCATGAACGCATCCATGAAACGGGCACTCCCCTACGCACTCTGGCTCGGCATGGCGCTGTGCATCTGGGGCGCCTTCTTCTACGCCCCGCTCGCCGCGGCGTTCATCGGCCAATCGAGCCGGATCCTCTTCTTCCACGTGCCGCTCGCCTGGACCGCGTTCATCGCCTTCTTCACGGCGGCGTTCTGGAGCGCGGTCTACCTCTGGGGCGGGCGGAAGGCGCGGCACGACCGCGCGGCGGCGGCTGCGGTCGAGCTCGGCTTCCTGTTCGGCGTGCTCGCCACGATCACCGGCTCGCTCTGGGCGCGGATCATGTGGAACGCCTTCTGGAACTGGGACCCGCGCCAGACCTCGATCGTCCTCGTGCTGCTCTTTTACGGCGCCTATCTCGCCTTGCGCAGCGCCGTCGCCGACCGCGAGGCGCGGGCGCGCTTCTCGGCGGTCTACGCCCTGATCGGCGTCGTCGTGACGCCGTTCTTCTTCTTCATCGTGCCGCGGATCACCGAGTCGCTCCATCCGGAGCCGGTGATCAACGCCGACCGGCATCTGGACATGGAAGCGCGCATGTTCCAGGTGCTGCTCGGCTCGTTTTTCACCTACACGGCACTGTTCTTATGGATGCACAATCTGCGCAGCCGCCTGATGGCGCTCGCCGAGCGCGCGCACGCGGATTGACGGACCGAAGAGAGGATTCGGAATGGAGCTCGGCGGACTTGGCTGGATCTTCGCAGTCAACCTGATCGTCTGGACCGGGCTGTTCGTCTACCTGCTGCGTCTCGGCCGGCGCATCGCGCAGCTCGAATCGACGTCCGGCAAGCCCGAGGAGAACGAACGATGAACCGCAATCGCTGGTACCTGGTCGGAGGCCTCCTGCTGCTCGCCTTCGCCGGATTTTCGCTCTCTTCCTTCAAACAGAGCCTGACCCCGTACGTGAGCTTCGAGCAGGCGCGGTCGACCGCCCGCGTCGTCCAGGTCATGGGCGGCCTGGCCAAGGGGACCTCGGCCTACTCGGACGGCGACAAGGCGCTGACCTTCCTGATCAAGGAGCCCAAATCGGGCGAGACCCTCAAGGTGCGCTACCACGGCGTCCGGCCGGGCAACTTCGACGACGCGATCAGCGTCGTCGCGATCGGCCGCTACGACGAGGGGACGAAGGAGTTCGCGGCGAGCAAGCTGCTCGTCAAGTGCCCGAGCAAGTACCAGGGGGCCGAGGTCAAGACCTACAGCTAGCTCGAGGCCGGCGGGACAGGGGGACGGCGCTCCTCGCCGTCTTTCCGAGGAGGATCGAGACGTGAACGCTCTGTCGCATTTCTACCTGCCGGGCGCTGTCGCGGTCTGGTCCGCCCTCCTCTTCGCCCTCGCCTCGGTCTGGGGCTATTCGCTGGTCATCCGGGGCGACGGCACGGCCCTCGCCTTCGCCCGCCGCGCCTACAACTGCTTCGCCGCCGCGATCGCGCTGGTCGCGATGATGCTCGCGCTGGTCCTCCTGATGCGGGACTTCCGCGTCGAATACGTCTTCCAGTACTCGGGGCTCGACCTGCCCGGCCACTATCAGTTCGCCGCCTTCTGGGCGGGCCAGAAGGGGAGCTTCCTGATCTGGCTGTTCTGGGGCACCCTCCTGGGCCTCCTCGTCCGCCGCACCGCGGGCAAGGCCGAAGCGCCGACGATGGGGATCTACCTGCTGACGCTGATCGGCCTGCTGTTCATCCTGGTGCGCGAAAACCCGTTCGTGATGCTCGGCACTTCGCCCGCGGACGGCCAGGGCTTGAACCCGCTGCTCCAGGACGACTGGATGGTCATCCATCCGCCGATCATGTTCGTCGGCTACGCGTCGACGGCGATCCCGTTCGCCTTCGCGATGGCCGCTCTCTGGCGCAGGAAGCCGGACGGCTGGGCCGCGCGGGCCTTCCCCTGGGCGCTCCTGGGGTTCCTCGTCCTCGGCTGCGCGATCCTGATGGGTGGCTACTGGGCTTACAAGACGCTCGGCTGGGGCGGTTACTGGGGTTGGGATCCGGTCGAGAACGCGTCGTTCATCCCCTTTCTCTTCCTGACCATCCTGGTCCACGGGCTCCACATGGAGCGGACGCGCGGCCGCTATCGGCGGGCCAATTACGTGCTCGCGGCGATGGCCTACATCTCGGTCCTCTACGGCACGTTCCTGACCCGCTCGGGAGTGCTCGCCGATTTCTCGGTCCACAGCTTCGTCGACCTCGGCATCTCCGGCTGGCTGATCGCTCTGCTCGCGAGCTTCGTCGGCCTCTCGATCTGGCTCATCGCGACCCGCTGGAGGTCGATCCCGACGGAGCCCAACGAGGACCCCTTCCTCTCGCGCGGCACCTGGATGGTGCTCGGGACGATCGCGATCGGCGCCTCGGCGCTCCTGATCGCGACGGGGACCTCGGCGCCGCTGATCACCCGGCTGCTGCCCGACACGGCGCAGGTCGGCCCCGAGTTCTACAACCGGGTCAACAAGCCGATCGCGCTCCTGATCGCCTTCCTCCTCTCGTTCCTCCCTTTCATGACCTGGAAGGGGAACCAGCTCGGAGCGCTGCTCAAGAAGGTGGCGATCCCCGCCGCGGTCGCGGTCGCCGCGGGGGTCGGGTTCGCGGTCTGGCGCGTCCACGACGCTCTCGACCTGCTGCTCGTCCTGTTCTCGGCCCTCGCCCTCGCGACCAACCTGTGGAAGACCCTCGTCAAGTGGCGGGCCGGGGGCCTACGGGCTGCCGGCGGCTACCTCGCCCACGCCGGGGTCGGCATCATGCTCTTGGGTATCCTCGCCTCGTCCGGCTACGACCGGAGCACGAAGGTCACTCTCGAGCAGGGCAAGGCGGCGAAGGTCGGCGAGCGGACCCTCACCTTCCTGCGCTACCTGCCGCCGACTCAGGAAGAGCGGCGCGACCGGATGGAGATCCAGGTCACCGAGAAGAACGGCGAGAGCTACTCGCTCTTCCCGCGGATGTTCCTGAACCCGCGCACGCAGCAGCTGATGGTCAACCCCGACATCAAGAAGGGGCTTCTGTCGCACCTCTACATCTCGCCGCTCGAGTTCGACCCCGGCCAGCCGCGGCTCGCGCTCACCCGGGGACAGAAGGGCAGGATCGGCGACATGGAGGTCCGCTTCGTCGGCTTCGACCTCCAGGCGGAAGGCAACGCCCTCGTCAACATGCAGAGCGGCAAGCCGATCGCGATCGGCGCCGTGCTCGCGGTCACCCGGGGCGGCACGACGACGGAGGTCAAGCCGATCTACCGCCTGGACCCCGCCGACGGCCGCGTCTCGACCACCCCGGCCTCCCTACCCGGCGGCGGGACGATCGAAGTCGGCGGCATCGACGCCTCGGCGGGCGCCGTCCAGATCGCGGTCTCGGGTCTGCCGATCCTGGCGAAGCTCGCGGTCGACGTGACCACGAAGCCGCTCATCGAGCTGGTCTGGATCGGCCTCTACTTCATCCTGATCGGCGGCGGGATCGCGATGTTCCTGCGCTTCCGGGAGGCGGCGATCCGCGAGCGGCTGGGCACCCTCGACGGTCTCGATCCCGCCCCGGCCGCAGCCCCTCAAGCGCCGTAGGTGAGGCGCGTCGCGAGCGAGGCGGGCAGGCCGGCGGCGCGGATGCGCTCCTGGGCGCGGGCGATCGGATAGCTGACGCGATACCAGCGCAGGACCCTGCGGTCGCTGTCGTAGGTCATGAAGGCCGCCCGCGGGTCGCGGTCGCGCGGCTGGCCGATCGAGCCGGGGTTGATCAGGTAGCGCGCCTTCGGGTCGAGCTCGAGGCGGCCCGAGCCCTGGAGGGCGGTGACGCCGATCCCCGAGCCGTCGAGGCTGAACACCGAGGGGATGTGCGTGTGCCCGAAGAAGGTGATGGGCACGGGGTGCCGCGAGAAGATCTCCCAGGCGTCGAGGTCGGAAAAGACGTAGGTGTCCTCGTCGAGCGGCGAGCCGTGGCAGATCGCGAGCCCGGGCCCGACCTCGATCGGCCCCCGCGGCAGCTCGCGCACGAAGCGATGGTTCGCGACCGTCAGCCGGCGCGAGGTCCAGAGCGCCGCCTGGAGGGCGGACGCGTTGAAGTTCGTCCCCGCGTCGACACCCCCGACCACCTTGTCGTGATTGCCGCGCACGATGCGCATGCGGCCGAGACCGCGGACCGCCTCGACGACCTGGTTCGGCGCCGCGCCGTAGCCGACGAGGTCGCCGAGGACCAGAATCGCGTCCGCCCGCTTTCGGCGGGCGCGCCGCAGCACGGTCTCGAAAGCCTCCCAGTTGCCGTGCATGTCGGAGAGTATGAGATAGCGCAAATCAGCGGCCCCGGCGACCTTGCGGTCGTTCTCTTCAGCGAGTCGGCATCCTCAGCAAGATCCGAGCCGCGATTTCTTCGGGCGCTTCCTCGGGGCCGACGTCGACGGCGAGGTCGGCGGTTCGGTAGGCCGGAAGCCTCTCCCGATACAGCGCGAGCGCCTGGGTTTCACTTCGAAACAAGGGACGATCCATCTTGCCCGCGCCGCCGATCCGGGCGGCGAGGGTGGCGAAGGTCGGGTTGAGCCAGACGGTCAAGCCGCTCTTCATCAGCTCGGCGTTGGCCGTCACCGCGATCGTACCCCCACCGGTCGCGATCACCGCATCCGGCAAGGCGGCCGCCGTCTTGAGCGCCTCCCGTTCCAACTGGCGAAACTCGGGCTCTCCGCGTTGCAGGAAGATCTCGCGAACGCTCAGGCCGGCGGCGCCCTCGATCTCGCGGTCGAGGTCGACGAAGGGGACTTCGAGGCGGCGCGCCAGGATCTCCCCCACGGTGGTCTTGCCGGCGCCCATGAATCCGACCAGGAAGATCTTCAACCGGCGCTCTCTCGGCGCCCGGGCTCGGAGGACGCGGCGGCCTCGGCCACCGCCGCCAGGAGCCGCGCGGCGTTCCGCTTCACGTCCCCCCGGCAGATCGCGCCCAGGACCGCGACGGCGTCGGCTCCCGCCGCGAGCACGCCCGCGAGGTTGTCGGGCGCGATCCCGCCGATCGCGACCAGGGGCTTTGCCGTCGCGCGTCGCGCCGCGGCGACGAATTCGAGACCGACGGCCGGATCGGGGCGCGCCTTGCCGGTGGTCGGGAAGACCGGGCCGACCGCCACCAGGTCGACCTCCGGGTCGGCCGCCGCTGCGCGGACCTGTCGCGCCGTGTGGGTCGAGAGGCCGATCCAGAGCCCGGCGCCCGCGAGGCCCGCAACCACGCGCGCCGCTCCGGGCGGCAGGTCGGCCTGCCCGAGGTGGAGGCCCGCGACCGGCAGGAGCGCCGCCAAATCCGCGCGATCGTCGATCCAAAGCCTTACGCCGCTTCCCTCGAGCCGGCGGCCGGTCTCCTCGACCACCCGGTAGAGCGCGGCGCCGGCGAGGTCCTTGGCGCGGATCTGGATCCAGGAGATGCCGGCTTCGGCCATCTCGGCGACGGCCTCGGGAATCGGCCGGGGAGCGAGCGCCGAGAGGTCCGCGATCGCGTAGAGAGGGGGCGGCTCGGGCCGCTCCCTGGCGGTCGGCATCATCGCCCGCCCGGGTCCGGCGGCTGGTTCCGGCGCAGGAATCGCTCCATGAAGCGGGTCGAGAGCCGGCCGGCGACGAATTCCGGGTCGCGCACGATCTTCCGGTGCAGCGGGATCGTGGTCTGGATCCCCTCGACGACGAAGAAGTCGAGGGCCCGCGACATCCGGGCGATCGCTTCCGGGCGGGTGCGATCGTGGACGATCAGCTTCGCCACCAGCGAGTCGTAGTGGGGCGGGACGACGTAGTCCTCGTAGCCGTGGGTGTCGACCCGCGTCCCCGGCCCCCCCGGCGGATGGAACGTCTTGAGCCGGCCGGGGCTCGGCGCGAAGGTCTCGGGATGCTCGGCGTTGACCCGGCATTCGATCGCGTGCCCGCGCGGCAGGAGGCCGCTCCGGATGTCCAAGGGGTCGCCCGCGGCGACCTTGATCTGGAGCTTGACGAGATCGATCCCCGTGACCATCTCGGTCACCGGGTGCTCGACCTGGATCCGGGTGTTCATCTCCATGAAGTAGAAGCTGTCGTCGACGTCGAGCAGGAATTCGATCGTGCCGGCGTTCTCGTAGCCGACGGCCTCGCACAGGCGGACCGCGGCGGCGCCCATCCGCTCGCGGAGGAGGGGGGTCAGGGCGGGCGACGGCGCCTCTTCGATCAGCTTCTGGTGCCGGCGCTGGATCGAGCACTCCCGCTCGCCCAGATGGATCGACTTGCCGTGGAGGTCCGAGAAGACCTGGAACTCGATGTGGCGCGGCTCGACCAGGTATTTCTCGAGGTAGATCGAGCCGTCGCCGAACGCCTTCTGCGCTTCCGCGCGCGCGGTCTCGAACTGGCTCTTGATCTCGCTCGCCTCGTGGACGATGCGCATGCCGCGCCCGCCGCCGCCGGCCGCCGCCTTGAGGATCACCGGATAGCCGACGTCTCCGGCGAGAGCCTCGGCCTCGTCGACCCCGGCGAGCGGGTCTTCGCTCCCGGGCAGCACGGGCACGCCGGCCGCCTTCGCGGTCTGGCGCGCCTGCGCCTTGTCGCCCATCATCCGGATCACTTCCGGGCGCGGACCGATCCAGCCGATCTTGCACTCCGCGAGCACCTCGGCGAAATGCGCGTTCTCGGCGAGGAAGCCGTAGCCGGGGTGGACGGCGTCGGCGCCGGTGATCTCCGCCGCCGAGATGATGCTCGAGACGTTCAGGTAGCTCTGGCCGGAGGGGGGAGGTCCGATGCAGACGTCCTCGTCGGCGTAGGTGACGTGCAGGCTGTCGCGGTCGGCGGTCGAGTAGACGGCGACGGTGCGGATCTGGAGCTCGCGGCAGGCCTGGATGATCCGGACGGCGATCTCGCCCCGGTTGGCGATCAGGATCTTCTTGAACATGGGGCGCGAGGCCGGGAGCGTCAACCGATCCGGATGGCGAAGAGCGGCTCGCCGAACTCCACCGGCTGGGCGTTCTGCGGATAGATCTCCGCGATCACCCCGTCGGCGTCCGCCTCGATCTCGTTCATCAGCTTCATCGCCTCGATGATGCAGAGCACCTGGCCCTTCTTGACCCGCGAGCCGACGTCGACGAACGGCGGCGCTTCCGGCGAGGCGGCGCGGTAGAACGTGCCGACGATCGGCGAGTTGAGGACGTGGGCGCTGGGCTCCGGAGGGGGCGCGGCGGCGGCCGGCGCGGACGCCGCCTCGGGCACCGGCAGCGAAGAGGGGGAGGCGGCGGGAGCCGGCGGAGCTCCGGCCGGAGAGGCGGCGGAGCCCGAGGTCTCGACCGCGCCGTAGCCGTCGATGCGGAGCCGGAAGCCCGAGCGCTCCACTTCGAGGCCCTGCAGGCGGCGCGCGGCGACCAGCTCCACCAGCTCTTTGATCTGCTCGAATGTCAGCAAGGTTCTTTCCCTTCGGGCTCTTCCGCGCGCGGCAACGAGGGCGCGTTCCGTCGCGGGCGCTTCAGGCTCAGGAGAGCTCTCGCTCGAGGACTAGGCGGGCTCGGCGAAGCTCGAACCGTGCACGGCCATAGCTGCCCCCCGGTCCGAGGACGAGCAGCAGGTAATAGTCCTGAGCGACCGAGCTTACCATGACGGTAAAGCGGTCGGTGGTGACGGAGAACTGCTGCACCTCGCCCATCGCGAGCTCGCGCTGGTTGTCCGAGATCGACCGCGCCTGGGCGATCAGCTCGGCCGCCAGCACCTCGAGATCGAGGTCGGGATCGCTCGAGACCGACTCGACGGCGATGCCGTCCGAGGCGACGAGCGAGAGCGCGACGGCGCCGTCGATCCGATTGGCGAGCCGGGAGAGGTGCTCAAGAAACATCGGGTGCCCTCCAGCGGCGCAACCGGTCGAGATAAGCCGAGAGGACCTGGATCTTGCGCCGTTCCTTGGCTTCCGGCGCCATCGGAGCGGCCTCGGGCGGACCGGCCGGAGCCTCGGCGATCGGAGCCGCCGGAGCCGTCGGAGCTGTCGGAGCCATCGCAACCGCCGCTGCGGGCGCGGGGGCGGCCGTCGGAGCGGCCGGCGCCTCGATCCCGTCGAGCATCCGGCGGGCGGCGGCGTTCTCGGGCTCGCGGCGCAGAACTTCGCCCAGGATGCGCGCCGCCTCCTCGCGGTGGCCTTGCCGCAGGTAGAGCTCGGCCAGGGTGACCGTGCTCGCGGAGGGCGCGGCGGCGGCCGGCGTCTCGAGGTGGGGCGTCTCGATGCGCGGCGCCTTGAGGGACGCGGGAGAGGATGCGGCGGTGAAGAGACGCGGATCGAAGACGCCTTCGACAGCGAAGGCGGCGGCCCAGCGCCTCCGGCTCTCGAGCGAGCCTAAACCCGGAAAGATCTGCTCGTCGGTCCGCTCGCCGTCCGGCTCGACGGCCTCGACCGGCTGGACCGGCTCGGCGGGTCCGGCCGGCGGCGCCTCGACGCCGGCCGCCTCCGGCTCCCGGTAGAGCCCGAACAGGTCCTCGATCGGCGGCAGAGGCCGGGCTGTCCGCGCGGGCGGTCCGAGATCGAAGATTTCCTCGTTCATCGCTTCGCTCCGAGCCGGGGAGGCGGGGTCTTCGCCCGCCGCCGCGGCCTCTCCGTGGACCATGTCGACTCCGCGCTCCCGCACGGCCTCCGGCTCTCGTCCCCGGGGCGCGGGTTCGGGAGCCTCGAGCCGAAGCCGGAGCTCGGCGACGTCCGGATCGTTCTCGTGCAGGAGGGCGTAGAGCGCCAGCCGCTCCCGCGCCCGGGCGATCTCTCCGAGCTCGAAATAGGCCCGGACGAGCAGCTTGCTCGCGACCGCCTGGGTGCCGTCCTGCCGCACCACCCGCTCCAGGGCCTCGCGCGCCGCCTGGGCCTCGCCGAGCTCGAGATGGCACCTGCCTTTCGCGACCAGCGCCGACAGATAGCCGGGGTGCTCCCCGAGCCCCGCGTCGAGCACGTCGAGAGCTTCGCGCAGGCGCCCCAGGTGACGATATTCCTCCGCGAGCTGAAGGAACAGCCGGGAGCCTCGGTCCGCGTCCCAGCGCCGGCGGAGCTCAAGGACGCGATCCGGAAACGGCTGGTCGGTCATCGAGGTAGGGGCTTAGGGTCGAAGCTCGGCTTTCGATCGCGCGCAACGCCTGCATTCTCGCGGGTTATCGCGAGAAGGATAGCAGGTTTCGGCGGCGCACGAAGGGCCCGGAGGCGGATGAAAACGCTTCGGCCGCCCGCAAGTCGGGCGGCCGTGGCGAAGACGGATACGGAACGGAGTCGGTCTCTCCTATGGCGGAGCCGGAACCGTGATCGCCTGGATCTGGTCGTCGCTCCCCGCCGAGTTCGTCGCCACCAGCCGCACGGTGAACGTGCCGGCATTCGGATAGGTGAAGGTCGGGTTCTTCACGTTCGAATCGACCGTCCCGTCGTTGGTGAAATCCCAGGTGTAGCTGATCGGCTCGGCGCCCGTCGTCGTGTTCTCGAAGCGGACGTTGTTGCCGGAGTTGCCGTGGGCGATGAAGCTCGCGATCGGCGCGTCGCGCTGGATCCTCAGCTCGAAGGTGGCGGTCTGGTTTCCCGTGCCGAGCGACGCGTGCGCGCTGACCGTGAAGGTCGGCGCCTGGAAGGTGCTGAGCTCCGACAGCTGGACGGTCAGCGTGTCCGTCGCGGCGCCCTGACCGTTCGAGCGGACGAAGCCGCCGCGGGACTGGAGGGTCCCGATCTCGGTCGAGAAGTTGACGTTCGCACCGGCCAGAGGCTGACCTTGATCGTCGCGGACGAGAGCCAGAAGCTGGATTTTCTTGCCGCCGGAAGGGAACCCGGACAGCGAGATGGTCGAGGGCGTCGCCTGGAGCGAGACGTTCGAGACGTTCGTCCCGATCAGGACGTCGACGGTCACCGGCATGATCGCCCCGGCGATCGCGCGGACGGTCGCCTTGCCGACGCGCCCGTCGCCGCGCAAGGTCGCCGTCGCGACCCCCTGGTCGTTCGTCGTCACCAGCGGCTCGATCGAGCCGAGCGTCGTGTCGAAGCGGACCTCGGTGCCGCGGAAGACCGGGGTTCCGTTGCCGGTCCGGACGATCGCGTTGACGGTCGCGGTCCCCGTCGGCGAGTTGATCGTGCCGGGAGCGACGGTCAGGACCAGCGTCGCGCCCTCCGGAACGACCGGGCTCGCCTTGTCGCAGGCGAGGCCGGTCGCAAGAGTGAGGAGGAGGCAGAGGAGGGCGAGGTGGGTGCGGCTTTGCATGGCGCCTCAGTATACGAACCGGGGCGGTCGCCCGTCCAGGCGACCGCCCCGGAGGCGGGACGGAGAGAGGCGACGTGCCGCGGCTATGGCACCGTCAAGGACTGGGCCGCCGTTGAGCTACCCCCACCGTTGGTGACGGTCAGCGTCACGGTGTAGAGGCCCGGCAGGGCATAGGTGTGGACCGGATTCGACTGCGAGCTGGTCATCGTGTCGCCGAAGTTCCAGAGGATGCTCGAGAACGGCCCGCCGGTCGAGGTGTTGATGAAGTTCACCTGCAGGCCCGACTTCGTGAACGTGAAGCTCGCGACCGGCGGCGCCGGAGGCGCGATCACGCACGAGCCGTCCGGCGGGTTGTAGGCGAAGCCGTTCGCGATCGTGTCGGTGCAGCCGGTGGCGAGGTTGGTCACGGCGACGTTGACCGGCGCGGGCAGCATCTGCGTGCCGGTCTGGGTCCCCACCGTGCAGGCGCGGGTCGGGAAGGTCCCGTTGAACGCCGGCGACGACACGTGGACCGTGCTCGGGGTGGCGCTCAAGACCGCGGCCGGCTGCGTGCCGAAGACCACGCGGACCGGCGGATCGAAGCCGTTGAACTTGCTGACCGCGCTCGTGATCGTGACGTTCGTGCCCCCTGCCGCGGGGCCGTTGCCGGGCACGATGCTGGTGATCACCGGCACGATCGGCCGGAAGCGGAAGGTGATCTGGCCGGTGGTGTCGTCGCCGTCGCCGGTGTCGATGTTGACGACCCCGATCGGACCCGAGGGGATGGCGCAGTTGGAGATCGAGACGATCGGCGACTGCACCGTGATGCGGCTGCCGGTGACGTTCTGGACCGGGGCGGCGAAGCCCGCGAGGGTCACCGTCAGCGGCTCGTCGAAGCCCTGGCCCTGGATGACCACCGGCTCCGGCACGTTGTAGACCACCTCGGTCGGTCCGACCGCCGTGATCAGGACGTTCGAGCCGTAGCGGAAACCGCCGGTCGCCCGGGTCTCGAAGCCGCTGTTGACGTTCTTGACCCGGACGTCGACGGTCTGGTTCTGGAGCCCCTGGCCGAAACCGCGCGCCGCAGGGGTCAGGCAGACGATCCGGTTCGCGGTCACCGACGAGACGGCGGCCTCGACCGAGATGGTCGGGCTGCCGCCCTCGAAGAAGACCTGGACCGGGGACTGGAAGCCGCTGCCGTTGATCGTCATCGTCGTGCCGCCGTCGTTGGTGCCCGAGGTCGGCGAGATCGAGAAGACCTGCGGCTGCACCCCGCCGCCGCCGCCCGAGGCGTAGGTGAAGCCGGCGCTCAGGGTGTCGGTCTTCTGCGTCACCTCGTTGACGTTGATCGTGACGCCGACCGAGACCGGCACGGCCTGGCCGACCGGCACCGTGACTCCCGCCTGGGTCGCCGAGGGGGTGCGGATGCGGATCGTGTCCGCGGTCGACGAGAGCACCGCGACGTTGGCGTTGCCGACGGTGACGCGGATCGGCGTCTCGAAGCCGCCGCCGTGAATGGTCGCGGTGTCCCCCCCTTGCGGATCGCCGATCGAGGGCTCGACGAAGGCGATGAAGAACGTCGCGCCCTGGCCGATCTGGACGTTGGCGAAGCCCTCGCTCGCGTCGAGCGTCGCGCGCACGGTGGCCACCCCGGAATCGGTGCCCGGGAAGAGCACGGCCTGGGCGGTGCCGTTGGTCAGCTGCAGCGTCGTCGTGCTGGTTCCGGTGGACGAACCGAAGGCGCCGAGCGTCGTCGAGAGGGTGATCGGCGTCAGGTTCGCCGGCGGCTGGCCGTTGTCGGCCCGCACGACGCGGACGGTGATCGTGCTCGATTGGCCGGAGCCGATGGCGAGCTGCCCGGGATTGGCCGTCACCGTGACGTTGAACGTGACCGAGGTCGGCGGCGGCACCGGCGGCACCGGATCGACCCTCGGCTCGGACGGCGATTTCGACGTGCAGCCGGCATAGACCGCGAGCGCGGCTGGGAGCAGGATCAGGATGGACTTGCGCAGGCGGTTCATTTTGGAGCTCCTACTTTACGTCAGGGCACGACTTCGATGTCGAACGACGCCGGGGCGGAGACGATGTCGTCCCCCGCGAGGGTGCGGCCGAAGAACCGCAGGGTGACGCGCAGCGGGATCACCCGGCTGCCGGTCTGCTGGTCGGAGCCGAAGTTGGCGAGATCGGAGAGCGGCGGGCTGTTGAGCTGCGCCGAACGCAGGAAGGCGAGGTTGGTGAACGCCGCCGTCGAGTTGACCGGCACGGTGCCGAACTGGGCCTCGACGAGCGGCGCCGGCAAGCGCGTGCCGGTGTCGAGACGCGCGAAACGCACCTCGTAGGACCGGACCTCGATGTCCTGCAGGCTGCTCGTCGTGCCGGTCGGATCCTTGGCCACGCTGCGCAGCGTGATCGTGCCGAGCTGGGTGGGTCCGTTCGCGACCGAGACGGAGAGCGGCAGCTGATCGAACATGCTGACCGAGAGGATCACCGAGCCCTCGGACCTGTCCGTGCGCGAGCGGCAGGACGTCGCGACGAAGGCGAGGAGGAAGAGCGGCGCGAGTCGTAGCTTCATGCTCAGGTTCATGGAACGCTCCAGCCGAAGTCTAAAGCTTGATGATCCGGGGAGTGATGAAGATCAACAGCTCCTCGTTCGTGTTGCTCACGGTCTTGTTGCGGAAGAGATAGCCGAGAATCGGGATGTTGGCAAGGCCGGGCACGCGCGCGTCGCCGTCGTTGTTGGTGATCTTGTAGATCCCGCCGATCACCGCGGTGCCGCCGTCGCGCACGATGACGCGCGTGCTGGCGTCCTTGGTCGCGATCGGCGCGTTGGTCGCCCCCGGGACGAGCTGGCCGAGCAGCGGCTCGCGCTTCGAGATGTCGATCTGCATCAGGATCGTCCCCTCGGCCGTGATCTGCGGCACGACGTCCAGGCGCAGCGTGGCGTTGATGAACTGCACGGTCACCGTGTTGTTCGCAACCGTCTGGATCGGGATCTGCGTGCCGCTCTGGATCGAGGCGCGCTGGTTGTTGAGCGTCGCGACCTTGGGCGCCGACAGGATGTTGATCAGGCCCTGGCTCTCCGCCGCCTGCAGGGTGAGGTCGAGGGTGAAGGTGTTGAGGACGTTGCCCAGGCGCAGGGCGAGGCTGCCGTTGTTGCCGCCGGTCAGCAGGTTGACGTTGCCGGCGCCGGTGCCGTTGTTGGGGAAGATCAGGCCGGTCGTGTTGCCGTGGGCGGCGTCGGCGAGCGCGTTGAAGCCCCAGTCGATGCCGAGCGAGCGAGCGAAGGTCTTCGTCGTCTCGATGATCCGGGCCTCGATCATGACCTGCGGCTCGGGGGTGTCGAGGTTCTCGATCACCGCGATCACGGTGTCGAGATAGTTCGGCAGCTCCTTGATGATCAGCGTGTTGGTGCGGGCGTCGACGAGCACCGAGCCGCGCTGCGAGAGGATGCCCGACTTGCCGCTGCCGAGCACCGCCGCGACCTGGCCGGCGCTGGCATAGGAGAGCCGCTTCATGATCGTCCGCAGCGGCACCGCGAGCGAGCGCGCGGTGGCCAGGTCCTGGCGCTGTTGGGCTTCCCGGCCCAGCACCTCGGTCGGCGCGATGCGCATCACGTTGCCCTCGAGCTCGCAGCCGAGGCCGTTGATCTTCAAGACCTCGGCGAGCGCCTGATCCCAGGGCACGTTCTCGAGCTCGGCGGTGACCGTGCCGTGGACGCCGGGCTGGACCACGATGTTGAGCCCGCTGATCTGCGAGAAGGTGCGCAGGACGTCCGTCACCTCGGCGTTGGTCACCTTGAGGTCGATCGGATCGCCGATGTAGTGGCGGTCTTCGCTGCCGTTGCCGATGCAATCGGTGGGCGAGACCGGACCCGCCGCCGGAGCCGCCTCCTGGAGCTCGCCCGGCTTGCGCGGCGCCACGACGCGGGACGGGGAGGCGGAGACCGAGGGCGTCGCGATGACCGCCGCCGGCGGCGCGGGCGAGCCCAGCGGAGCGCCCGGAGAGATCGGAGCGGCCGGAGCGAGGTTGAGGTCGCTCGGCGCGGCCGGCGGCTGCCGGCGCGGCGCCGGGACCGGGGCGGGCGCCGGCGGCGGAGAGGAGTCCGCCTCGACTTCGGGGGCCGGGGCGGGCGGAGGCGCCAGGGACGCCGTGCGCACGGGCTCGGACTCGGGCTCGGGCTCGGGGCTCGCTGCCGCGGCGGGTTCGCCGCCGAAGCTCACCACCAGGGCGTTGCCCAGGCGCTCGATCCGGGGCGTCGCTTCCGCGCCGAGGTCGAAGACGATGCGCGCGACGGCGTCCGGGGGGCTGCGGAACTGGGCCACGCGCACCCTCTCGACCGGTCCGCCGACCGGGAGCGAGGACTTTTTCGTGTGGTTGGTCACGCCCGGCAGGTCGAGGACGAAGCGCTTCGGCGCGTCGAGGACGAAGCTGGTGTAGGGAAACTGGCCGTCGCCCGAGAGGCGGATGGTCGCCTGGTCGCCGCCGCCGGACACGACGACGATCTCGTCGAGGCGCGTCGCGCGCGGGCCGGCCGGCGGCGGCGCGACCCGCGGCGCGTCGGGGGTTCCGAGGTCGGCGCCGGCGACCGGTTCCGCGGCGGACGGGGGGGACGCCGAGGCCGTCACGGCCGGCGGAGCCGTCTCGGGCTCCTCCGGCACCGGCTCGTAGGCCGAGCCGGCGGAGCCGTCACCCGAGCTCGACGGCGCCGCGGCGGCCACCGCCTGGCTCTCGACCGGCAGCAGCTTGAGCTCGAGGCCGTTGCCCGACGCGGTCACCGAGTGCTCGACTTCCTGGCGCGTCTGGAGGACGAAGCGGGTCAAGGGCCGCGAGCCCTGGCTGTCGCGCTCGATCCGGACCGACGACACCAGGCCCGACCCGGGGGCCAGGTCCGCGAGGTCCGCTCCGGGCCGCGAGTTCGGCAGCTCGACCACCACCTGGCCGTCGGCATTGCGGAAGCTGGTCCAGACGAGGGGCGCGCTCGCCTGAAGCTCGAGATAGGCCCCCGGCGCTCCTTCGCGCAGCTCCATCGAGCGGATCTCGCTCGCCGAAGCCGCCGACGGCACGTCGGCTGCCGCCGGCGCCGCGGCCCTGCCCTGGCTCGCGGGGGTCGCCTCGACCACCCGGGCGGGCTTCGAGGAGGTACACCCGAAGCAGAGGGCCAGCGCACCGATCGCGATCGGCGTTTTGAAGCGCCTCGGAACGGAGCCCAGCGTTCTCATGACGACATCTCCCATGGCCTCGCCTCCGTCACGGATCTCGAACGCGGCGCGGGACCGGTCACGGTCCCAGCGTCTTGACGACCTCGCGGAACGGCTTGAGCGCGGTCGGATCCTGGACGATCTGTTTGAACACCACTTCACCGCGGCGAATCGAAACCACGTCGCCGTCGTAGAGCTGGTCGCCTTCGCGGAGCAGGTAGCTCTTGTTCTGGTTGGCGGCCTTGACCTGCGCCACGAAGCCCTTCTTGGTCTTGAAGATCCCGGTCAGGTCGATCTCGTCGATCAGCAGCCCGGGAATCCCCTCCGGACGCGGACCGCGCAGCTCCGGCCGATCCGCCTTCTGGAGCAGCGACTTGAACGGATCGCGCCGGTTGCCGGGATCGTAGGTGTAGCCGCTGCCCGAGAGGACGTCTTCCTCGCCCTCGAGGATCTGGTCGATGTTGCCGAGGTCCGGAGTCCCCGAGAACACGTCCGCGCCCGCGGGAGCCGCCGCGCCCCCGGCCGGCTCGGTCGCCGGGGCCTGCGGCTTGCTCTCGGTCGGCCGGGTCTGCGGTGCCTGCGGTGTCTGCGCCAGCGCTCCCGAGAGCAGCGCGAGGGCGACGAGCAGGGGCGATGCGATCTGCGCTCCGCGCCTCATTCCGGGCTCCCCTCCGAAGGCTTGGGCAGTTTGGGGCCGTTCGTCGGCGCGCCCGCCGCGGCCGGGTTGGCGCGGTTCGCGGCCGGCGGCGGCGGCGTGGCCGAGGGTTCCTTGTAGACGAAGGTCTTGGCGGTGAAGCTCGCCGAGATCGTGTGCGGGCTGTTGGGCGCCGAGACGGCGCTGATCTGCAGGTTCTCGACGTTGATGATCCGCGAGAAGCGGCTGATGCGGTCGAAAAACAGCGCCAGGTTGTGGTACCCGCCCTCGACGCCGATCGCGATCGGCCACTCGCTGAAGAATTCCTTGTCGGTCAGGCTGCCCGGCGTGAAGCGCTGGAGCGCGAAGTCCCCCTGCTCGGCGAGGCCGCGGATCCGGCGCAGGAGGTCGGGCGTGTTGCGGCGCGCCGGCAGGATCCGCAGGAGCTTGTCGAGCTCGAGCTCCAGGTTGCGCACCTCCTCGCGGAACTTCGGCAGCTGCAGCTGGGCCGCCCGGCCTTCCTGGATCTTCGACTGAAGCTCCGTCAGGTGCGCGTTCTGCGCCGTGATCGTGTCCTTCATCGAGGAGAGCTGGAGGAAATAGCCGATCGTGAGCAGCACGCCGCCGCCCAGGAGGCCGGCGGCCAGGCCGTAGTACCAGGGCTTTCCTTCGAGTCCGGTCTTCACGAGTCCCCCTACCTCGAAGGCGCCGCGGGCGCCGGTGCCGCCGCGGGCGGCGCCCCGATCGGCTTGCCCGCCGGAGCCGGCGCGACGCCGCCCTCCGGAGCCGCGGGTTTCTGCGCGAAGGAGTAGTTGAAGTCGATGACGAACCGGTAGACGCCGCTCGCCTGCGCGTCGGTGGTGCGCAGCGTCGGCTCTTCGAACTCCGGCATCTTGTCGAGGTTCTCGATGAAGTTGGCGACCGCGTTGGTGTTGAACGCGCGCCCCTCGATCTCGATGTTGCTCGCGGTCATCTTCATGCGGTCGAGCCAGAGCAGCTCGGGCAGCGCCCGCGAGACGTCGTCCATCACGCGCACGGGGCCGCTCTGATTCAGCTTCAGGTCGTCGATGACGCCGATCTTGCGCTCGAGCTCGGCCTTCTTCTTCTTGAACTCCTCGACTTCCCTGATCACCGGCGCCAGCTGGTCGACGTCGTGCTGGGCGTCCGCGATGTCCGCTTCCTTCGCCTGGATCTGCCGGTGCAGCAGGAACCACCAGATCGCGAACGCGAGGACGCCGATGACGAGCCCGGCGACGAGGGCCCACTGCGCGAGATCCTTGCCTTCCAGGACCGGCTTGATCTTGCGGACCGCCGTGGGCCGCTTTCCCTCGGCGATCAGGTTGATCTTGATCATCGCGCTAGTCTCCCAACTTGCGGATCGCCAGGCCGACCGCGATGGCCATCATCGGCGCGACCGACTCGAGCCAGGCCGCATCGAAGTCCTTGTCGCTGAAGCGCACCCTCCGGAAGGGATTCATGATCTCGACCGGCACTTCGAAGCGCTCCCGCAGCACCTGGGCCAGGTTCGGGGTCAGCGCGCAACCGCCGGAGAGCATCAGCTCGTCGACAGCGCCCTCCGAAGAGGTCGCGGAGTAGAAATCGAAGGTCTTCCGGATCTCGCCCGCCATCTCGGCCGAGACGGAGTCGAGAACCGCCTTGGCGTCCGCCGGCGCGTAGCGGTCCACCTGCTGGCCCCGCTTCAAGCTCTCGGCCTGCTCGAACGAGAGGTTGAGATCGCGCTGGAGGGCTTCGGAGAACTGGTTGCCGCCCGACGAGATGTCGCGCCAGAAGACCGTGCTGCCGCGGGACAGGATGTTGATGTTGGTCACCGCCGCGCCCATGTTGACCAGGGCGAGCGTCTTCCGGCTGTCGAGGTCGTAGTTGACCTCGTAGCAGTTCTGCACCGCGAAGGCGTCGACGTCGATCAGCGACGGCACCTTGCCGGTCTGGCGCACCACCGAGACGTAGTCGTTGATCTTGTCGAGCTTGACGGCGACGAGCAGCACGTCCATCTGGTCGCGGCTGGCCTCGCCTTCGGAGAGGACGACGTAGTCGAGGCGGACGTCGTTGATGTCGAAGGGGATGTACTGCTCCGCCTCCCACTGGATCGACTCGGCCAGCTCCTCGCGCGGCATCGCCGGCAGCTGGATCTTCTTGATGATGACCGAGTGGCCGGACAGCGAGGTGGCGTAGTTGGTGTTCTTGACCTTCGTCTGGTCGTTGAGGCGATGGATGGCGTCGACCACGAGGGCCGAGTCCATCACCGAGCCGTCGACGATCGCCTCGGGGGAGAGCGGCTCGACCCCGAGCCTCTGGAGGTGGAACTCGCCCGCTTTCCGCTCCTTCAGCTCGACCAGCTTGATGGCCGAGCTTCCAATGTCGAGGCCCACGACACCCTTCGAGCGTGAGAACACCGCGGTTCGCCCCCAGAAAGCCCTTTGAACAAGGCTGGTTATCGTCTCGACGTTAAAGCTTCGCTGGAAGCTACCAGGAGGACCGTCGACTGTCAAGGCGAGAATTTGCCTATTGCTATACGAAACCGTGCAAGAACACTACACCCTCGCTCCGGGCGTCGCAAGCCGCTAGACTTCGCCGCCATGCGAGACGACGAAGCGGCAGCGGCGCGGCTCCTGGAGGCCCTGATCCGGGCGAGCGGCCTCACCTCGGCGCAGGTCCAGGAGCGCAACCTGAAGATGCGCGGCTCTCTGCGGGCGGCCCTGGCCGGCAACGAAGACCTGTCGTTCCATCAGATCGTCGAGACCCTGCACACCCTCGAGGTCTCGCCGAACCTCTTCTTCCGCTCGCTCTACCCCTACCCCGCTCCCGGCTCGGAGGCCGCGCGCTTGAAGGACCAGATCCGCGAGGGGCTCGCCGCGGAGCCCGCAGCGGCGGCGCTCCCCGGCACGCCGCCGACCCCGGAGGAGCTCGAGGAGCGGATCCGCACCGCGATCACCCTCGCGCTCGAGGAGCCGGGGCTCGAGGGCTGAGCCGGCCGGGGCCGGGCCGCTCACCGCTGTCGAATCGAGAGGATCCGGAAGGCCCGGGGCGCGAAACCGGACGGCGAGATCGCCGCCGCGTCGGCGCGGAGGGCGACGTCGAGCGCCGCGCCCACCGGCAGGTCGCCGGGGATCTCGAGCTCGAAGACCTGCACGGCAGGGCCGGCGGCGGCGAGCGTCGCCGTGCCGCGGGTCCCCCCTCCGGGGGACGCGATCTCGATCGTCAGGTCGAGCGGATAGAGCGCCGCGACCTCGTCGAGCCGGGAGAGCTCGAGGCGCACGCGCCGAGCGTCCGGACGGCGCCGGATCAGCACCGTCGTCGCCCGGCCGACCAGGCCGGTCGCGCAGTCCATCGGCCCGGCGCACTGGCTGTCGCGCCCGGGGCCGGGCAGGTAGCGCTCGGGGATCGCCTTCGCCGTGACCTCCGCGAACAGGCGATCGCTCGCGGCGCTCCAGTCGCCGGGCGGCGGCGCGCGGTGCACCGGAACGTCCGTGGCATCGCCCGCGGCGGGAGGCGGCGGCCAGCCGAGCACCTCCGCCGCGCCGCGGTAGACCATGCGCGCATACAGGCGGTTCGCCGCCGGGGTGCCGTGACGGAAGGGCGGCGGGTTGCGCCAGGGTCCGGCCGTGTACTCCTTGGGCGTGACCACGTAGGCGGACTCGACGCCCGACTCGGCGATCAGGCGGTGGACGAACGGCTCCTCCCAGCTGGCGGTGAAGTAGAGGAGGAGCGGCACCTTCCGCGCGGCGAGCCGCTCTTCCTCGCCGCGGATCGCGCGAAAACAGGTCCGCCAGCGCGACAGGAAGGTGAAGGAGAGGAGCCGGTGCTCCCGGAAGACGAGGGAGTGATCGCTGCCGAACTCGTCGCCCTGGCCCTCGAAGCGGGCCAGCGAGCCGTTCGGCAGCACGATGCCCGAGGTGTCCATGTCGTTGCTGCACGGGCAGAGGACGACGGCGTCGGGTTGCAGGCGCGGGAAGAAGTACTCGAGAGCTGCGATCTCGTTGAGCGTGTTGTAGCCGGGCAGCGCGAGCGACCAGGCCTCGACCGGGCGGCCGGGCGAGGCGCCCAGCTCCCGCGCGAGCTTCTCGAACTGGCGCGGGAACGACTCGCCCTCCTCGATCCCCATGCCGAAGGTCCACGAGTCCCCGGCGAAGACGACGCGGAAGGTCCCCGGCGCCTTCGGGGGCGGCCCGGTCCGGTAGCCGAGCGCGTTGGCGGTGAAGGTGTCGTCCCAGGCGGTCAGCTTCCGCCCCGGACGCAGGGTGTAGCCGATCCGCGGCGCGAACCAGGCCGGGGTGAAAGCGCCCGGATCGGCGTGGAGAGCCTGCTCGAGCAGGGCCTCGCGGGCTTCCGGGGCGAGCGACTCGAGGCTCGCGGAGCGCGGAGAGCGCGCGGTCCAGATCCAACCGCCGGCGCAGACGAGCGCCACCGTCACCGCCGCCGAGGCGACCCCCGCAAAAACGCGGACGAGGCGGGCTTCCGGTGGGCTCAGGGGCGAGTCTCCAGGGAGGTGAATGATTCGAGGGGGGTCTCTTGCGCGTCGATTCCGGCCGGCGACTCTAGCACCGGCGTGCGCCGCGCCGGCTCCCTCCCCGGCGTGCCTCGCGAGGAAAACTCTTGAGATGACGGCACTTTACGGCTAACCTTTGAAGGAAAATTGCAGCTCCCTTGAGCCCTGAGGAGAAGGAATGTTCGCCATCGAGACGCTCGCCGCGCGCGAAATCCTCGACTCGCGGGGCAACCCGACGATCGAGGTCGACTGCACCCTCGAAGGCGGGGCCTGCGGCAGGGCCGCGGTTCCGTCGGGAGCCTCGACCGGCAGCCGGGAGGCGCTCGAGCTGCGCGACGGCGGCAAGCGCTTCGCCGGCAAGGGGGTCGGCCAAGCCGTCCGCCACGTCGGCGGCCCGATCGCGAAAGCCCTCCACGGGCTCGACGCCCGGGCGCAGGCGCTCGTCGACCGGACGCTGATCGACCTCGACGGCACGCCCACCAAGAGCCGGCTGGGCGCGAACGCCCTCCTCGGCACCTCGCTCGCCGTCGCCAAGGCGGCGGCCGAAGAGGCCCAGCTGCCCCTCTATCGCTACCTCGGCGGCCCCTCGGCGAACCTGCTGCCGATCCCGCTCCTGAACGTGCTCAACGGCGGCGCGCACGCCGACAACTCGGTCGACATCCAGGAGTTCATGCTCGTGCCGCTCGGCTTCGGCCGCTTCTCCGAAGCGCTCCGCGCCGGGGTCGAGGTCTACCACGCGCTCAAGAAGGTGCTCGCCGACCAGGGCCTCGCGACCGGCGTCGGCGACGAGGGGGGCTTCGCCCCGAACCTCCGGAGCAACCGCGACGCTCTCGACCTCTTGATGCGCGCGATCGAAAAGGCCGGCTACGAGCCGGGAACCCAGATCGCCCTCGCCCTCGACGTCGCGGCGAGCGAGCTGGTCGACAAGGGAGCGGCGAAGACCTCGGCCAAAAGCTCGGCCAAACCCAAGAAGCCCACCGCCTACGCCCTCGCGGGCGAGGGCCGGACGGGGCTCGCGGCCGGCGACCTGATCGCGCTCTACAGCGAGTGGATCGGAGCCTACCCGCTCGTCTCGATCGAGGACGGCCTCGCCGAGGACGACCGCGCCGGCTGGAAGGATCTGACCGCGGAGCTCGGCGGCCGCGTGCAGCTCGTGGGCGACGACCTCTTCGTCACCAATCCGGAGATCCTCACCGAGGGGATCGCGGGCGGCCTCGCCAACGCGCTGCTCGTCAAGGTCAACCAGATCGGCACGCTCACCGAGACGCTGGCCGCCGTCGAGCTGGCGAAGACCCACGCCTACGCGAACGTCATCAGCCACCGCTCGGGCGAGACCGAGGACACGACGATCGCCGACCTGGCCGTCGCCACCCGGGCCGGCCAGATCAAGACCGGCGCCCCGTGCCGCAGCGACCGGGTCGCCAAGTACAACCGCTTGCTGCGCATCGAGGAGCAGCTGGGAGACGCCGCCGCCTATCCGGGGCCGGCCGCCTTCCCGCGCCGACGCTCTTGAGCCGCCTGGACGGGGCGACCGGGAAGCGCCTGCCGTTCTTCGGCGTCGCCGTCGCCTGCCTGCTCCTGCTGCTCGCCGGCCTCGCCGGGGCGAAGAGCATGCGCGATCTCAACTCGGCCCGCGAGCGCGAGCGCCTGCTCGACTCGCGCCTCGCGCTCACCCGGCAGCGCATCGAGAGCCTGCGCGCCCGCATCGACGGCCTGCGCAGCGACCCGATCCTCCTCGAGCGCATCGCGCGCGAGGATCTCGGGTTCGTGCGCCCGAAGGACATCGTCATCGAGCTGCCGGACGACGCGCCCGCCATCCCGCCGCCCCACCCACCCCCGTCAACCAAGCCCCCGGCAACCCGCGCCGCCGCGCCGCCTCCGGTCGACGATTCCGCCCAGATGCCGCCGCCCGCCCCGCCGGTGCTCACCCCCGAGTGAGCCCGAGCCAACCAGCCGCCGACCGGCGCGCCCTCGCCGCGGCAGCCTGCCTCTTTCTCGCCCTCGCCCTCTTCGGCGCCCGCTACCACTGGGTGGAAGAGGCGGGCACGGCCGAGCGCGACGGCTACGTCGCCGAGGCCCAGCAGCTCCTCGCCGGGCACCTGCCGCACGACCCCTTCCGGCCGCTCCTCTATCCGCTCCTGACGGCGGGTCTGGGAGTCGCCCTCCGCGATCCCTTCGCGGCAGCCCGATTGATTTCGAACCTCGCGGCCGCCGCCCTCGCCTGGCTGGCCTACCGAACCGGCCGGGAGCTGGGAACGCCCGAGAACGGCGCCTGGGTGGGAGCCGGAGCGATGGCCGTGACGGCGGTCAACCCAAATCTTTGGATCCTCGGCCAGCATGTGACAACCGACATGCTGTTTGGAGCCCTCGCGGCCGGAATCCTCCTCGCGGGCCTGATCTACCTGAAACGCCCCGCCCCGGCGCCCGCCCTCGCCGCCGGCCTGCTCCTCGGCCTCGCCGCCTTCACGCGAGGCAACGCGATCTTCCTCCTCCCCGCGCTCCTCCTCGCCGTCTGGAAAGCCCCG
>DATMZM010000241.1:0-2922 GCA_035607445.1 Thermoanaerobaculia bacterium | reverse complement strand
CCTGGGGATGGACGTGCTCGCCGACTTCGACAACAACGGCGCTCTCGACCTCTATACGACCGTCGGCTTCGCCAAGACCAGCTCACAGGTGACCAACGTCCAGCAGACCGACGACCTCCTCTTCCTGAACGGCGTCGGCGGCACGGCCAAGGGCATCCTGACCGAGTCCGGAGGAACCAAGCTGCCGGCCCGCTGCCAGGACATCGTGCAGGACTACGTCGGCGAGCCGCAGTACATCTCGTGCGGCTCGTTCGGCATCGCGCAGGGCGACGTCGACAACGACGGGGACGCGGACATGGTCGTGGCCCATTTCAGCCAGACCGGGCGGACCAACTACCCGTGGCTCCTGGTCAACCGCCTCAACGAGCCGGTCGGCAAGATGGTCGACGAGTTCCAGACCCGGGTGCCGATCAACTCGCTGTCGCCGACGATCCACACCGCGTCGACCGACGCCGTGGGCTTGGCGACGCCGGGCATGGATCACTCGATGTTCCCGTCGCTCGTCGATCTCGACGCCGACGGCGACCTCGATCTCGTCTATCACGTCGTCGACGACATGCCGCGCGTGCTGCTCAACGCCGGCAAGGACTCGAACGGCGACGGCCTGATCACGGCGGCCGACACCCCGCCGCCGGGGACGTTCACCGACGGCACCGACGCCGTCTTGAAGCGGCTCAAGCCGGCGCCGGATTCGCAGGACCTGGCCGCGGTCGACATCGACCACGACGGCGACTACGATCTCGCGAGCGATCCGTTCTCGGACCGGGTGACGGTCTGGCGCAACGACCTGTTCGCCCTCTCCGGAGTGCCGGCGGTGACCGAGATCTGGCCGCGCGTCGGCTCGATCCGGCGCCAGAAAGTGCGGCTCGAAGGGGTCAACCTGACCAACGTCCTCAAGGTGCAGTTCCGCTTCGCGGGCGGCGCGATCTGCGAGCAGGCGGTGACCCAGACGGTGGGCACCGACGGCAAGCATCTCGACGTGGTGATCCCGCAGACCTGCCCGATCGGGCTCGCCCAGGTGCGGGTCCTGCGCTCCGACCTCGCCTGCGGCGGAGGCGGCGCGACGGTCCAGAGGTGGAGCCAGCTCTACTTCGGGTATTTCGTCCAGGGGTAGGAAGGTTTTTCGCAGGATTCCGGACGCTTGGGCATCCCGCCGGTCCGCCGGCGGGATGTTCAGCGCCGGGCGGACTCGACGAGGCTCTTCGCGACCGCCTCGGCGACCCGGATCCCGTCGATCGCCGCGGAGAGGATGCCGCCGGCATAGCCGGCCCCTTCGCCCGCCGGATAGAGGCCCTTGGTATTCAGGCTCTGGAACGACTCGTCGCGCTCGATCCGCAGCGGCGACGAGGTGCGCGTCTCGACGCCCGTCAGGACGGCGTCGGGCATCGCGAAGCCCCGGATCTGCGCGTCGAAGGCGGGGAGCGCTTCGCGGATCGCCTCGATCGCATAGTCGGGCAGGCTCGAGCTCAGGTCGCCCAGGCGGACCCCGGGCCGATACGAGGGCAGGACCGAACCGAAGGCCGCCGACGGCCGGTTCGCCAGGAAATCGCCGACGAGCTGGCCGGGGGCCTCGTAGGTGCCGCCGCCGAGCGTAAAGGCGCGCTCTTCCCACCGGCGCTGGAACGCGATGCCGGCGAGCGGACCGCCGGGATAGTCGTCCGGCGTGATGCCGACGACGATGCCGCTGTTCGCGTTCCTCTCGTCGCGCGAGTACTGGCTCATGCCGTTGGTCACGACCCCGCCGGACTCCGAAGCCGCCGCCACCACCGTTCCGCCCGGGCACATGCAGAAGCTGTAGACCGAGCGGCCGTTCTTGCCACGGCGGCAATGGTTGACCAGCTTGTAGTCGGCGGCGCCGAGCTTCGGATGTCCGGCTTGCTCGCCGTAGCGGCAGCGGTCGATCAGCGCCTGGGGGTGCTCGATGCGGAAGCCGATGGAAAACGGCTTCGGCACGAGATGGACGCCCCGCCGGTCGAGCATCTCGAAGGTGTCCCGGGCGCTGTGGCCGACCGCGAGGACGACGTGATCGGAGGCGATCTCCCACCCGCCGGCAAGGACGACTCCGCGGACGCGGCCGCGCTCGAGGAGCAGGTCCTCGACCCGGCTCCGGAAGCGGATCTCGCCGCCCAGGGACTCGATCTTCGCCCGCAGCCCCTCGACCACCTTGACCAGCCGGAAGGTGCCGATGTGGGGCCGGTTGACGAACAGGATCTCCTCCGGAGCGCCGGCCTCGACCAGCTCTTCGAGCACCTTGCGCCCTCTGTGGCCGGGATCCTTGACCTGACTGTAGAGCTTGCCGTCGGAAAACGTGCCGGCCCCGCCCTCTCCGAACTGCACATTGGATTCCGGATCGAGCCGGCCGTGGCGCCAGAGCCCGAAGGTGTCCTTCGTGCGCTCTCGCACCGGCTTGCCGCGCTCTAAAATGATCGGCCGGAAGCCCATCTCCGCGAGGAGCAGGCCGGCGAAGAGCCCGCAGGGCCCCGTGCCGATCACGAGCGGTCGCGGGGTCCGAGGGCGCGGGGCATCCGGCGCCGCGAAGGGCAAGCGATACGAGGTGTCCGGCGCCGGCCCGACGGTCACCCGGGCGGGGCGGCCGCCCCGCGACCGGCCCCGCAATTTCTCGAGCACCGCGCTTTCGTTCGTGGTCGTGACGTCGAGGTGATAGGTGAGGATCGCCCGGCCGCGCTTCCGGGCATCGAGGCTGCGCCGAAAGATCGAGTAAGAGACGAGCTCGGCGGGCCGGAGGCCGAGCTCGGCGAGGATCGCCGCGCGCAGCTCCTGTTCGGTATGGTCCAAGGGGAGCCGGAGCTCCGTCAGCCGCAGCATCGCTCGAGCTTATCGTCCCGGCGTTTCCCGGAGCTCGGGTAAGCTTCCCGGCCCAGCCGACCCTCTCGTCCCATGAACACCCCCGCCCACGCCGTG
>DATMZM010000016.1:0-3373 GCA_035607445.1 Thermoanaerobaculia bacterium | reverse complement strand
GGGGTCGGAGCGGGCGGGATCGTGGCGAGGTCGGTCACGGCGGCTCGATTGTGGCACGGCGGGGCGGCGGCCGTTGTGCGTAAGATGCCGCGATGGATCTTCGCCGCCTCGCCTTCCGGCTCCTGGCTCTCGGGCTCTGCGCCTGCCGATCGAGCCCGCCTCCCGACGACGCGGCGGACCCGCGAGCCGCGCGTCCCGCCGGGGCCGCCCGGCCGGCGCCGCTCGACGTCTGCCCGGGCCTGCTCGCCGGGATCTCGACGCCGGCCGTGCTCCCGGCGGACACCCCGGTCCGCTTCGTCGCGTTCGGCGATTTCGGGGACGGCAGCCCGGCGCAGCGCGCGGTGGCCCGGGCGATGGCGCGGGTCGACGCCGCCCGGCCGTTCGATTTCGGCGTCACGCTGGGCGACAACTTCTACGAGCAGGGGCTCGCCGATCCCGCGTCGCCGCGCTGGCGGAGCCAATGGGAGACCCTTTACGGCCGGCTCGGCATCCGCCTCTACGCCTCGCTCGGCAACCACGACCATTACGACGAGGCGAGCCCGGCGGCGGAGCACGAGCGCTCGCGGCGGAGCGCCACCTGGTGCCTGCCCTCGCCGTTTTACTACACGTTCGCGGCCGGGCCGGTGCAGCTGTTCGCTCTCGACACCGATCCGATCGAGCGCCGGGACGTCGCCTCGGCGCGGGAGCAGGCGGCCTGGCTCGACCGCGCGCTCTCGACGAGCGGCGCGGCCTGGAAGGTCGTCTACGGCCATCATCCGATCTACTCGTCCGGCCTGCACGGCGATTCGGCGGCGCTCGGAACGACGATCCTGCCGGTCCTCGAGAAACGGGGCGCCGACCTCTACCTCGCCGGCCACGATCACGACCTCGAGATCCAGCGGCCGGCGGGCGGCGTCACGTTCGCGATCGCGGGAGCTGCGGGGCACGAGGTGCGCGCGCTCGGCCCGCGGTCACGGTGCAGCGCCTGGGCGGCCGGCAGGACGCCGGGCTTCGCCGTCGTCGAGGCGACGGCCGAGAGCCTCTCGATCGAATTCGTGGGCGCCGGCGGACGCGACCTCTACCGCACCGAGATCCGCAAGGGGGAGCGGCGCGACTGCTCGCGATAGGCTCGAGGAGCAATCCGGCGCCCCGGCGCAGCCGGATCTTGGTACGTCAGGAGCCTTTCCGAGGAGGTCGCTCATGTCCCCCACGTCCCCGCCTTCCCCGCCCGCCCTGCTCTCCCGCGTCGCCCCCGTCCTGGGCGCTTCCGTCCTCGCTCTGATCCTCTTCGCCCAGTGCTCGCCCGCTCCGGCCAAGGAGCGCGCCGCCCCGGCGCCCGGCGGCGTCGCGGTGGTCGAGCTGTTCACCTCCCAGGGGTGCTCGAGCTGCCCGCCGGCCGACCGGCTGCTGTCGAAGCTCGCCGCGGATCCGGCCTACGCGGGCCGGGTGATCCCTCTCGCGTTCCACGTCGACTACTGGGATTACATCGGCTGGACCGACCCCTTCTCGTCCGCCGCCTGGTCGAACCGCCAGAAGCAGTACGCCGCCGCCTGGAGCTCGAACCGGGTCTACACGCCGCAGGCGGTGATCAACGGCACTCGCGAGATGGTCGGCTCCGGCGAGCGGCAGGTGCGCGCGGCGATCGACGACGCGCTCGCCGCGAAGGCGCCGGTCGAGGTCGCGCTCGCCGTCGAGCGGATCGCCGGCCGCGACGCGGTGCGGGTCTCCGTCTCCGCGAAGCACGGCGCGGCGCTGCCGAGGGACGCCCAGGTCTTCGTCGCCCTGGTCCAGAACGGGCTCTCGACCCAGGTCGGCCGCGGCGAGAACGGCGGCCGGACCCTTCGTAACGACGCGGTCGTCCGCAAGCTCGCGCAGGCCTTCGCGCTCGCCGCGGCGGCCGGAGCGAACGCCACGGGGCAGGTCGAGCTGCCGCTCGCGGCCGGCGCGGCGGGGAAGGATTTGACCGTCGCGGCGTTCGTCCAGGACCCGCAGAGCCGGGCGATCCTGGGCGGCGCGGTGCGGGGCCTGGGTTAAGCCGGCGCGGGGCTCAGCTCAGCGCGCGACGACCTCGAAATCGAAGCGGGCGAGCTCGGTCCGGCGCCCTCCGTCGAGGCCGTAGAGCACGAGCAGGTACTTCCCGCGCTCGTCTTTGCGCCCGGCGAATTCGACGATCGGCATGAAGCTTCCGTCTTCGTGGCGCGCGATCTCGAGGAGCGGGCCGAGCGGCTTGTCGGTCGCGGCTCTCCGGATCTGGACGGCGTATTTCTTCGCGAGCGGGATGTCCACGGTGTCGCTGCTCGCCAGCGTGAAGATGACCTTGCCCGGCCGCAGGGCGACGACTCGGATCCCGCCCTCCTCCGTGCCGCCGCGCACCCGGCTCGCGCCACGCGCGTCGGAGGGCTCGAGGAACACGCTCTGATCGGACGCGGAGAGGACCGGCCCCGCTCCGGGTTTCGCGCTCGACGGCGGTTGCGGGGCGGGAGCGAGGGGGGCGGCCACCGGCGTTGGGGCCCGTACGTTCTGTGTCTTGAGGAGGTCGAGCTGCTCCTTGATTCTCGCGGCCTCGCTCTTCGCCTCACCGACGAGCTCTTGAGCGGACCGGATGGAGGCCTGGATGTTCCGGTTCTCCCGCTCGCTGTGGATCCAGCCGGTCAGTGCGATCACGCCGCCCAGCGCGGCGGCGAGCGCCGACGTCTGCCAGGCGCGCCTCGGGCGCTCGCGGTGGAGGGTTGCGAGGGCGGGGGCGGGGGCGATCCCCGCCGGAGGCCGGAGCAGCGCGATCTGCGGCTCGTCGGCGAGCTGCCGGCTGGTGCGGATCAGCTCAAGCTCGGCGGCGCACTCGGGGCACTCCTCGAGGTGGCGCTCGATCAGGCCGATGTCGAGCCTTTCGGGCACCTGGCCCCACGCGTAGTCGACGAGAGCCGCGGCCGGGACGTGCGCGGTGAAGATGCGATAGGCGGAACGGGTCTCGGCGAGCGCGGCGCGGCAGGCGGCGCAGCTCGCGAGGTGGTCGCGGACATCGCCCTGTTCCGCAGGCGGAAGGGTCCCGTTCAAGAGCCAGGGCAGACGTTGGACGACTTCAGCGCAGATCATTCGCATTCCCTCCACAATACTTGGGCGCGGCAAGCCGTCCGGCGTTACTTGGGCCCGGGCGCGAGCAGCTCGGCCCGAGAGCGCGTCGCCTTTTCCCGGCAGCGCAAAACCCGCACGCGAAGCGTCCCGTCCGCGACCCCCATCCTGCCGCTCATCTCCTTGTAAGAGAAGCCGGCGGCGAGCATCTGCCACAGGTGGCGGCAGTCGCGCGGAGCCTGGTCGAGCACCCGCACCAGCAGGTCCCTCTCGGCGCTCTCCTCCGCAGGGCTCGGGCCTTTCGTCCGGGGTTGGTCCGCGTCTT
>DATMZM010000321.1:0-13574 GCA_035607445.1 Thermoanaerobaculia bacterium | reverse complement strand
TCGGTGCGCATGTAGGTGATGAGACCGACCGCGCCGCGGTCGCCGATGTCGCGCCCTTCGTAGAGGCCCTGCGCGAGGCCCATCGTCCGCTTGACCGCGAAGCCGAAGCGGCGCGCGGCCTCCTGCTGCAGCCGGCTGGTGATGAACGGCGGGCCCGGGCGCTGGAGCGACTCCTTGCGCTCGACGACGCCGACTTTGAAGCGACCCTGTTCGAGGTCGCGGACGATGGCGCCCGCCGTCGCGCCGTCGCCCACCTCGGCCTTGTCCTTGCCGATCTTGTGCAGGCGGGCATGGAATTGCGGGAGGGTGCCGGCGTCCAGATCGGCGCCGATCAGCCAGTACTCGACCGGCACGAAGGCGTCGATCTCGGCCTGGCGGTCGCAGACCATCTTGACCGCGACCGACTGGACGCGTCCCGCCGAGAGACCCTGCTTGACCTTGTCCCAGAGGAGCGGCGAGAGGCGGAAGCCCATCATCCGGTCGAGCACGCGGCGCGCCTGCTGGGCGTCGACCTTGCGGGCGTCGATCTCGCGCGGGTCCGCGAGCGCTTTGAGCACGGCGTTCTTGGTGATCTCGTTGAAGGTCACGCGCTTGATCGCGTCCGGCTCGCGGTCGAGGATCTCCGCGATGTGCCAGGCGATCGCCTCGCCCTCGCGGTCCGGATCGGGAGCGAGGTAGACCATCGTCGCTTTCTTCGAGGCCTCGCGGAGCTTCTTGACGACCTCTTTCTTCTCCGCGAGGACGGCGTACTTCGGCTCGTAGTTGGGGCCGATCCCCATGTCCTTCTTGACCAGGTCGCGGACGTGGCCGAGCGAGGCTTCGACGGCCCAGTCGCGGCCGAGGAACTTCTTGAGAGTCCGCGTCTTGGCGGGGCTTTCGACGATGACGAGGTTCTTGGCCATGGGTTCCCTCTAACGCGCGGCAGGTCGTTCTCATTCCGCCGGCCCCCCGCGGGTCACCCCTCCGAGGAGCCGGGGAGGCTAGCACCCGAGTCACCCGGTCGCAAGGCGGCGGCGGACGGTTCGCGCTTCAACCCGAAGGGTTGTCCACGCATCGTCAGACCCTCCGGAACAGCCCGCCCGGCAGGCGGGCGGCGCGGCCGAGGAGCTCGAGATCGAGAAGAGCGCCGAGGACGCGGTCGATCGGCGTGCCCGTCGCGGCGGCCAGGTCCTCGGGCGCGCGCTCGAAGCCGCGCGGGAGGGCCGCGAGGATCGCGCCGGGGAGGCCGGGCGGCGGCTCGGACTCCATGTTCTCGAGGGCTCCTTGGGCTGCGGCGCTCGCCGTGGCGGCGAAGTGCTGGCCGCCGATCGCCTCCAGCAGGTCCCTCGGATGCTGGGCGAGCCCGGCGCCTTCGCGCAGGAGGGCGTGGGGTCCGAGCGAGCGCTCGTCGAAGATGCGTCCCGGCACGGCGAAGACGTCGCGGCCGAGGTCGACCGCCCAGCGCGCGGTCGAGAGCGAGCCCGAGCGCGCAGCGGCCTGCACCACCAGGGTCGCCGAGGAGAGCGCGGCGATCGCCCGGTTGCGGACCGGGAAGTGCCAGGTGCGCGGCTCGACGCCGCAGGGAAACTCGGAGACGAGGGCGCCCTGCTCGGAGATGTCCCGGCCGAGCTGGGCGTGGCCGCGCGGGTAGTCGACGCCCAGGCCGCAGCCGAGGACCGCGACCGTGCGCCCTTCCGGCCGGCCGAGCGCGCCGCGATGGGCGGCGGCGTCCACTCCCCGGGCGAAGCCCGAGACGATCGCGACCCCGTGCTCGGCGAGCGAGCTCGAGAACAGGTGGGCGACCTCGAGCCCGTAGGGATCGGCGCGCCGCGAGCCGACGATCGCGACGCCGGCCCCCGCCGGGATCTCGCCCCGGATGCAGAGGACGGGCGGCGCGAGCGCGAGCTGAGTGAGCGCCTCCGGGTAGTCCGGATCGAGACGGGTGACGATCCGAGCGCCGAGGTCGGCCGCCCGATCGCGCTCCCGCGCCGCGGCCTCCCGGGCGCCTTTCCGGCAGGCGAGGGCCCGCGCGAGCTGCGCTTCCGGCACGCCGATCCGGCGGGCGAGGCGGCGCGAGGGCTCGGCGTCCGGGCCGGTCCAGAGAGCGAGCTCCTCGGCCAGGCGGTAGAGGGCGGGACGGGCGACGTCGGGGCGGGCGTGGACGGCGACGAGCAGGTCGGCACGCTCGGTTTCGGGGTCGGCGATGGCTTCGGGCACGGATGAGAATCCTCCTCACCCGGTATAGACGGAAAACGGGGGGTCGAATCTAGACAATTCCGGGACGAAAGCCGTCCGGGAGCCCGGAGGGCGTCGTATAGTAGGCCGCCGAAGCGACGGCATGCCTCGCACCCGAATGCGCGCGAACGTGGCGACCCACCGCACGAACCCCCCGGCAACGGAGACCTCGCACATGCGCCGTGTCTTGCTCTGGCTCGCTCTCGGAAGCGTCCTCCTCGCCGGCTGCGGCGGCTCAGCGGCGACCGCCACGGGCTCCCCCTCCTCCGCCGCGCAGGTCAATTTCGGCGTCAAGATGGCCCAGCAGGGCCTGTGGAGCGAGGCGCTGTTCCGCTTCCACCAAGCGGAGCTCGCCGATCCGAACAGCCCGCGGGTCCGCAACAACCTGGCGGTCGCCTACGAGGCGACGGGCGATTTCGAGAAGGCCCTCTCCTACTACAAGCAGGCGCTCGCGACCGATCCGAACAGCCGCGAGCTGCGCGGCAACTACGCGCGCTTCGTCGAGTTCTACCAGGCCTTCAAGGGCATCAAGCCCGCGGGCGCCAAGCCCGCCGGCGCGAAACCCGACGCGCCCAAGAGCGACAAGCCGCTCGCTCCCGAGCATCCGCCGGCCTCCGGCACGCCAGCCTCCGAACCCTCGCCCCCGATCGAAGTGCCGGACAATGCTCCCCCTCCTCCGCCGCGCTGACGTTCCGGGGCGGCGGCGACCACGCCGGCCGGCTCCGAAGGAGATCCCGAAGATGCGCTGGAAGCTCTGGAAGCCGTGGACGCTCGCCGCTCTCGCCGTCCTCTCCGCCCTGCCGGCAGCCGCCTCGTCGGTCGAGGTGCAGCTCAAGCTGCCGCAGCGCGCCCGCCTGGACTTGAAGGGGCGCAAGTCGATCGCGCTCGCGCCGTTCCAGGTCGAGACGAAGGAGCAGGCGGAGCGCTTCCAGGGGCGCGACATCGACGTCCAGAAGGAGTTCGAGCGCTACCTGGTCAAGGTGCTCCGCCGCGAGACCGAGCTCAAGGTGATCGAGACCGGCGGCGTCGACTTTCCGACCACCGACTTCGACCAGCTCGCCAAACAGACGGATTTCTGGCAGGCGCTGGGCGAGCGGACGGGCGCCGACCTGATCCTCGCCGGCGGCCTCGACTTCGACGTCCAGGATCGCACCGGCTACCGCACCGAAGAGTACGTCTCGCCGTTCAACGGGCAGACCTACTACCGCCAGGTCCTGGTCGAGCAGACCGGATTCGAGTACGACATCCTGATGCAGGTCTACGACGCGAAGACGGGTGCGTTGGTCTACCACGACAATTTCAAGGACTTCCAGAAGTTCGAGGGTGAGTCGACAGATCCACTGCGCGGAATGTTCGAGAACTTGTTGTCGCTCGAGGACAAGATCGTCGGGGTCTTCACTCAGAAAGAGGTCGAGACCACGCGTACGCTGTTCACCGAGTGAAGGCTCACACGCGGCGCGCAAGGCGGCCGAAGGAGGTTTCGTTGAACCCAGCACCCCGCCGTCTCAACTCCCTGGCTCTGTTCGGCGCGCTCGCTTGCGCGCTCCTCTTCTCCCCGGCGCGGTCGTCCGCCCAGTACTCCGAGGATTTCGGCAAGAACAAGATCACCTACAAGAGGTTCGAATGGCGGATCTACCATTCGCCGCACTTCAACCTCTATTACTACCCCGACGAGGAGGCGAAGCTCGAAAAGGTCGCCTCGTTCGCGGAGAGCGCCTACGACAGCCTGTCGCGGGCGTTCAACTTCCAGATCAAAGAGCCGATCCCGCTCATCTTCTACGCCACCCACTCGGCGTTCGAGCAGAACAACATCATCCAGAACTTCATCCCCGAGGGCGTGGGCGCTTTCGCCTCGCCCGCGCGCTTCCGCATGGTCCTGCCGATCGACCTCTCGGACCTCGAGCTGATGCAGCTGATCCGCCACGAGCTGACCCACATCTTCCAGTACCAGATCCTGTTCCAGGGCCGCCTGGCCGAGGCCGCGGCGACCTCGCCGCCGACCTGGTTCATGGAGGGGATGGCGAGCTACATGGCCAAGGACGAGTCGGCGCGCGACAAGATGTACCTGCGCGACGCCGTGGTCAACGACCAGATCCCGTCGATCAACGACGACGTCGAGGGCTTCTTCGCCTACCGCTTCGGCCACGCGTTGTTCGATTTCGTCGAGGACCGCTGGGGCAAGGACGGTTTCCTCGACTTCGTCTACGAGACGCGCAACTCGCTCGGCTCCAGAGTCGACCGCGCGGTGAAGAGGACGTTCAAGCTCGACATCGAGGACTTCGACGCCGAGTTCCGGCGCTGGCTGCGCAAGAAGTACCTGCCGCAGCTGGTCGCGACCGGCGAGCCGGGCGACTTCGGCCGCCTGTTCCGGATCGAAAGCCGCAGCCGCACCTACGAGACCTCGCCGACCGCCTCGCCTTCGGGCGACCTGGTCGCCTCCTTCAGCGCCTATCGGGGCGACGTCGACGTCGTCCTCTTCGATGCCCGGAAGCGCCGCCTGCTGCGCAACCTGACCAAGGGCTACACGAGCCAATATCAGTACCCGGTCGCCCAGGAGCTCGAGCTGGGCCGGAAGACCGGCCGCGACCTCGCGTTCTCGCCCGACGGCAACACGATCGCCCTCTTCGTCAAGCGCGAGAGCGGCCGCAGCCTGGCGCTCCTCGACGTGCTCAAGGGCGGCATCCGGCGGATCATCGAGATGAAGGACATCGAGCAGCAGCTCTCGCCGGCCTGGAGCCCCGACGGCAAGAGGATCGTTTTCTCCGGGTTGAAGGGCGGCCAGTACGACATCTACTCGATCGACCTCGACTCGTTCGAGGTCACCAACCTGACCAACGACGCGGTCTTCGACGGCGCGCCGACCTACTCGCCCGACGGCCGCTCGATCATCTTCGTCTCCTCGATCGGCGACGGCGCCCGGAAGCTGTTCCGGATCGACCTCGACAAGCCGAGCGATCGCTACCAGATCACCTCGGGACCCTCGAACGAGAACGATCCGATCTACTCGGCGGACGGCAAGAGGCTCTATTTCACCTCCGACCGCGACGGCGGGGCGGACAACATCTTCAGCCTCGACCTTGCGACCGGCACGCTTCTCCAGCACACCAACGTGGTCACCGGCGCCTCGATGCCGACGTTGCTCAAGCGCGAGAACGGCAAGGAAGCCCTGGTCTACACCGGCTTCTGGAAAGGCACTTTCGATCTCTACCTGAGCGATCTCGAGGAGAAGATCGGCACCCCGGCGACCGAGCCGATCGCGACGACGCCCACGAACGCCCAGGCGATCCCCGGCTTCGAGCCGGACATCCAGGTCGCGATCGACGACGCGAACAAGGAGCGCTACGGCCGCAAGAAGTTCTTCCTCGAGGGCGCCCAGACCTTCGTCGGCGTCGACGACAACCAGACGGTCGTCGGCCAGGTCTACTTGAGCTTCTCGGACTATCTCGGCGACAAGCGGATCGCCGCCCAGTTCGCGTCGGTCGAGAGCCTGTCGAACTTCGACGTCAGCTACCAGGACCTGTCGCGCCGCTGGCCGTGGCAGGTCAACCTGTTCGACTACCGGCTCTTCTTCGCGTCGAACCAGATCATCAACGGCGAGTTCGGTCGCGGCGACTCGGCGCTCCAGGAAACCGGCCTGGTCGGCTCGGTCGCCTATCCGATCAGCTTCTACGACCGGGCGGAATTCGGGCTCGGCTTCGTGGTCCGGGACATCAAGTTCCAGTCGTTCATCTTCGACAACCGGACGGGCCAGACCATCCAGACGATCTTCCCGCGCAAGGACAACTTCCCGTTGCTCCAGAGCGCGTTCGTCTCGGACACCACGGTCTTCAACTCGGCCGGGCCCGTCTCCGGCCACCGCCTGCGCCTGGAAGGCAACTACGCCCCCGACACGAAGGACAGCGGCACCCTCTTCACCCAGGTCCAGCTCGACGCGCGGCAGTATTTCGCCTTCACCCCGAGGAGCGGCCTCGCCCTGCGCGCCTGGGGGGCGGCGGTCGGCGGCCATGCGCCGACGCCGCTCGCCATCGGCGGGCTCGACACTCTGCGCGGCGTCGATTTCCGCACGCTCCTGGGCGACCGCGCGTTCTTCGCCAACGTCGAGCTGCGCTTCCCGCTGATCGACTTGATCGCGACCCCGTTCCTCGGTCTTCAGGGGATTCGCGGCATCCTCTTCCTCGATGCCGGCGGCGCCTGGTTCCACGACTTCCAGAGCTTCCAGTTCTACAACAGCAAGACGAGCAAGCTCCAAGACGGCATCGCGGCCTACGGCTACGGCATCTCGGCGAGGATCTTCGGCGGCCTCGACTTCAACTGGGACTTCGCCAAGCGCTACCGCGCGGCCAACGGCGACGACGGCTTCCACACCTCGTTCTGGATCGGCACCCGGTTCTAGGACGAGTGCGGCTCAGGGGGAGGGGCGGAGCTCGTCTCCGCCCGCGGTCAGCTCCTCCTGAGCCGTTTTGGCGCGTTTGCAGGTTTGGCGATACAATCTCGTCAATATGCTGATCCAGGTCCTGGGTGGCTATGGTGGCGAGAGCGATCTGTGTCGGATGACCTGTCTGCTCATCAACGGCTCGATCGCTCTCGATGCCGGCTCGCTCTCGCAGGTGCTGTCGATCGAGCGGCAGATCGGAGTGCATTCGATCCTGCTCTCCCATTCGCACATGGACCACACCAACTCGCTGCCGTTCTTCATCGAGAACGTCTACGGCCACACCGAGGCGCCGATCGAGCTCCACGCCTCCGAGGCGACCGCCTACGCGATCCGCAAATACCTGTTCAACAACGCGACCTGGCCCGACTTCACGCGGCTGCCCAACCACCTGCTGCCGGCGGTCCGCTTCAACGAGTTCCAGGGCGAGGTGCCGCTGGTCATCGACGGCGTCAAGTTCACGCCCATCGCGGTCAACCACCTCGTGCCGACCCACGGGTTCCTGATCGAGCAGGGGGATTCCGCCGTCCTCTGGTCCTCCGACACCGGTCCGACCCAGCGCCTGTGGGAAATCGCGAACCGGACTCCGAACCTGCGCGCGATCTGCATCGACACGAGCTTCGACAATTCGCTGCAGGAGGTCGCGGACCTGTCGCTCCACCTGACGCCCCGGACGCTCGAAATCGAGCTGCGCAAGCTCGAGCGGCGGGTGCCGATCCTGATCCACCACCTGAAGCCCCCCTGCGTGCGCAAGATCCAGGAGGAGGTCCGCGCCCTCGGCAATTCGGATCTCGAGTTCCTGGAGCAGGGCAAGGAGTACAAGTTCTAGGCCCGCTTCTTCCCCTTTCGGTTGTAGGTCCGAATTGCCCCGCCCCAAGATCTAGCGCCGAAAGCGCTGACTTCCCGCCGCGCCGGTGGTAGAGTTCGCCCGGCGCACCGCCGAGACCCACAGCGATCCGGACGAACCATGCCCTGGCAGCAGGCGAACCTTTGGGACTTCGAGGCCCCGCCTCCCGCGCCCCCGTTGCGCGCCTGCGTGCTCGGCTCGGGGAGCGGCGGCAACGCGGTGATCGTCGAATCGGGTGGCGTCCGGATCCTGATCGACGCCGGGTTTTCCTGCCGCGAGATCGAGAAACGGCTGCGGCTGGTCGGCGTCGAGCCCTCGACCTTGAAGGCCCTCTTCCTGACCCACGAGCACATCGACCACAACCGGGGCGCGGAACGGCTCGCCCGCCGGCACGGCCTGCCGGTCTACGCGACAGCGGGCACCCTGGCCGGCACGGCGCTCGCCCCGGCGCAACGGGGGGGAGCCACGGTGCTCCGCTCGGGCGAGCCGGTCGAGGTCGCGGGGTTTCGGGTCGAGCCGTTCACCATCCCGCACGATGCGCGCGAGCCGGTGGGCCTCGTGGTCGAGGACGGCGGCGGGCGGCGGCTCGGCCTGTGCGGCGACATCGGCAGCCGCAGCCGGCTCGCCTGGGGCCGGCTCGCCGAGCTCGACATCCTCCTCCTCGAGGCGAACCACGACCTCGACATGCTGCGCAACGGGCCCTATCCCTGGTCGCTCAAGCAGCGGGTCGCCGGGCGTCACGGCCATCTGTCGAACCGGGAAGCGGCGGACGGCATCCCGGAGCTGCTGTCGAGCCGGCTCCGCTGCGTGGCCCTCTACCACCTGTCGCGAACCAACAACCTGCCGGCCCTGGCGGCGGCGGCGATCGGCGAAGCTCTGGAGCGCGAGGGGGCGCTCGTCGAGCTCGCCCTGACCGAGCAGGACCGGCCGACCGCCTGGCTCGAGGCGTTCTAAGAGTGTTGCGGCCGGCGGGTTTTCGGAGCGAGGAGAGGCGATGATTCAGGCGCGCGTGACCGTCTACCCCCGGCGCGAGATCCTCGATCCGCAGGGTAAGGCGATCGAGGGTGCTCTCGAGAGGATCGGGTTCTCCGGCGTCTCCTCGGTCCGCGCCGGCAAGAGCTTCGAGATCCAGCTCGCGACCGACGACGCCGCCTCCGCGCGGCGGCGGCTCGAGGACATGTGCGAGCGCCTGCTCGCGAATACCGTGGTCGAGGACTACGAGATCGAGATCCAGGGGGATGGGCGATGAAATGCGGCGTCGTGGTGTTTCCCGGCAGCAACTGCGATCACGACGTCTACCACGCCTTCAAGCACGTGCTCGCCGCGGAGACCGTCTTCCTCTGGCACGGCGAGGAGACGACCGCGGGGTGCGACCTGGTGGTGCTCCCCGGCGGCTTCGCCTACGGCGACTACCTGCGGGCCGGCGCCCTCGCCGCTCTCTCGCCGGTGATGACCGCGGTGAAACGCCACGCGGAGGCGGGCGGGCTCGTACTCGGCATCTGCAACGGCTTTCAGGTCCTGCTCGAAGCGGGTCTCCTGCCGGGCGCGATGCGGCGCAACGCCGGCCTCCGCTTCCTCTGCCAGGACGTCTACCTGCGGGTCGAGCGCGCCGACCTGCCGTTCACCTCGGGGCTCGAGAAGGGCCAGGTCCTCCGCCTGCCGATCGCCCACGCCGAGGGCAACTACGAGGCCGCCCCCGCGGCGCTCGACGCGCTCGAAGCTGCCGGGCAGGTGGTCTTCCGTTACGCCAGGCCCGACGGCGTGGTCGACCTCGACGATCCCGACGCTCCGGATGCCGCGCGATGGAATCCGAACGGCGCGGCCCGCGCGATCGCCGGCATTTGCAACCGGGGGGGCAACGTGCTCGGTCTGATGCCCCACCCCGAGCGCTCGGTCGAAGAGCTGCTCGGCAACACGGACGGCCTGGCGATGCTCTCGGGCCTGGCGACCGCCGTGGCCGGGCTGGCCGGCGTGGCGGGGATTGGGAGTGCGGCCGGCGCGGCGGCCGCCGCGCTCGCGGAGGCGGGGCTTTGACCGACGCGCCCGAGCCGACCGTCGATCTGGAGCTCGCCCGCGAGCAGGGGCTCTCCGCGGAAGAGTACGAGACGCTCCGCCGCATCCTCGGGCGCGATCCCTCCTGGACCGAGCTCGGCGTGACCTCCGCGCTCTGGTCGGAGCACTGCTCGTACAAGTCGTCGAAGGTCTACCTGCGCGAGTTTCCGACCGCGGGCGCGCGGGTGCTCCAGGGGCCGGGCGAAAACGCGGGCGTCGTCGACATCGGCCACGGCCTCGTCGCGGTGTTCAAGATGGAGTCGCACAACCACCCGAGCTACATCGAGCCCTACCAGGGGGCGGCGACCGGCATGGGCGGCATCCTGCGCGACGTCTTCACGATGGGCGCGCGGCCGATCGCCTGCTTGGACGCCCTCCGCTTCGGCGCTCTCGACGCGCCGCGCATGCGCTCGCTGGTCGACGGCGTCGTCCGCGGCATCGGGGATTACGGCAACTGCGTCGGCATCCCGACGGTCGGCGGCGAGACCGCGTTCCATCCCTCCTACAACGGCAACATTCTGGTCAACGCCTTCGCGCTCGGGGTCGCGAAGAAGGACGAGATCTTCCTGGCGCGCGCGTCGGGCGCCGGCAACCCGGTCCTCTATGCCGGCAGCCGGACCGGGCGCGACGGCATCCACGGCGCGACCATGGCCTCCGAGTCGTTCGACGCGGAGAGCGAGAAGAAGCGGCCGACCGTCCAGGTGGGCGATCCGTTCACCGAGAAGATCCTCCTCGAAGCTTGCCTCGACGTGATGAGGACGGGAGCCGTGGTCGCGATCCAGGACATGGGCGCGGCGGGGCTGACCAGCTCGACCTTCGAGATGGCCGGCCGCGGCGGCACGGGCCTCAAGCTCGAGCTCGATCGCGTGCCGCTGCGCGAGCCGGGCCTCACGCCCTACGAGATGATGCTCTCGGAGTCCCAGGAGCGGATGGTCGTCGTCGCCGCGCGCGGCCGGGAGGAGGAGGTCGAGAGGGTCTTCAGGCGCTGGGGGCTCGAGGTCGAGGTGATCGGCGAGATCACCGACACCGGGCGCGCCGAGCTCTCCTACGGCGGCCAAACCTACGCCGACATCCCCATCGCGCCGCTCACCGAAGGGGCGCCGGTCTATCGCCGGAAGGTCCAGGAGCCGGCCGACCTCGCCGCGCGCTGGGCGGCGCCGGACGTGCCCGAGATCGGCCATCCGCTCGAGGCTCTCGAGCGGCTGCTCGACACCCCCGACTTCGGCTCCAAGCTCTGGATCTGGCGCCAGTACGACCATACGGTCCGCACCAATACCATCCGCGGACCGGGCGGCGACGCCGCGGTCGTCCGCTTGAAGGGCACCCCCTCGGCTCTCGCGCTCACCTCGGACGTCAATCCCGTCTATTGCCAGCTCGACCCCGAGCGCGGCGGCGCCCAGGCGGTGGCGGAAGCGGTCCGCAACCTCGCGACGGTCGGCGCCGAGCCGATCGGCCTGACCGATTGCCTCAACTTCGGCAATCCCGAGAACCCCGAGGTCGCCTGGCAGCTCCGCCAGGCGGTGCGCGGCATGTCCGCCGCCTGCAAGGCGCTCGGCGTGCCGGTTATCTCGGGCAACGTCTCGCTCTACAACGAGACCGAGGGCGCCTCGATCTACCCGACCCCGACGGTCGCGATGGTCGGCCTGATCGAGACGCTCGGCCCGCTTCCCGAATCGCATTTCCAGAGAGCGGGGGATCGGCTCCTGCTCCTCGGCCGCGACCGCGCCGAATTCGGCGGCTCGGCCTTCCTGCGGCTCCGCGAGGGGATCGAGCAGGGGCGTCCGCCCGCGGTCGATTTCGACGCCGAGCGGAAGCTTGCGCTCCTCCTCCGCGATCTCGTCGCCGCCGGCCTCCTCTCGACCGCGCACGACCTCTCGGAAGGAGGGCTCGGCATCGCTCTCGCAGAGGCCTGTTTCCCGCGCCGCCTCGGCTGCCGCGCGACGATCGAGACGCCCCTCGCCCTCTTTTCCGAAACGCAAGCCCGCGCGCTCGTCGCCTGCGGCCCGGCGGAGGCGGACGAGGTGCTCCGCCGCGCCGAGCGGCTCGGCGTGCCGATTCAGGAGCTGGGCGAGGTCGCGGGCGAGGATCTCGACCTGACCGTGGCGGGAGAGCGCTTCACGGCGCCGGTCGCGCACTTGGCCGAGGTCTGGGAGACGGCGCTGCCGCGGGCGCTGGGGATGTAAAGGGGAATGACGAATGTCGAATCTGGAATCACGAAGAGCGATCTACGGTTCTCTCGGTTCGCAAGGGAAGGAGTGTCGAATGACGAGCTTCTCGATTCCTGATTCGCTTCTCCCGATTCGACATTCCTGATTCGATATGTGCGGCATCTTCGGCGTCGAAGGCTCGGACGAGGCGTCGTACCTGACCTACCTCGGCCTCTATGCCCTCCAGCATCGGGGGCAGGAGAGCGCCGGGATGGCCTCGTGGGACGGCACGCAGCTCCACTACCAGCGCAGCATGGGGCACGTCTCCGAGATCTTCAAAGAGAAGGTATTGAAGGGCCTCCCCGGCCGGCGCGCGCTCGGGCACACCCGTTACTCGACCTCCGGCACGAGCGTGATCGCGAACGCCCAGCCGGTCGTCGTCAAGACCTCGATGGGGCCGCTCGCTCTCGTCCACAACGGCAACCTGACCAACGCGATGGCGATCCGCAAGCGGCTCGAGCAGGAAGGCTCGATCTTCCAGACGACGTCCGACACCGAGGTGATCCTCCACCTGATGGCGCGCAACCCGCGGAAGGACGTCGTCGAATCCTTCCTGCTCGCGCTCGAGGAGGTGCGCGGCGCCTACACGCTCCTCCTCCTGACCGACCAGGGGCTGATCGCGGCGCGCGACCCGAACGGCTTCCGGCCTCTGGCCTGGGGCGACCTCGACGGCATGCCCTGCTTCGCCTCCGAGAGCTGCGCCTTCGATCTGCTGGAGGCGAAATCGGTGCGCGAGCTCGAGCCCGGCGAGGTGCTCGTCGCGCGCGAGGGCGAGGTGCGGAGCTTCCACCTCTCGATGGGGCCCGAGCCGACCCGCTGCATCTTCGAGCACGTCTACTTCGCGCGGCCCGACAGCAGGATCTTCGGCGATTCGGTCTCCCAGTCGCGCCTGAAGATGGGCGCGCGGCTCGCCCGCGAGGCTCCCGCCGCGGCGGATTGCGTCGTGCCCGTGCTCGACAGCGGCCTCTTCGCCGCCATGGGCTACGCGAGGGAGTCCGGCCTACCGCTCGAGTTCGGGCTGATCCGCAACCACTACGTCGGCCGGACCTTCATCCAGCCGAAGCAATCGATCCGCCACTTCGGCGTCAAGGTGAAGCTGAACCCCGTCCGCGAGCTGATCGAGGGCAAGAAAGTGGTCCTCGTCGACGACTCGATCATCCGCGGCACCACCTCGCGCAAGATCGTCCGCATGGTGCGGGACGCCGGAGCGGCCGAGATCCACATGCGCATCTCGGCGCCGCCCACCGAGTGGCCCTGCCCCTACGGCATCGACACGCCCACCCGCAACGAGCTGATCGCCGCGAACCAGGACGTCGAGGGCATCTGCAACTTCATCGAAGCCGACAGCCTCGCCTACCTCTCGCTCGACGGCCTCCTGGCTTCGGTTTCGGGCCCCCCCGACAGCTACTGCACCGCCTGCTGGACCGGAGACTACCGCGTCCCCGTCGCCGAGGAGGACCGCCGGCAGGCGGAGCTGTTCCCGATGCGGGTCGAAGGGGAGTAGAAAACCGCCCGCGCCCGGGCGTTCATCAGTCGGGGCGCGGGCGTGCGAGAACCGTTCCCCGGACGGCACATCCGGGGAAGCGACCACTGCCGCTTACTGCCCGGGATTGGTCTGCGGCTCGAAGGGTCCGAAGCAGATGATGCAGCGGTAGTTGTAGACGCCGTCCTCCCGCCACATCCCCTTCATCGTGTCGAAGAAGCAGGCGGTCTTCTGGACGAAGGTGACGCTGCACTCCACTTCGTCGCCGCAGTCGATCAGACCGTCGAGGTTGTTGATCAGGTCGTTGTGGGCCGCGGTACAGTCGGAGCCGAGGCCCCA
>DATMZM010000033.1:0-3330 GCA_035607445.1 Thermoanaerobaculia bacterium | reverse complement strand
GGGTCCGAATACAGCTGCTCGAAGCCGAAGGGAGTCTTGAACTGCCCGACGCGGACTGCGGCCGCGGGAGTGTGGTTCCAGGTGACGTACGCGTCGGTCAACTGCGCGCGCAGAGCCGAGGTGTTCGCGAGGCTGCCCGCGAGGTCGAGCTCCACCCGGAAATCGAATTCCTCGAGGAACTTCCCCGAGGCGTTCAGCCGCGCCCGCCGCAGGTAGAAGCGGTCGTTGTCGTTGGTGAACCGCGCGTCGCCGCGATCCCCGAACTCCCCCTGCGCCTGGACCAGCCCGCCGATCGTGAGCGTCGGCTCCCGCCCCGCCGGTTTGGCCACGGCGAGAGGGCTCTGCTGGGCGGCGACCGGAACGGCCGCCAAGGCTGCAAGGACCGCGAGGGCGAAGCCAAAAATCGGTCGAGGCACGGGAGGGTCTCCGCTGGGTAAAGTGCGGGCGGACCCTAGCAGCGCCGATATATTCCGTCAAGTATCTCGGGATTCATGCGCCGGACAGCCCGATCCCGGCATCGCCCATCAGCCAGCGAGCAGAGGCTCGAGCTCCCGCCAAGCCGGCTCGGTCGCACGCAGGCAAGCGGCCTCCATCTCCCGATAAAGAGCGAGCACCCGCCGTCCCGTTTCGGTCAGCTCCGCCCGTCCATGCCCGGCCCCTCCGCGAGCCGCCGTCGCGAGAGGCTCGCGGAAGCTCGCGTTCATTGTCTGCAGAAGCTTCCAAGCCCGCATGTACGACATGTCGAGCCGCCGAGCCGCCTCGACGAGAGTCCCCGCCTCGGCGAGAGCCGCTAGCAGATCCGCCTTGCCCGGACCGAGAGCGATCTCCTCGCCGCGAAGAATGCGCAGGCGCGGGTGGAGGGTGGGCGGGGTGGGGCGGCGCAGGGGCTTGGCGGGTTTTTGCATCTCGGCTTTCTTCATCACAACCGCCGAAGAAGTCGCACTTCTTCACGAAGCTCGGCCACCTGCTGAGCAAGATCATGGATTGCGGAGAGCTCGGCGGATTGCCGTGCCGGAGACTCAAGGAACCAGGCGGCGACGAACCCCGAGAACGTTCCGAACAGCCCGACGCCAGCAGTCATTAGTAAGGCGGCAATGAGTCGACCTTCGGTAGAAAGTGGAAACTTGTCGCCGTACCCTACGGTCGTAACCGTCACGACCGCCCACCAAGCTTATGCTCTTTTGCCGTCTTCTCGTGATCCATTTCTGTTTGTCGAGGTTACGGGAAACTTGGCCAACCTACCGCCGGGCGAAGCCAGGCGTAGGACTTCGACATGTGTCAGCCGCAGTCTCTCAGCTTCTCGAGCGACTACGCAGCCAACGCTCGAGCGAGGCCTGGCTCTCGCCCGAGGGGCGGCCGAGGATCAAGTCCTCGACGCTGATGTCCTCGTCCAGGTCCGGCCAATGGATCCCTTCTCCCCCCTGAATCAAGCGCCAGTGCGCTCGCTCGGCGGGACTGCCGTGGAAAAGTCTCGGATACCAGCCGAGCGGTACCGTGATCGTGCGGCCATCGAGCAGGTCGACCGTCATGGCGTCGTCCGTCACCGAGAGGCTGAACGCTTTCCCGAGCCTGGAGTCAAGCGCCAAAGAACTCATTCCAACTCCTCGAGAAGGCTTCCTTGTGGTCTTCGGCCAGCCGTTGAAGCCGGTAAAGCTCGACCCGCCCGAAACCCTCGCTGATTTGGAGTCGGACCGGCGACAGCCAGAATTTGGCTTTTCCCTCGGCGCTCTCTACATGCACGTGCGGCGGCTCGTTTCGGTCGCCCGAGTAGAAGAAGAAGCGGTACGGACCGCTGCGAAAGATCGTCGGCATGAGTCATGAGTGGCCAAGGGAGAGGGTAAGTCTGGCGCCTACCGGTGTCAATCGGTCGTGTGCTCTCACACCGGCTGGATGTTCCGGTTCGTGCGGAACACGTTCTCGGGATCCCAGCGCGCCTTGACCTCGGCGAGCCGGGCTAGGCTCTTGCCGAGGGCGGCTTCGATGCGCTCGGGGCCTTCGTCCTGGGTCAGGAAGTTGATGTAGGTGCCGCCGGTCGAGAAGGCCTTCATGTCGTTCCAAGTCTCGCGCGCCCAGGCGACGTTCACTTCGTCGTCGGACGCCTGCTCCCACGAGCCTCCGATGTTGAGGACGTAGCGCGCATCGCGGTTGGCGACCGGGGAGTGCTCGTCCGGGAGCTCGTTCAAGGCGCCGCCGATCTGGAACAGGATCATCGCCGAGTGCGGCGACGGGATCTTGGCGGCGTTCGCCATGTACTTCTCGCACAGCTCCGGTTCGATGCCCGGCAGGTATTCGCTCTTCCAGTAGTAGCGCCGGCCTTTCGGTTGCGTGCCGTCGAGCAGCGTCTGGAGCTGCGCGTACGGCCGGCGCACGAGGACGTCCCCGATCGGGGCGCCGAACGACTTGATGGCGGCCACCGCCTTCTCGGCCTCTTCGGGCTTCCCGGTGTGGCAAGCGAGGAGGGCGATGATCGGCTTGCCGTGATGGTCCTTCGGGAGCCATGGGGCCGGAGGCGCCGGACGCATGAGCGTGACGAGGGTGAGCTCGGGCGGGGCCGCTTCGGCCAGCGTTCGGTAGAGCTCGAGCACCTGGGGCGCCTCGCTCGCGGGCCAGGCCACGAGGCCGCCCACGACCTCGGGGCCGACCTCGTGGAGCGCATAGTCGATGCCTGTCACGACCCCGAAGTTGCCGCCGCCGCCCCGCAGACCCCAGAAGAGGTCCGGGTTCTCCTCGCTCGCCGCGCGGACCAGGCGGCCTTCGGCGGTGACCACGTCCATCCCGATCACGTTGTCCGTCGTCCATCCCCAGCGCCGCGTCAGGTAGCCGAATCCGCCGCCCAGCGTGAGCCCGGCGATCCCGGTCATCGAGACGAATCCGAGGACGGTGGCAAGCCCGTGCACCTGGGTCTCGCGGTCGACGTCGCCGAGGAGGCACCCGCCCTGCGCGTGGGCGATCTGGCGCTCCGCGTCCACCCAGACGCCCCGCATCAGCGAGAGATCGAGCATCAGGGCACCGTCGGCAGTGGCCAGGCCCGCGATGTTGTGCCCTCCCCCCTTGATGCAGAGCAAGAGCCGGTGCTCGCGCGCGAGCTGCACGCAGGCGATCACGTCCGCGACACCGAGGCAGCGCACGACGAGGGCCGGCGAGCGATCGATCATGGCGTTCCAGACGGTGCGGGAGTCGTCGAACCCGGCATCCCCGGGCACGAGGATCGGCCCCTTGAGGCGCAGCTTGAGGCCGTCGAGCGCGGCCTGCGGCAGATCGATCTCGCCACCGTCGATCGTCTTCGCTATCATCGTCGAGTCTCCCAGGACGTTTTCGGGCTTAGAGAGC
>DATMZM010000036.1:0-4608 GCA_035607445.1 Thermoanaerobaculia bacterium | reverse complement strand
CGCGCGGCGGCAGGCCGACGTAGGCGCCGAGATCGACGATCGCGAGGATGTCCCCGCGCAGGTTCGCGACGCCGCGCACCCAGGCCGGCACGTTCGGTACCGGAGTGATCGCCGGCACGTCGCCGATCTCGAGCACGCGATCGATCGGCACCGCGCACCGCGTCGCGCCGAGGAGGAACACCACCGAGCGCTCCGCCGCGGCCGGCGGCTCGGCCGGCGCGTGCGCAAGCGCCGCGCGCGGTCGGTCCGGGTCGAGGCGGTCTTCGATCGAGGCGAGGAGATCGGCGAGATCCTCTCCGCGGTCCGCCTTCCGAGGATCGCCGTCCGGACCTGCGCCGTTCGCGGCTCGCATCTCGCTCATCGCCGGAGCTCGCCGAGAGCTAAGCGACCTGACGCGAGACGACCGCGAGCAGGCTCTCCGCCGAAAAAGGCTTGGTCAGATACTCGTCCGCGCCCTGCCTCATGCCCCAGAACCGATCGGACTCCTGATTCTTGCCGGTGACCAGGACCACCTTGATGCCCTGGGTCTCGGGCTTCGTCTTGATCTCTCGGCAGATCTGGAACCCGTTCTTCCCGGGGAGGAGGACGTCGAGCAGAATCAGATCCGGACGGTCTTCGCGGATCTTGCGCCACGCCTCGTCCCCGTCGGTGGCGGTGGCGACGCGAAAGCCCCGGCTCTGGAGCGCCGAAGTGGTCAGATTGAGCTCGGTCGGGCTGTCTTCGACGACGAGAATCTTGGCCGTGGGCATGCGTCGATTCCTCGTGACCTACGCCGACTCCGAGATCTCGCCCCGAAGATCGCCGCGCACCGGGACCAACCGCTCGATCAGCTCGAGCAACGCCGGCGGCTTGAACGGCTTGGAGAGGTACTCGGCCGAGCCGGCGAGGCGCCCGCGCATGCGATCGAACAACCCGCCGCGCCCCGACAGGAAGACCACGGGGACCGAGCCGAAGGCCGGGTCCGCCTTGATCAGCTTGCAGATCTGATAGCCGTCCAAACCCGGCAGGTTGACGTCCAGGAGCACCAGATCCGGCCGCGTTTCGCGCAGTCTCGACAGGGCCTCCAGGCCGTCGCTCGCGGGCACGACGCGGAATCCGCGCGGCTCGAGGCTGCTCGCCACCAGCTTGACCACCGTCGGGCTGTCGTCGACCGCGAGGACGGTGCCGCGAGGGCGGGCGGGCGCCGGATTCCGGGGTCGCTTGCGCCAGAGGCGGAGCACCTCGACCTGGGCGGCGAGCGGCGCCTCCTCGGGCCGCAGAGCGCTCGCGGCCTCCAGGTGAGCGATTCCCTCGTCGACCCTGCCCACGTTGAGACAGCCGACCCCGAGAGCGAAGCGGACGTCGAAATTCTCTCCGCCGCCGGGCAGGCTCTCGAGCCGGCGCAGGCCCGCGGCGACCAGCTCGCGGTCGACGTCCCGGTTGCGCAGCACGAGCTTCAAATCGGCGAGCGAGATGACGGCGCGGCACCAGGGGCAGCGGTCTTCGGGCAGGCCGGTGCCGCGGCACAGCGGGCAGCGTCCCGCGCGCCGAGGCCGGGGCTTGGGCTCGCCGCGCAGCTCGGGCAGGTCGAGGAGGGCGAGAGCGTGTCGATGGCCGGGGTTCAAGGCCAGGATCCGTTCGAGGCAGTCGCGCTGTCTCTCGCGGTCGGACGCCACCGCGGCCAGCCAGAGCCAGGCTTCCTCTTTCGTCTCGTCGAGCTTCAAGGCGGCTTCCAAATGCCCGCGCGCCGCCGCCTTCGCTCCTTCTTTGGCGGCGGCGATGCCCTCCGCGAGCAACGCGTCGGCGAGCTCCGCGGCGGCGACCTCATGGTGGGGATGAGAGGCGAGAACGCGTCTCAGATAGCGGATCCTGTCGCCGGTCGAAGCCGCCAGGCGGGCCAGCCAGAGCCAGACGAGGTCGTTGGCCGGATCGAGCTCGCTCGCTCGGAGCAGCAGGGTGCGGGCCGCGCCGGAATCGCCGCGCTTCGCCGCCGAGACCGCTTGTTGGAACAGATCGATGCCCTCGGTGAGCACTTGGATTCGTCCGGGATCGTCAAATCCCGATCGCTCCTCCTTAAGAGTCGAGCGCACCGGCCCGCTCGGAGCGGCAGCGCGTTTTCGCTTCAACTCAACGTTTTGTGTTGAGACTTTTGAGACCGTAACACAGGTGGAAAGCGGTGTCCGCTCATACAAGCGCGAGTTCTACATCCATCTTTTCGTGGCAAAAAGAACGCTCTAGAAATCCGGCTCTCGAACGTCTGGTGCGGGAGGCGGGACTCGAACCCGCAAGAGCTTGCGCCCGGAGGATTTTAAGTCCCCTGCGTCTGCCGTTCCGCCACTCCCGCACGACGGGAGATTGTACGCGGCCCGGCAGGCCGAGAGCGGGGCGGACCGGCGAGGGCCCGAAACGACCCCGCCGCGGTCGCTTGCGACGGGGTCGCTCGGCGGGGTCGCTCGACGGGCCGTGGCGCCCCGGCTCAGTCGATCTTCTCGCCCTTCTCGAGCTTTTCGATCAGGCCCTGGAGGTTCTTCTTGTTCCCCTCGTCGGGCGCTTGACCGACGGCGATCTTCAGGTGCTGGATCGCGTCCTTGGTGCGCCCGGCGGCGGCGTAGCCGCGGCCGAGGCCGACCTCGACCGGCCAGGCGCCCGGGTTGCGCTTCGCGTTCGTCTCGAAGACCTGGAGCGCGAGGTCGACTTTCTTGTCGGCCAGGAGCTGGCGGCCGGCGGCATGGAGGTCGAACGGCGAGGCGGAGGGCGAGGCGAGGGCCTTCGTCCAGGTCTTCTTGGCGTCGTCGGCCTTGTCGTTCGCGGCCTCGAGCCGGGAGAGCGTCACCAGCGTCGTCCAGTTCTCCTGGCCCAAGCCGGGCCGATGGGCCGCGGCCTCGGCCCAGGCGAGGCCTTCGGCGAGGTTCACCTTGTTCGTCAGGCAGAACTGGGCGGCGTCGTTCCAGGCCTCCCAGCTGAACCCGGGGCTGGTCTTGAGCTGCCGGCGGATGTTCTCGACGTAGAGGTCGTTCGCGTTCGGCACCTCGATCGTCCAGGGCAGGGCCAGGTTCTCCCACTTGAGCGCGGCGGTCGCCTTGCCGAGGCGCCGCTCCGGGAACTCGTAGGTGAGGACCTCGCGGTACTCCCCCTTCTCGGGCTTCGCGGTGACCCGCAGGGCGTCGTCCTTGGCGTCGTAGAAGAAGCTGCCCCACGACGTCGAATCCTTCGAGAAGACGATCGTCCACTCGTCCGCGCCCGGAATGAAATGGAGCCCGTAGGCGCCGGCCGGCAGCGGCTGGCCCTGGACGAGCACGTCGTGGTCGACCGTGAACGTGGTGTTTTCGTTGGCGCCGCCGCGCCACGGGCACTGGTCGCCGCAGGTGCCGAAGCCGAGGTTGGCGAGGCCGTACGGGACGAGCCCGCCCCAGATCTTGCCGGTGCGGTCGGTGCCGTCCGGCGCGTGCACGTGCGGGCTGTGGTAGTCGATCGTCACCTCGACCAGGCCGATCCACTGCGAGACCGTGGCGTGCTGGTTGCCGCCGTCGGGCGGAAAGGTGATGCCGTGAAACTGGGCGGAGAGGGCGACGGGCGCGAGCGCCAGGACGGCGACCGCGACGAGGGAATGGACGAGGCGCTTCATCGGAGATCCTCCATACGAGACGAGAAAGGGCTCCGCCGGAGATCGGCCGAGCGCGGAGACTTGAAAAAGAGCTACGCACGGGCCGGCGCAAGGTTTGGCCGCCGATCCCCAGCTCGTCCCAAACCCGGAGGAGGCCGTTTCCCTCCGGATGCATTACGATGCCGCTCGCGCTCCGCATCGAGGAGGACCGGACATGTTCGCCACCGTCAAGCCGCCGTTCCTGATCGCCAGCCGCGGCCTTCTCCTCGTCCGCGAGCGCTTTCCCGACGCCGCCCTGGTCGCGGCCGACGGGCCCTGGGAGGCGCGGGGCAGGACCTTCGACTGGCGGCTGGTCTATCGGCTGGGAGAATCCGGCCGGTACGCGATCCTCCACGTCGCGGGCTTCGCCTTCGAGGAGCCGGAGCTCGCGGAGGGCGGCTTCGAGGACGCGGAGGCGATCCCTCTGCCGCTGCCGTTGGGGCTCTTCGCGGCGAACGCCCTCGCCGCCGACGCCGGATTCTTCGGGCCGCTCGCGAGCGCGAGCCTGCGCCGACCGAAAACCTCCGCGGCGGACGCCGAGACGCAGTACCTGCTGACGATCCCTTCCCAGGGGATCCGGGTGAGCGTCGGGGTCGATTCGAAGCGGGTCGAGAGCCAGCCCCTCCGCTGACGACCGGGCCCCGGAGCGGGGTCGGCCGCCCGGCATCGGGTAGCATCCCGCGCATGCGCCGCCTCCGCTCCACCCTGCCGGTCCTGCCCCTCCTCGTCTTCCTCTCGCCGTCGCCCTCGCGCGCCGCGACCGCACCCGCCGCGGCACCGGCGTTCGACGCCCAGGCCGCGGCCCGCTTCGCCGATCTCGCCCTCGCCTGCGTCGCCAAGGAGTATCCGAACAAGATCGCCCACGTGATGGCGAGCGACGCGGACGCCAAGCCGCCGCGCGAGCTGACGCCGGCCTTCTTCGGCTGCTACGACTGGCATTCGGCGGTCCACGGCCACTGGCTGCTCGCGCGGCTCGCCCGGACGTT
>DATMZM010000086.1:0-2195 GCA_035607445.1 Thermoanaerobaculia bacterium | reverse complement strand
TCGAGCCCTGGACCCGCCGCTTCGGCCGGTGGCCGCATCTCTACGACGTCGCGGCCGATCCCGGCGAAGACCGCGATCTCGCCGCGGAGAATCCGGTCCGGGCCGGCTACCTGCGCAAGCTGATCCGCGCCTGGGATCTCGACGCCCGCCGCCGCTTCGCGGCCGAGGCGTCGATCGACGCCGAGCAGCGCAAGGCGCTTCAGGCGCTGGGGTATCTTTGATCTCTCGACACTGGAGAGTGCGATGCCGACCCCGCCACAGACGATTCCCGAAGTGATCGCGGACCTGACTTCGATCATCGACGCGTCCATCAAGGCCCCCAGCCGGCTCGGTTACTTCGCCGCGCTCTACCGGCGGGTCACGGAGGCGGTCGAGGCGAATCTTTCGAGCTTCGACGATCCGGAGCGGATGGCGCGCTTCGACGTCGCGTTCGCGAGCCGCTATCTGGACGCCCTCCGGACGTTTCAGGCCGGCGGCCAGCCGACCCGCTCGTGGCAGGTGGCGTTCGCCGCCGCTTCCGACAGCAGCGCGATCATCCTCCAGCACCTGATCCTGGGCATGAACGCCCACATCAACCTCGATCTCGGCATCGCCGCGGCGCGGATCGCCCCGGGAGCCCAGCTGCCCGGCTTGCGGGGCGATTTCCTGAAGATCAACGCGCTCTTGGCGGCCCTGGTGCCGGCGGTCGTCGAAGAGCTCGGCACGGTCTCGCCGCTGATCGGGCTGATCTCGCAGGTGCTCGGACCCACCGACGACGACCGGATCGCGAACTTCAGCCTGAGCGCGGCGCGCGACTGGGCCTGGCACGTCGCCGAGACGCTCGCTCCGCTCGGCCCGGTGGCCCAGGCGGAGGTGATCGCTCTCCTCGACCGGACGGTCGCCGGCTTCGGCCGCCACCTCTGGCATCCCGATCCGGTGCTCGCTGCGGTCTATCAGGTGATCCGCTCGCAGGAGACCGACTCGATCACCGAGGTGATCGCGGTCCTCGCGGCGCCCTCCGCGGGTTGACGCCGGCTGTGTCCGGTTCAGCTGGTCAGCGACGGTCCAATCTCCGGGCAGGCGACGCAGCGCGAAGCGCAGGCGGTGTCTTCCGAGGGGTTGCACATCCCCGGCAACATGTTCGACATACACGATCCGAGGTCCGACTGGCAGGTCGTGTTCTGAGAGCCGCCACACTCCTGAGCCGAGGCGCCGCGCGCCGACTCGAGGATCCGGGCCGAGAGATGGCGTAGCGTCTCGCGATGAAGACTGAGCTTCGATTTGCGCATGAATTGTTCCCCCTTTTTACTCAACTAGGGTGCGCGCCGCCCCCCGAGGCGAGCTTCGGACGAGGGCCCATGGCAGAATCCCCCGCCATGCCCGCTGATCCCTCTCCGACAACCGCCTACCCGCTCGAGCCCTCGCCCGAAGAGATGCACCGCCTGGTCGCGGAGGCGATGGCGCGCATCGTCCCGCACCTCGCGTCCCTGCCCGATCAGCCGTCGGCCGACGTCGCGGGCGCCGTCGAGATCGCGCGCGCCCTCTCGGGATCGATGCCGGAGGCCGGGCGCCCGTTCGGCGAGATCCTCGATCTGCTCTACGACCGCGCGATCCCGAAGAGCTTCAACACCGCCGGCCCCGGCTATCTCGCCTACATCCCCGGCGGCGGCCTGTTCGCGACGGCGGTCGCCGACCTGATCGCCGACACCGCGAACCGCTATACGGGGGTCTTCGCCGCCGCCCCCGTGCTCTCCCAGCTCGAGGCGGACGCGATCCGCTTCCTGGCGGACGCAGCGGGGTATCCCCAAGAGGCGCGCGGCTTTTTCACGAGCGGCGGCTCGCTCGCCAACTGGTCCGGGCTGGTCACCGCGCGGCGCGAAAGGCTGCCGGACGATCACGACGACCTTCGCGCGGCGACGATCTACACCTCGGACCAGGTCCATCACTCGGTCGTCAAAGCCGCGCTCCTCGCCGGCTTTTCCGCGGAACAGGTACGCGAGATCCCGACCGACGCGCGCTACTGCCTGCGCACCGATCTCCTCGTCGAGAGCATCGCCGCCGACCGCGCCGCCTCGCGCCGGCCGTTCCTGATCGTCGCGAGCGCGGGCACGACGAACACGGGAGCCGTCGACCCGCTCGACGAGCTGGCGGACGTCGCCGCGCGCGAGGATCTCTGGCTCCACGTCGACGGCGCCTACGGAGCCTGCTTCCTGCTG
>DATMZM010000040.1:0-3198 GCA_035607445.1 Thermoanaerobaculia bacterium | reverse complement strand
TGGTCGACGAAGTCCCAGGTGTGCGGGTGGGTGGGGTTGAGGCGCCCGAACTCGGTGAAGAACTGGCCGGCCTTGAGCTGCAGGCCCGCGGGCAGGGACGTCGTGGTGGCGTAGGCCTCCTCGAGCTCGACCGTCGACTGTCCCTTGTCGTCGATCTGGAGGACGACGTTGGCCTGGCCGCGGAAGTAGGGATCCACGGCGCCGTCGAACACGGCCTCGACGTTCTGGACCGTGAAGCCGCGCTGGATCGGATCGTGGCCGCCGGTCTGGAGCGCGGCGATGTCTTTCGAGGTCGAGCTGCCCGCGGCGATCAGGCCGTCGAGCGACAGGTTCAAGAAGTTCTTGCCCCCGGCTCCCGAGACGATGGTGAGCGGAGCCGGGCTCGGCGGGGCGGCTTCCGCCGTGCCCGCGGCGAGGATGTCCGCGGCGGCTGCGAGATCGGCCGCGGAGGCCGCGGGAGCCGCGGCCTCGGGAGTTGCAGGCGGCGGGGTCGCCTCGGCGGCGGGGGCGGCCGGGACCTCCCCGGCCTTCGCCGCTTCGAGCTCCGCGAGGCGTTTTTCGAGATCCGCGATCCGCCGTTCGGAGTCGGCCTTGAGCGCGGCCAGCTCGCGGCGCAGGTCGTCGGCGGTCGTGGGAGCGGGTGTGGATGTGCCGGGCGCGGAGGCGGACGGCGGATCGGCCGCGGCGGATTGCGCGATCGAGGGGGCGGCGAGGAGCGCCAAGAACACGGCGCTCGCCGCGACCAGGAACGTCCAGCGGGGCGCGCATCCGCGGGGCACGGAATGGCAACGCATCAGGGTCCTCCCGGTTTCGGGGTACGGCTCAACTCAGCGGATGTCGGGAGAGCGGGCCGCGCGGACGGCGCGGACTCCGGTCCCGGGCTTCGGGCGCGAGGAAGCGCTCTTAAGCCGCGGGGGGAGCGCGGGACGGCAGGGTGGGGCGGGAGGCGGCGAGCGCCGGACGGATCCCGGTGGTGGGAGCCGCCGTCCGGACCTCTAAATGCGGCAGGGGGACCGGCGTGGCGACGAGACCGCTACCGATCTGGCTGCTGAACAGGCAGAAGGCGCAGGGCGCCTCCTCGGTCTCCGGCGACTCCTCCATGTGGAGAGGCGCGCCCGGATGGACCGCCGCCTCCGCGATCAGGGTCTTCTGCGCGCCGAACGAGGCGCCGACCTCCTGGGCTCGGTGGACGTCGAGGTTCGGCGCCGCGAGCAGGAAGAGGGCCGCGAGCAGCACCGCGGCGCGGGAGAGACCTCGAAGCAGGGGGGGCCCGGGATTCCGGGAGGTCCGTCGCATCGACCGGGATGATAGCACCGGGCGGCCGGCGCGCCCGATGCTACGATTCGCGGCGCCTTCCGAGGAGTCCAGGTGCCCGATCCCTCCCCCCTCGCCCCGCCCGCTTCGACCCCCCTTCTCCTTCAGGCGGAACGCCCGATGGCGCGGCTGCTCGCCTACCTGAAGCCCTATCGCGACCAGGTGGTGCTCGCGACCGGCTCGTCCGTGCTCAACAAGGTCCTCGACCTGATGCCGCCTCTCCTGGTCGGCTGGGTGATCGATTCGCTCCGCGGCTCGCCTCCGCATTGGATCGCCGCGCTCGCGGGCACGTCCGACGCCTGGAGCATGGCGGTCGTCCTGGCCGCCCTGTCGGTCGCGATCTTCTTCTTCGAGAGCCTGTTCCAGTGGGGCTACCAGCACTACTTCATGACCCTCGCGCAGCGCGTCCAGCACGACCTGCGCCTCGACGCCTACGAAAAGATCCAGCGCCGCGAGATCGCTTTTTTCGAGGAGCACCGGCTGGGCGAGACGCTCGCGATGCTCAACGACGACGTCAACCAGCTCGAGCGCTTCCTGAACTCGGGCGCCAACGACCTGATCCAGACCGTCGTCCTGTTCGTCTTCTCGAGCTTCATCCTGTTCGACACCTCCTGGCGGCTCGCGCTCATCGCGATGGCGCCGATCCCGCTCATCCTCTCGGGCAGCCTCGCCTACCAGCGGCGGATCGCGCCGCGCTACAAGCGGGTGAGGGAAGCGGTCGGCAGCCTGTCGAGCCGGCTCGAGAACAATATCGCGGGCATCCTGGTGATCCAGAGCTTCGGCGCCGAGGCGTTCGAGCTCGACCGCGTCCGCCAGGCTTCCGCCGAGTACCGCGAAGCGAACTTCCGGGCGATCCGCCTCTCGGCGATCTTCGTGCCGGTGATCCGGATGGCGATCGTCCTCGGCTTCGCGGGAGTGCTGCTCGTCGGCAGCCACTGGGTGCTCGAAAAGCAGCCCTGGCTGACCGTCGGCCAGCTCGTGCTGTTCGCGATGATGACCGAGCGCCTGCTCTGGCCGCTCGTGCGCTTGGGCCAGGTGCTCGACGAGTTCGAGCGCGCCCGGGCGAGCGCCCGGAGGACCTTCGGCCTCCTCGACACGCCCTCGGCGATCCGCGAAGCGGCGCGGCCGGAGCGGCTCGAGCGGGCGAAGGGCGAGATCGCGCTCGAGCACGTCACCTTCGCCTACGCGCGCGGCGACCGGATTTTGGACGACCTCTCGTTCCGTATCGCGCCGGGGGAGACGATCGGCGTCGCCGGGCCGACGGGAGCCGGCAAGTCGACGCTGATCAAGCTGCTTCTCCGCCTCTACGACCCGACCGGCGGCGCGGTGAAGCTCGACGGCCACGACCTGCGCGACCTCTCGCTCGAAGACCTCCGCCGCTCGATCGCCCTCGTCAGCCAGGACGTCTACCTCTTCCACGGCACCCTGCGCGAGAACATCGCCTACCGCGAGGTCGGCACGCCCTTCGAGCGGGTGGTCCAGGCCGCGAAGTACGCCGAGCTGCATGACTTCATCGCGACCCTTCCCGAAGGCTACGACACGCTCGTCGGCGAGCGCGGCATCAAGCTCTCGGGCGGTCAGCGCCAGCGCATGTCGATCGCGCGCGCGATCCTGAAGGACGCGCCGGTGCTCGTCCTCGACGAGGCGACGAGCAGCGTGGACACCGAGACCGAGCGCCAGATCCAGCAGAGCCTGGCGCTCCTCGCCAAGGGCCGGACGGCGATCGTCATCGCGCACCGCCTCTCGACGATCCGCGCCGCCGACCTCATCGTCGTCATCGAGGACGGGCGGGCCGTGGAGCGCGGCACGCACTCGCAGCTGCTCGCCCTCGGCGGGCGCTACGCGGAGCTGCACCGCACGCAGTTCGCCACGGCGGAGGTCCCG
>DATMZM010000062.1:0-2311 GCA_035607445.1 Thermoanaerobaculia bacterium | reverse complement strand
CCGGTGTCGAGGATCTGCGCGCCCCGGCGCAGGCCGTCGGTCGAGCCGAGCGAGACCGCGCGGACGCGCCCGCCGCCCAAATGCTGGGCGACCTCGCACCAGAGCGTCTCGTGCGTCGTCTCGCCGAGCACGGTGCGCTCGAGCTCGACCTTCAAAGCGTTGTAGATCGAGGGCAGCTGATCCTCCGCGAACTGCGCGTCGAGGGTCGAGCCGATGACCTGGGTCACTGTGCCGTAGTTGCCGTTGTCCATCGTTCGCAAGCTCCCGAAGGTGGTGCTCTCTTCGATTCTTTATCCGCGACGCTCAAGCCAGCGCATTGGCGCCGCCGACGATGTCGAGCAGCTCCATGGTGATGGCGGTCTGCCGCGCGCGGTTGTATTCGCGGGTCAAGGCTTTGATCATGTCCGCCGCGGCGTCGGTCGCCGCCTTCATCGCGACCATCCGGGCGACCTGCTCGGAAACCACGGCGTCGGTGAAGGCCTGGAACAGCTGGACGCGGACGGAGGCCGGCAGCAGGCGATCGAGCAGCTTCTCGGGCGAGGGGGAGAACTCGACCTCCGCGCGCGGGGTGGCCGCTGCCGCCCCTCCCAACATTTCGCCCGCGGGCTCTTTCCTGGCGAGCGGCAGCAGCTGGACCACGACCGGCTTTTGCGAGCCGGTCGAGACGAATTTCATATAGGCGACGTAGGCCGAGCCGATCTCGCCCTTGACGAACTGCTCCATCAGGGCGTTCGCGATCGGCTCCACCTGCTCGAAGCGCGGCACGTCGCCGATCGTCGTGATCTGCTCGACCATCGGCCGGTTCAGGAAGCGGAAGTAGCCGATCCCCTTCTTGCCGGACATGTGGACGTCTTCCGTGTGGCCCGCCGTCTCCTGCGCCTCGAGGTGGTCGAGCGCGACGCGCAGGACGCTCGAGTTGTAGCCGCCGCACAGGCCCCGCGTGCTGGTGATCACGACGAGCGCCGAGCGCTTCTGCCCCTCGTTGGTCTTGAGCAGAGGATGCTCGACGGAGCCCTCGCTCCCCGCCGCGCTCGAGAGGTCCGCCACCATCTCGGCGAGCTTCTCGTTGTAGGGCCGGGTCGCGACGGCCCGGTTGTAGGCCGCCTGGAAGCGCGCGGTGGCGATCAGCTGCATCGTCCGCGTGATCTTGCGGATGTTGCGGATCGACTTGCGCCGCTTGACGAGGACTCGCCGGTTGGCCATGCGTTCTGCCTCGGGCTCTTAAAGGACGACGCGGCCTCAGGCCGCGACACCCGCCGCCTGGAGGGATTTGAGGAAGTTGGGCTTGAAGTTCTGCACCGCGGTGCGGATCTTCGCCGCCTGCGCATCGGGCAGCTCACCCGTCGTCGCGATCTCGTCGAGGATCTCCGGGAACTCTTGGCGGACGTGCTTCAAGAGCGCCGCCTCGAACGGCAGCACCTGGGCGACCGGCAGGTCGTCGAGGAGCCCTTGCGTCGCGGTGAAGATCGAGACCACCTGCTCGGGCAGCGGGTAGGGCTGGTACTGGCCCTGCTTCAGAAGCTCGACGAGCCGGGCGCCGCGATCGAGCTGGCGCTGGGTGGCGGCGTCGACCTCGGTGCCGAGCTGGGAGAACGCTTCGAGCGCGCGGTAGGAGGCGAGGTCGAGGCGGAGCGAGCCGGCGATCTTCTTCATCGCCTTCCGCTGCGCGTTGCCGCCGACGCGGGAGACCGAGATGCCGACGTTGACCGCGGGCCGCGTGCCGGCGAAGAACAGGTCGGGCTCCAAATAGATCTGGCCGTCGGTGATCGAGATCACGTTGGTCGGGATGTAGGCCGAGACCTCGCCTTCGAGCGTCTCGATCACTGGCAGGGCGGTCATCGAGCCGCCGCTGTCGGGGAAGCGATGGATGCGGTAGCGGTCTTTGTCGGGCAGGGAGGCGAGGAAGGCCTCCGCCTTGTGCTTGCCGTGCGGCCGATGGTAGAGGCCGTGGACGTCGTCCGGACGGACGTCGGCCGGCGCGGAGAGACCCTCGGGATGCCGCTTCGCGATCGCCCGGTCGCGGCTGTCGGCCGGCGTGTCCTGGGGCACGATCGCGTACTCGTCGCGCAGCTTGACCGCGCGCTCGAGGAGCCGCGAGTGGAGATAGAAGACGTCGCCCGGGTAGGCCTCGCGGCCCGGCGGCCGGCGGAGCAGCAGCGAGAGCTGGCGGTACGACTGCGCCTGCTTCGACAGGTCGTCGTAGATGACGAGCGTCGCGCGCCCTTCCTGGTACATGAAGTATTCGGCCATCGCGGCGCCCGCGTAGGCCGCGACGTACTGGAGCGGCGAGGGGTCGGCGGCCGAGGCCGAG
>DATMZM010000056.1:0-4609 GCA_035607445.1 Thermoanaerobaculia bacterium | reverse complement strand
CCGGCCGGGACGTCGAAGGAGACCGGCGCCGCCGTGAACCGGTCGAGCGCCGTCACCTCCATCGACTGGTGGGTCGTCGCGCTCCTGCCGTTGCCGGTCGAGGTCACGACGGAGGCGGTCTTGAGCGGGATGCCGGTCACCTTCGAGCGCTCGGTCGCGATCAGCTTGTCGAGATCGGGATTGCCGGTCTTGCGCTCCGCTTGGAGCCAGACGCCCATCGCCTTGTCGACCAGCCGGTCGGACAGCCAGAGGTCCTCCTCGGAGACGACGGAGGTCGCGCGGCCGAAGCCCATGATCTTCATCTTCATCTGGTAGGCGGTGCGGAACTTGACGTGCCGGGTGGGCAGGCCGACGATCTCGGGACCGTCCTCTTCCGACAGCTTCTCGACTTTCGGGTCGCTGATCTCGAGCTTGAGCACCGGCCCCATGCCGCCGAGCAGCGCGCCCATCGAGCCCAACATCGCGGCGAGGTCGAGCTCGCCGTAGGTCTTCTCGTCCGGATCGACGAGCAGGATCTTCCGACCGCCGTCCCGCGTCAGGATGTAGGTGCCCCGCTTCATGAACGGGTTGTCGCTCGAGCGAAACTCGATCCGCGCCTTGTCGCCGTCGACCCAGGCCTCGACGTTCATCCGCTGCGGCCCCTGCGGGGTCTCGGTCGTCGACGTCGCTTTGTAATGGATCCCGGCGCGGGCGGGCGCCGCGGCCGCGATCAGGAGCAGAGCCGGAAGGAAGCGGGTGAAGCGGGACTTGAGAGATCTGCGCACTGCGGAGTCCTCCTCGTAGACCGTCCGGATGATCCCAGAGGGGAGACGGCGGCGCAAGAGCGTGCGTGCCCCCTACGTCGGATCGAGAACGCTCGCCGGCATCAGCAGGCTCGATAGATACGATTGTCAGAAGGACTCGGCTGAGATCGAAGAACCCTCTTGCGAGCGGGCACTCAAGCTCTTCTCGCGAAGTCGCGTGAAACCCCACGCGCATCAATCCGCCGGCGTCAAGCCGCCGAAGAGGGAGCCAAAGACATGGCCATCAATGCCCGCAGTCTCAATGTCCGACAAATCGAAAGCGAGCTCAACGAGCGATTCGCCGCTGCGCTTCCCGATCTCACTGCCAATTCGCTCACCGAGATCAAGGGAACTGCTCAGAGAGTCGTCGCCGATCTCGGCCTCAACGCCAACGTCAAGGTCCAGATGGAATATCGCAGGTCCGAGCCCGGTGACAACACCATCATCATCATTATCATCATCATCCTGATTCTCTGACTCGAGCGGCGAAGGAAACGATCGAAACTTCAGCGTGCCCGGCGCGCCTCACGGTGCCTGCCGTTCGCTCCGTGAGTCTCGGCGGCTCCTCCGGTCAGGACGCCCGACGGGGTTGATGATCGGCGGAGCCGCCCGCGCCACCCTCTCCGGATCGCGCGAGGAATGGTGCGGTTTGCCCGCCGAGCGCCACGGGCTGCCGCGGGAGGGGGCGAGCACCGAGAGTTCGAGCCCTCGATGCCCGATCCCACGCCCGACCGAGCGGCCTACGGCGAGGCGAACTTCACCGCGTGGCCGCGGACGACGAGGCCTTCCAAGGTGCCGAAGTTGAGCGACTCGAGGTCGACGAAGTTGAACATCAGGGTGCAGGGCGAGAGGTCGGTCGCATCGCCCGAGAGGTTCCCCTCGACGCAGTTGGCGTAGTGATGCTGAGCGCCCATCAGGTGGCCGAGCTCGTGGGCGGCGACCTCCGGGTGGGCGTCGACGTCCAGGAAGAACGGTCCGACCGGGATCGGCTCGATGCCCACCGCCTCGCCGACCGCGAAGGCGTGATACGGGAAGCGGACGCCTCCGATGCAGTCGGCGAGCCCGGCGAGCGAGGTGTCGCCGTCGGTCGTGATGTCCTTGCTGGTCATCACGTAGACGAGGTCCGCGCCGGCCGGCCGCACGCCGCCGAAGTGGTCCTTGGCCTGCTGGATGATCGCCGAGCCCTCCGTGCCGGTGAAGCTCACGCTCTCGTAGGACGCGACGGCCAGGTCGATCGCGAGCGGCGCGTAGGCCGCGGCCGCCTTCTGCATCACCAGGTCGCCGTCGCCCAGGCTGACGCCGTCGAGCAGCACCGCGACCGAGAGGGTCACGGTCTGGCCCGGATCGGTGACCCCGGGGATACCGACCGCGATCGGCACCGCTTCCAAACAGGTGTTGACGTTCTCGGGCTCGATCGTCCGCTTCTTGGTCGCCGTCGCGGCGCCTTTGTAGGTCGAGCCCGCGGTGACCGTGTACGGCAGGACGCGCACCTTGTACGGCCCGGTACCCTTCGCGGTGGTGTGCTCGATGACCGCGGCCTCGTTCGCGCCATCGCTCGCCGAGCTGCCGGCGAGAGTGCCGTCCGGATAGTAGACGTAGAGGTCGTAGTCGTCGCCCGCGATCTCGCTCTGGATCGCGACGACGAAGCGCTCACCCGCGGGCAGATCGACAGAGAGAGCGAAGGCGTCGCAGGCCGGGTTGAGCGCGAGCCCGCAACCGGCAGGGCTCGGGACCCCGACGGTATAGGGCCCGCCGGTCCAGGTGGGGCCACCCCCCGACGAGACGGTGCCGGATCCCGGCTGAGCGGCGTGAACGACCTGGGCGAAGGATGCGGCGAGGGTCAGAACGACGGCCGTGTCGAGTCGAAGTCGCATCGGTCCCTCCTTGTTCTCGGATGTGAAAAGAATTCGGGCCGGCGATTTCGCCCGGCCCCATTTGCAACCGAGGTGCCCGCCGTCCGCCCGAGCGATAGCGCGCGTTCGAGGTCGAGCCCGGGCCGACCCGGCAGTCTTTGCTTGGGAGCTCGCGTGAAAAATTCCGGCCTCGCCCCGGGAGAGCGATCGCGAGCGGGCCGATCGAACCGGACGTCTGGCACCAGGGCTGCAGGATCTCCGGCCGGAGGTGCTTTATGCGACACACAGCGGCAATCTTCGCCGTCGTCCTTCTCTGCTCCCTCGCCTCGGGCGTCGCCGGGGCCGAGCAGCGCCCTGCCACCCGGGACCACGTCGTGCAAAGCTCGCACGTCGTCGTCCATCGCCATCGCGTGGTGGTCCACCGCAGCTACTCGCACCACCGGGTGCATCGCGCTCCGGTCCGGCATGAGGTGGTCGTGACCCACAGGGTCCTGTTCCCGCCGGGCTTGGCCCGCGTCTATGGGCCGCGCCGGCCGGCGCGCGCCTACGTGGCGTTCGACCCGCGCTACAACGATCGCGCCTGGTTCCTGATCGACGGTCGCTGGGTCCTGCGGGATCGCCTCGATCCGGACGTCCGCGTCGAGATCCGCCATCTGCTCGCGGGGCCGCCCCTGCCGCTCCCCCCGCCGCCCCCGATTCCGCTCCCCGACGCCAGACTCCGGCTCATGCTCTTCCCGGGCTGAGCCTCGGGAACTCGGATTCCGGTCGCCCGCCGGGCACTGAAAGCCGGCGGGCGGGCGAGCTACCCCAGCAGGTGCCGCGCGATGACCAGCCGCTGCATCTCGCTGGTCCCCTCGTAGATCGTGGTGACGCGGACGTCGCGGTAGAGGCGGGAGATCTCGTAGTGGTCGTGGAAGCCGTTGCCGCCGTGGATCTGGAGGCTTTCGGCGCAGGCGCGGTTGGCGGCTTCCGAGGCGTAGAGCTTGGCCTGGGCGGCGAGCCGGCCGGCCTCCGACGTCTTCTCCCCCGCCGCGGCGTGGTAGGTGAGCGCGCGGGAGGCGGCGAGCTCGGTCGAGATCTGCGCGATCTTGAACTGGATCGCCTGGTGCTCGGCGATCGGCCGGCCGAACTGCTGGCGCTCGCGCGCGTAGGCGACGGCCAGCTCGAGCGCCCGCTGGTGGATGCCGAGCGCTTGGGCGGCGATGCCGACCCGCGAATGGTTGAGCGTCGCGAAGGCGACCTTGAGCCCCATCCCTTCCTCGCCGAGCAGGTTGCCGGCCGGGATGCGGCAGCCCGAGAAGAAGATCTGCGCCGTCCGCGACGCATGGAGGCCCATCTTCTCCTCCGGCTGGCCGACCGAAAAGCCGGGCGCATCGGCCGGCACCGCGAAGGCCGAGATCCCCTTCTTGCCCGCGTCCGGATTCGTCCGCGCAACGACCACGTACCAGGTGGCGAACCCGGCGTTCGTGATCCACGCCTTCTCGCCGTCGAGCACCCAGGAATCGCCGTCGCGTCGGGCGGTTGCCTTCATGCCGGCCGGGTCCGAGCCGGCGCCCGGCTCGGTCAGCCCGAAGGCGCCGATCTCGCCGCCCGCGGCGAGCCCGGGTAGCGCGCGGCGCTTGAGATCGTCGTTCCCGAACCGGACGATCGGCCAGCAGCAGACGGAGTTGCTGACGCTCATCGTGACCGCGACCGACGGGCAGACCCGCGCCAGCTCCTCGACCGCGAGCGCGTAGGTGAGGACGTCCGCGCCCGCGCCGCCGAATTCCTCCGGGACCATCATGCCGAGGAGGCCGAGCTCGGCCATCTCGGCGACGATCTCGGAAGGGAACCGGTGCTCGCGCTCCCGCTCCTCGATCCCGGGGCGGATGCGCTCCTCGGCGAAGCGGCGCACCTGCTCGCGCAGGATCTCCTGGTCATCCGAGAGGGCGAAATCGACGCTCATCCCTTGTTGATCACCCAGTCGGCGATCAC
>DATMZM010000411.1:0-23684 GCA_035607445.1 Thermoanaerobaculia bacterium | reverse complement strand
GGGTCTGCACCCAGATGACGCCCCGCTGGACGTGCGGCGAGCCGACCCGCGAAGAGGTGCGCTCGACCCTCGGCGGCCCGCTCGACGGCGTCCTCCAGGAGCGGATGGTGCTGGCGGAGGGCGGGCTCGTCCGGGCGCCCGCGCACCTGACGGACGAGGAGGCCGCGACGCTCCCCTGCGCCGGGCTCACCGCCTGGTCGGCCCTCGCGGGAGTCCGGGCGGGCGACACCGTTCTCGTCCAGGGGACCGGCGGCGTCGCCATTTTCGCCCTCCAGTTCGCCCGGCTCTTGGGCGCCCGCGTCCTCGCAACGACCGGACGGGCGGAGAGGGAGGAGCACCTCCGCGAGCTCGGCGCCGATGCGGTGGTCAACTACCGCGAGCAGCCGGAGTGGGGTGCGAAGATCCGCGACCTCGCGGGCGGGCGTGGTGTGGATCTGGTCGTCGAGGTCGGCGGCGCGGGAACGCTCGAGCAGTCGCTCCGTGCGGTCCGCCTCGGCGGCACGATCGCGCTCATCGGCGTCCTCGCGGGCAACGCCGCGGCGATCAACCTGACCTCGATCTTCATGCAGGCGGTCACGATCCGCGGCGTCCTCGTCGGCCACCGCGAGGGCTTCGAGAGGATGAACCGAGCGATCGCGCTCCACGGCCTGCGCCCGGTCGTCGATCGCACCTATCCCTGGACAGAGGCTCGCGCCGCGCTCGAAGCGATGGCCGCGGGCGAGCACTTCGGGAAAATCTGCCTGCGGTTCGAGTAGGCCGGATCCATCAGAATCGGAGAATCATCCATGCAGCTGGGCATCCTCGGCTTTCCGAAAGCCGGCAAGACGACGCTTTTCAACACCTTGACCGTCTCGCACCAGGCGACGGACAAGTTCGCGACCTCGGGCGAGACGAACGTCGGGGTGGCGCAGGTGCGCGACCGGCGGCTCGAGCAGCTGCGCGATCTGTTCAAGCCGAAGCGCTACGTGCCGGCGACCGTCCAGTACATGGACATTCCGGGCATGAGGAAGGGCGAGTCGGCCGAAAGCCTCGACTTGGCGAAGCTCAAGGCGGGGGACGCCCTCGTCCACGTCGTCCGGGCGTTCGAGGACGCGGAGATCGTGCACCCGGAGGGCAAGGTCGATCCGGCGCGCGACGTCGAGATCGTCGACCTCGAGCTAATCCTCTCCGACCACACGCTCGTCGAGAAGCGCCTCGACCGCCTGGAGAAGGCCGCGAAGCGGGGTCTCAATCCGGAGGAGCAACGCGAGAAGACGCTCCTCAAGGAGATCGTCCTGCCCGCGCTCGAGGCCGAAAAGCCGCTCCGCGAAATCGAGCTCGACGCGGACGACGAGCGCCGCCTGCGCGGCTTTCAGCTCCTCTCGGCGAAGCCGATGCTCCTGGTGGTTAACGTCGACGAGGCGCGGGTGGCCTCGGCCGATCCGGCGGCGCTCGGCATCCCGATCCGGCCTGCCGTGCGCGCGGTCGTCGTTTCGGCGCCGATCGAGGACGAGATCTCCCGCCTGCCCGGCGACGAGCAGGCGGAATTCCTCTCGTCCCTGGGCCTCGCCGAGCCGAGCCTCGACCGGGTGACCCGGGCGAGCTTCGATCTCCTCGGCCTGATCGCGTTCTTCACCGTTGGCGAGGACGAGGTGCGCGCCTGGACCATCCGCCGCGGCACCCGCGCCCGCGAGGCCGCGGGGACGATCCACTCGGACCTGGAGCGCGGCTTCATCCGCGCCGAGGTCGTCGGCTGCGACGACCTGCTGCGCCTGAAGACCCTCGCCGCCTGCAAGGACGCGGGCCTCCTCCGCCTCGAGGGCAAGGACTACGAGATGAAGGACGGCGACGTGGCCCACATCCGGTTCAACGTCTGACCGCGGAGACCGGCCGGCCGCGACGGCCGTTCGCCGTTGTCCTAGCCCCGACCGACCCGCGCTTCGGCGGGCGCGGTCGCCCGGTGGGGGATCACCTGCAGGTCCAGCCGCCCGGTGCTCGGCAGCCCGGGCCGGAAGTACACCGACCCCGGCGAAGGGGGAGGCGAGGCCTCCTCCTCTTCGGCGGGGATCTCCTCTTCGGTGCCCGGTTCCTCGTAGACCGGCTGCTCAACCGGCTCGGGGCGGGTCCAGGTGTGGAGGCCTCCTCCCGAGATCGGGCGGCCGGTCGCCGTCCTGCCCGTGGCGGTTCGGCTGCTGCCCGGAGGCAGGACCTGGCCGGCCTTGCCGGTGTTCTGGAGGCTCTGCGGGCGCAGCACCGTGCCCGGCGCCGGGCCGGAAGCGGTGCCAGCGGTCTTGCCGCCGCCTCCGGCGACGAGAGCGGAAGGCGGCGCCGCGATGGCCGCCGCGGCAGCGTCCGGCGCGGTCGCCGCCGGCTGGGCGACGAGGAGGTCGCGCAGCCGCTGCGGGTTCTCGTAGCGGGTCGGCGCGAGGGTCGGGGCCTCCTCCGTCCGGTAGGCGCGCAGGAGCGCCGACGTGGTGAGCTTGCTGTCGATGATGTTCGGGTTGATCTCGGCGAACGCCAGCTGGTGGTCGAGAGCGAACGCGCGCGCGTAGGCGCGGATCGCGGCGCCGTCGCGGCCCGACTTCTCGAGCAGCGCGCCGATCTGGTAGTGGGCCCAGGCATGGCGCGGATCGAGCTCGAGGACGGCCTTGTACTCCTTCATGGCCGCCCGCGCGTCCCCGTGGTGCTCCGCGAGCAGGCCGAGGTTGAAGTGGGCCGAGGCCCGTTTCGGATCGAGCTCGACCGCGTGGCGATAGGCCGTTTCGGCCTCGTCCGGACGCCTCGAGAGGATGAGCAGGTTGCCGAGGTCGTTCCACGCGGCCGGATCGTCGGGGTGCGCGGCCGCCAGCTGGCGTTGCGCCTCGAGGGTCGAGGAGAGGTTGGGCGGACCCGCGGCGACGGTGACCACCGCGGCGAGCGAGAGGGCGAGGATGCTCAAAAGGGCTTTACGCAAGTGAATCTCCTTGACGGACTGCCGAGGCTTCTGCCGGAACGCGCGGCGGCGCTCAGGCGCCGACCGGACGAGCCTTGAGTTTGAGTTTGCCATCCTCCGCGGCCAGGCGGAACAGGACGGCCGAACAACCGGTCTTACCGCGCAGCGCGGCGGTCTGCCGCTCGAGGTAGGACCGGAAGCTCGCGAGATCGAATTTGGGGCCGTCCGGGCCGCGGGCGAGGGCGGCATAGAGCGCTTCGGCCGCCTCGGGCTCGACCCTCTCGGCGACGACGATGCCGGCCTCGGGATCGAAAGGCTTCGGCCGCGCGGCGACCGTTACCGGAGGGTGGTTTTGAGAGCGCCCTTCCTCGCGATCCCGGACGCGGCGGTTCCACAGCTCGTTGTAGCTGTTGAAACGCGCTTCGAGATCGCCCATCCGGAAGCTCTCGACGGCGGAGCGCATCGAGACGTTGCGCAGGGCCTTGAGCTGGTTCTGGATCCGGCCGCGCAGGTCGTCGGGCGGAAAGGGGAGGGCGCCGTTCCAGTAGCGCTCGAAGTCGATCCGCAGCTGGCGGACCTGGCGGTCCAGCTCGTCGAGCGCCTCCTGGTAGCCGCCGGGCTGGGCCTTGCGGCCCGGTCCCGGGGTCCGGGAGGGGGCGGGTCGGGCGGCCGGCGCGGCGCTTCGCTTGAGATTCACGGTTCTCCTAGAATGCCGGCGGAATGCAACGTTCGCCATCCGCGCCGCCTGAGCCGGCCGAGGCCGGCGCCTTGCCCGAGGACCTTCGCCGCCGCCTGCCGTCGATCGATCGGCTGCTCGCCGATCCGGCGGTCGTACGGCTCGTCACATTATACGGGCGCGATCCGGTGGTTATCCAAGCGCGGCGGGAACTGGCGGCCGTGCGGGAGCGGCTGGCCGGCGAGGACCCCGGCTCCCCGACCGGCGAGCCCGCGGCCGAGGGGGGCCTCGGCGAGGCGCTGCGCGAGCTGCCCGAGCGCTTGGCGCGCGGCCTTCTGGCGGACTTCGGCCCGCGCCTTGTCCGCGTGCTCAACGCGACCGGCATCTTCCTGCACACCAACCTCGGCCGCGCGCCGCTCCCGCGCTCCGTGGCCGCCGCCCTGCCCGCCCTCCTGGACGCCGCCTGCGATCTCGAATTCGACCTCGCGACCGGCCGGCGCGGCCAGCGCAACGGGAGGGTCGAGCGCCTGCTCGTCCGGGCGACCGGCGCCCAGGCGGCCGTCGCGGTCAACAACAACGCCGCGGCGCTCGTGCTCTCCCTCGCGAGCCTCGCCTGCGGGCGCGAGGTCGTCGTCTCCCGCGGCGAGCTGGTCGAGATCGGCGGCTCGTTCCGCCTGCCCGAGATCATGGCCGCGGCGGGGGCCCGCCTGGTCGAGGTGGGGGCGACGAACCGCACCCGCCTCTCCGACTACGAGGCGGCGGTCTCGGGGGAGACCGCGCTCCTGCTCAAGGTGTTCCCGAGCAATTTCCGCCTTTCGGGGTTCGTCGCCGCGGTCGCTCCGGCGGATCTCGCCGCTCTCGGCCGCCGCCTCGGCGTGCCGGTCCTCGTCGACGAGGGGAGCGGCCTCCTGCGCGGCCGGCCCGAGCCGCAGCTGCGCGAGCACCCGAGCCTGGCCGAGCTGATCGGCGCCGGCTGCGACCTCTGCTGCGGCAGCGGCGACAAGCTGCTCGGCGGGCCCCAGGCCGGCCTCCTGGTCGGCCGCCGGGACTTGGTCGAGCGCTGCCGGAAGCATCCGTTCTACCGGGCGCTGCGCCCCGACCGGGCGGCGCTCGCCGCGCTCGAGGGCGTGCTCCGCCTGCACCTGGCCGGAGGGGAGCTGCCGCTCGACCGGCTCTGGCCGGAGCCCGAGGCGCACCGCGCCCGCCTCGCGCGGATCGCGGACTCGACCGGCGCCGAGATCGTCCCGGCCGAAGCGTTCGTGGGCGGCGGCTCGGCTCCGGAAGCGCCGATCCCCGGCGAGGCTCTGGCGCTGCCGGGCAACGCGAGCCTCCTCGCCCGCTTGCGCCGCGGCGATCCGCCGGTCGTCGGCTATCTCCGGGACGGCCGGTTGATCCTCGACCTGCGCACCGTCGATCCGGACGACGACGCGGCGCTCGCCCGAGTCGTCGCCCGGGCGCGCGAGAGCCCGAGGTGAAAACGGCCGGTCCCGGACGCGGGCGCCTGCTCGTGGTCGAGGACAAGGATTCGCTGCGCCGGCTCCTCGAGCGCGCTCTCCTCGCCGAGGGATTCGAGGTCCTGAGCGCCGCGACCGCGGCGGCCGCGAATGCTCTTCTCGCCCGCGGGGGACCCGCGTTCGACGCCGTGCTCTCCGACTTGAAGCTCCCCGACGGCTCCGGCCTGGACGTCCTCGCCGCGGCGCGGGCCGCCCAGCCGGCCGCCCCGGTGATCGTGCTCACCGGCTTCGGCACCGTCGCGAACGCTGTCGAGGCGATGAAGCTCGGCGCCTACGACTTCCTCGAGAAACCGGTCGAGATCGACGATCTCGTCCGCCTGCTCGAACGGGCGCTCGGCGGCACCGCGGCGGCGGAGGCCTTCGAGGCGCCGGGAGCGCCGCCGATCGTCGGGCGCCATCCGCGGCTCAAGGCGGCCCTGCGCCTGCTCGAAAAGGTCGCGCCGACCGAGAGCACGGTGCTCCTGACCGGCGAGAGCGGTACCGGCAAGGAGCTGTTCGCCCGGGCTCTCCACGGCCTCTCGCCGCGCCGCGCCGGGCCGTTCGTCGCGGTCAACTGCGCGGCCATCCCCGAGACGCTGATCGAAAACGAGCTGTTCGGGCACGAGCGGGGCGCCTTCACCGGCGCGGATCGCCGCCAGAGCGGGCGGTTCGAGCTCGCCCGCTCGGGCACGCTGTTCCTCGACGAGATCGGCGAGCTCGGCCTGCCGGTCCAGGGCAAGATCCTCCGCGCTCTCGAAGAGAAGGCGTTCGAGCGGGTCGGCGGCGGCCAGACGCTGCAAGCGGACGTCCGTCTGGTCGCGGCCACCAATCGCGAGCTCGAGGGGATGGTCGCGGCCGGAGCCTTCCGGTCGGACCTCTTCTTTCGTCTCGCGGTCTTCCCGATCGAGCTGCCGCCCCTGCGCTCGCGTCCGAGCGACGTCCCGCTCCTCGCCCGGCACCTGCTCGCGAGCCTCTGCCGCCGCCACGGCCGGGACCCCGTGACGATCGCCGACGATGCGGCCGAGCTGCTCTCCCAGGAGCCCTGGCCGGGCAACGTGCGCGAGCTCTCGAACGTCCTCGAGCGTGCCGCGATCCTGGCCGCCGGGCCGGTCGTGCGCCCCGCCGACCTGCGCCCGCTCCTCGGCGCCGTCCCCTCCGAGAGGGAGAGGTTCGCCCGCGCCCTGACGGCGTCCTCGGGCGACAAGCAGCAGGCCGCGGAGGCGCTCGGCATCAGCTACCGGACGCTCCAGCGCCGGATCCGGGAGCTCGACCTCGAGGGCTATCCGAAGTACCGCGCCTGAGTCACAAATGTTACTTCGAGTAACATTTCGGAGATAATCGAATCCCCGGGGCGAAACGTAACTCACTGGGAAGGCGGGATTCGAAGCGGTGGTCCGGCGTTTGCTACATCCCACCTCGTCGTTCGTACTCCTCGCAGTTGTCGTCCCATGACTCGAGCGCGGGCTCGTTTCGCTCGCGGCGCGCCGCCGGAGGCTCAAGAGACGTGAAGAACGGGACCGGTCAGACGATGGTGGCGGTCGAGCGCGGCGAGCGCGGGTTCTCGCTCGTCGAAGTCCTGGTCGCCGCCGCGATTCTCCTCTTCGTCCTCCTCGCCTTGCTGCCGATCTTCACCCAGTCGATCGTCAACAACACCACCGGCAACCAGTACTCCCAGATGACGAACGCGGCGAAGACCGAGCTCGAGCGCCTGTCGAACCTCCCTCTCGAGAGCCCCGATCTCGTCTTGAAGCCCGGGGACACCGACAAGGTCACCGTCGAGTATTTCTCGGAAACCAGGCATGCCTGGGTCGACGGCGCGACGCTGGGAACGACCGAGACGCCTCTCTGGAACCGCAAGGTCACGGTCCACCAGTGCGACGTCCTCTCCTTCACCGACGGCCGTTGCGCGACGAACCTGCCGGGTGGGGTTTCCCCGCCCGCTCAGATCCGCGAGGTTCTGATCGACATTTCGCCCGGCCGCGACGGCACCTCGATTCCCGGCCTGTCGCTCCTCGGGCTCAACAAGCACGTCTCCTTGAGCTCGGTCAAAACCTTTTGAGGACCAACGGCCGATGAACTCGCCTCGCTCGTCAAGTCGCCCGACCGCCGGCTTCTCCCTGATCGAGCTCATGGTCGTCCTGGCGGTCACGGTCATCCTCGTGCTGATCGTGCTCCAGGTCTTCAACCTGAACGAGAAGCTGGCTCTCGTCCAGACGCGCATCGCCGAGATGCAGCAGTCGCTGCGCATCGGCCAGTACGACATGGCGCGCCTGGTGAGAATGGCGGGGCGCGGCCGGCTGCCGGCCGTGCAGCCGGGCAGCGGGCTGCCCTCGGGGATCGCGCTCGCCGTCCGCGACAACGTCACCGGGGCGAATGCGAACCTGATCCCCGGCGACCCCACGTCGCCGAAGGTCCTGGACTGCACCGACGTGATCACGGTCCGCGGAGTCTTCGCGAGCGAGATCTTCGAGATCAACGTCGTCAACCCGGGAACCTTTCGCCGCTGGGACGGCACCCATCCTCCCGGGGGCGTCACCGATGCCGATCAGGCGACGACCGACGGCGGCGAGCTCCACGTCTGCGCCCGGTCTCCCACCGACAAGACGCAGATCCTGACCCCCTTTTACGACCTGATCGACGAAGCGGCGGCCAATCCCGTGAAAGCGCGGAACGAAGCGTTGATCGTCGGCTCGTTCGATCCGGCCGTCTATACGGTCGTCCAGCTCGATCCGATCAGCTCGACGAAGAGCTCTCCGACCTGCGCCCCCGGAATCGCCGGAGTGACGCTCCACTTCAAGAGCGACACCACGACCCTCCCTCTCGCCTACCGCACGCTGCAGCCGCCGGGGGCGTTCCGGATCCCGCCGACTCTCTCGCACGCGAAATTCGTCGGCATTCTCGAGGAATACCGCTACTACGTCCGCGAGGAACGCGCCACTCCCGGCGATCCGGCGAGCGATCTCGTCCCGATCCTCTCGCGAGCGCGCTTCTATCCGGGCACGAATACGCCGTACCAGAACGACAACGCCAATCTCACGGTGGACATCGCGTCCGGGATCGTCGACGTGCAAGCGTCTTTCGGTATCGATACGAACGCCGACGATCAGGTCATCGAGAACCCTGCCGATCTCGCGAACGACGAGTGGCTGGGCAATGCCGCCGGCGAGGCGCCGATCACCGGGTCGCTCTTCTACCTGCGGCTCAACACCCTGGCACGCACGGAGCGCCGCGATCGCGACTACCAGGCGCCGATCCTGGTCGGAGCCGAGGACCGCACCTACGGGACCAATTGCGGCGGAGCCGTGATCACCGACGTGATCAACGGCGGGAGGACGAATCTCATGTACCGCCGGCGCAATCTGACGACCAACGTCTCCCTGAGGAACCTATTTTGAAAAGCCACGAGCGAGGGCGTCTTCCCGGCGGACGCGGGGAGCGAGGGAGCGCCTACATCATCGTGCTCCTCGTTCTCCTGCTCCTGACCGTCATCGGCCTTTCGCTGGTCCTGGTGACCCAGAACGAGCTCCAGATCGGCGCCAACGAGCGCCTGGTCAACCGGGTGTTCTACGCCGCCGACGCGGCCATTCCCGAGTGGCTGGCGCGCGGCCTGGTGCTCGGCGAGTTCGACAAGACCAGCACGCGCTTCAAGTCGGATCCGAACTCGCCTCCGGGCGCCGGTCTCGGATTTCGAGTCGACATCGTCTCGGCCCAGGACCTCGACCCGTCGGCGGCCGGCCAGGCGACGCTTCTCTCCAACCTCTCGCATTGCGCCCTGTGCGAGATCAACGAGCAGGCCGGCGGCGTGTCTTTCGGGGAGCCGACCTACTTCGTGGACGTCCTGGCTCAGCGGGTCGGCAAGGACGGCACGGGCACCGAAATCTCGCTGGCGGAGAAACAGCTCACGGCGGACGTCGGCGTTCAGCCCATCAAGGTGGAGCCACCGGCGGAGCTGGTGGATTCCGCCACCGGCGCGGTCTTGGCCAATGCCCGAACCGGGCCGCCGCATCATTAGGACCGGACGGTCCGGGCAGCGTGCTTCGAGGGTGAGACAAGTCGGCGGTCGAGCCGCCGGGAGGAGTTATGGTTCAGCAGTGGAACATCGAACGAGCCGTGAGAGAGCGGCTGAAGATCGCGACGGCGTTGCTCTTTGCGTTCGTCCTCTCCGCTGCCGCCGGCCGCGCCGCCGACGTGAAGGACGACCGGCAGCTGCTGCGCCAATCGCCGGCCGATCCCTACATGTTCATCCTCCTCGACACCTCCGGCTCGATGAACGAACGGCCGGGCGACTCGACCACGCCGATCGCCTCGGCGGACGATCCGGAGTCCAAGTTCTACCAGGCGAAGCAGGCGCTCTACACCGCGCTCAGCAACAACACGGACGTCAACTACGGCTTCTCGACGTTCAACCAGGACGATCTGGTCATCCGGCGCAAGCACTGGATCTACAAGGCCGCGGCCAGCCCCGGCTGGACCGTCGACGCCCTCTCCTATCCGGTCCTGGGCGTCTCCTACACGTTCGGCGGTGAAGACGGCGGAGGCAACACCGAGCAGGCCACGTGCACCGGTCCCACCTCGTTGCCGACGAGCGGCCTCGTCGCCAAGCTCCAGGGCTGGCCGAAGACCGGCGATCTGGGCACGACCATCTCCAAGTACTGGCTCCGCCAGGTCAGCGGCAAGACGTTCTACACCGAGACGAAGATCGAGAGCGGCGCCTTGGGCGATGCGACGATCAACGTGCGCGTCACCCGGCAGGTGGTGACCAAGTGCAGCCCGCTGACGCTCGCCGCGGCGCAGTTCAAGATCGTCCCGTTCCAGCTCGTCCGCCAGACCCTGGCTCACACGACCTTCGTCGACGACGTGCCCCAGCCCAACACGAACACCTGCAGCGGCATGGAGCCGAACAACGATTCGCTCCTGGACCGCTATCGCCTGCCGACTTCGATCAACTTGTCCTTTGCCGCGAACCGCAAATTCGACCGCGGCGACTTCCTGCCCCTGGATTGGACGACCACCAACCGCGACGAGCTGCTGCGCCGGCTGGCGCCGAACCTGCGGGGCACCGAAACGGTGCCGGATTTCTCCGTCGCGCGCTATTTCACCAACACGGGCGCCGCCGGCAATCCCCCCCTCGTCAGCGCGACGCAGGTCCCGTTCATCGCCGGCGGCCTGACGCCGCTCGGCGCCTCCATGAACTCCTTCCGCGATTGGTTCGCCGGGTGCCACAACGTGGACAAGTGCCCCGGCGGCACGGGCTGGCTGGACGTGGCCAAGCTCAACGATCCGCTCTGGGGCTGCCGCAGGAAATACCTGTTGATCCTGACCGACGGCGACGACACCTGCGGCGGCGGCGGCGCCACGGGCTCCGCTTGCCAGGGCGCGCGCGCCCTCTACGAGGCCTACGACATCATCACCTTCGTCATCGCCTTCGGCCAGGTGTCGGTTTCCGGCAACGTGCTCCAGTGCCTGGCGGACAACGGGTCCGGAGGCACCATCCAGCCGTTCAACCCGCAGGACCAGACGGCGCTCGACAACGCGCTCTCGTCGATCTTCGAGCGCGTCACCCAGGAGAGCCGCGCCTTCTCGTCGGCCGCGGTGCCGACGGTCCAGGCGAACTTCGCCGATACGATCTACGTTCCGAGCTTCACGCCGCTCAACGCCTCCTCGTTCGAGGAGCCGGCACCCGCGTCGGGAGGAGCCGGAGCCACCTGGGACGGGCATCTCGACGCGTTCTTGAAGGACCTGCCGATCAATCCGGCGACGGGCAAGCCGGACACCCGCGACAGCGCCAGTTGCGCGACGGCCAATCCACGGACGAGCTGCCACCTCTGGGACGCGGGCAAGAAGCTGCTCGACCAGTCTCCCACGATGGCGCAGCTGGCCACGGATCCGCCGTTTTGGAAGATCGGCTCCGCGAACAGCCAGCGGCGCCTGTTCTATTCGGTGGGGAGCACCGGAGCGGCGATCCCGCTCGAGCGCAGGCTCCTCTTGCCCCAGACCTCGTTGGTGCCGTACCAGATTGATCTCTGGGAAGGCATGGGCCTGAACGTCGTCGATCCAACCAATCCGGCCAGCGCGGCGGCGGTCGCCAGCGCGAACGCCAAGGTCGAAACGACGATCAAGTACACGCTCGGGCAAAAGGTCGCGAGCGTCCTCTTGGATCGCGATACGACGTTCGTGCTGGGCGACATCTTCCATTCGAACCCGGTGGTGATCAACGCGCCGAGCCGGATCACCTACTTCACGGCCGACGTGCCGAACCAGCCCGGGACCGGGACCAGCTGCGCTTCCGGCAACAAGGGCTACCGCTGCTTCCGGCTCAAGCACCAGTTCCGCCGTCGAGTGGTCGCGGTCGGCAGCAACGACGGCGAGCTCCATCTCTTCGACGGCGGCATCTACCGCGACACCTCGAAATCCTTCGACAACGGCACCGGCTACGAGCTCATGGCCTACGTCCCGCGGACCGAGCTGCCGTTCCTGTACAACCAGGCCCGGGACAATCATCAGGAATGGGGCGTCGACGGCACCGTCCAGGTCGACGACGTCTTCATCGATCCCGTGCACGCGGGCACGCCGACCGACACCGAACGCAGGTGGCGAACGGTCCTGCTCGGCGGCCTGCGCGAGGGGGGCAGCGCCTATTACGCGCTCGACGTCACCCAGCCCGACGTCTTCGATTCGTCGACCGGCCTCCCGGCGCCCCTCGGCGGCGGGGCGGCGGACTACGTGCCCTCTTGCTGGAACGGCGGAACCGGCTGCGACACGGTCCCCTTCGGCGCGGTGCTCTGGAACTTCACCGACGGCGGCGACGAGGACGGCAACCTCGCTCCCGACCTCGGCAACACCTGGTCGACGCCGAACACCGGACGCATCCGGGTGGTCCGGGACGCGACCCTGCCGCCGACGAACAGCGCCCGCTACGAGGACCACTACGTCGCCGTGTTCGGCGGCGGGATGGATCCGAACGGCGAGAACAAGCGGGGCAACTGGCTCTACATGGTCGACATCGAGACCGGCAAGACGATCTACAAGCAGCCGCTCGCAGGCTCGGCGCCGAGCGATCCGGCGGCGGTCGACACCGATCTCGACGGCTACCTCGACCGGATCTACATCGGCACCACGCAGGGCTTCCTCTACAAGGTGGATCTGACCAAGGACGTGAAGCTCCTGGACGTCGGCGGCGGCAAGCTGCGCATCTCCCCGCTGGTCTCGGGAGACCCCCTGGAATGGGCTCCGTTCCAGGTCTTCGACACCGCGACGAATCGCGCCGCCAGCGGCGAGGTCATCCGCCCGATCTACTTCCCCCCGTCGGTGGTCTTCGACCCGAGGAGCGGCCTCTATTCGCTCGCTTTCGGCACCGGCAATCGTCAGGATCTCTGGCTGGAGGACGCCACCGAGGGCCGGTTCTTCTTCGTGGTCGATTCGGGATGGAAGAAGGGCGACGCCGTGAAGGTCGAAACCAACTTCACGCAGATCACCGCGACCGTCCCCGCGGGCACGGACTACCTGATCTCGCCGCCCACGGGCAAGCTGGCCGGCTGGTTCATGGCGCTCGCCGCCGACGAGAGGATCATCTCGAAGTCGCTCAACCTCTCCGGCATCCTGACCTTCACCGGCTTCGTGCCGAAGACCGAGCCCGCGAGCGACGGCCTCTGCCAGCGCAAGGGCAACAGCAACATCTACACCGTTCTCTCCACCAACGCCAATCCGGTCCTCGGCACCACCGCCGCGGATCGCAAGCGCACGATCAACGCCTTCGTCACGAACCCGTTCGTCGAGACCAATTTCAGCAAGAATCCGCGCGTCACGGGCACCCGGACTCCGCCGCCGACCGGCGCGGTCTGCCGGCCGACCGCGGAGACGGTCAAGACCCTGCGCTCGACGTTCCCGAAAGGCTGCAAGTTCACCGCCTTCACGCAGGAGATCAAGACGTTCCAGGTCGATACCCAGCTCGTCTGCATCGCGCCGATTCCGATCTGCGTCCGCGAGCAGAACTGGAAGGAGCATTGAGAATGGACATTTCGAAGCGACGGCGCACGATCCTCGCCCTCCTGCTCGGCTCGATCTTCGGGCTCGCGGCGCGGGCCGACTGGCTGGTGACCAAGGACGGTTCGCGCCTCGAGCTCAAGGGGCCCTACAAGGTCGACGGCAAGAGGGTCGTCTTCACTCTCGTGGACGGCAAGCTCTCGTCCCTGCGCGCCGACCAGGTCGATCTCGCCGCCAGCGCCCGCGAGACCGAGAAGGCGGCCAAGGCGTCGAGCGGCGAGGAGAAGCAGGCCCAGGCCGCCGTCGCGGAGGCGCCCGAAAAGCCGCGCCGGTCGTTCACCGACAAGGACTTCAGCCATCCGGCCGAGGCCAAGGAGGGCGACGCGGCGCCCTCCGATGCGGTGGTCGACACCCCTCCCGCGGCGGCCTCGGCGGTCGACGTCATCGTCTGGCGCCAGGCTGTCGATCCCGGGCGCAACCGGGTCGACGTTTCGGGCACGCTCCGGAACGGCGGCCAGAACCTGGCGGCGGCGATCCAGCTCGAGGTCCGCCTCGTCGATCACGAAGGCAAGGCGCTGGCGACCCAGCTCGCGTCGGTGACGACCCCGCGCCTGGCGCCGGGCGAGACGACCGATTTCCGGACGACCTTCCCCCAGATCGTGAACTTCGAGAGCGTCAAGTTCGACGTCAAGGCGACGGAGTTCAAGGTCCAGCCGTCGCCCCAGGACAAGGCCAAGGAGCCGCCGCCCGACGCGAGCGACGGCGGCGGGCGCTGACGCGCGCTCGGGTTCTCGACGAGCCGAACGAAGGGAGCGCCCGGCGGCGCTCCCTTCGCGTTTCAGGCGCCGGCTCGCGGCAGCCGCAGGCGAGCGAGGGTGCCGCCGCCCTCGCGGTCCTCGAGCCCGAGGGTGCCGCCGTGGAGGGTCACGATGCGGTGGGCGAGGGCGAGCCCGAGCCCGACGCCGTCCGCCCGGCCGGTCGAGAACGGCAGGAAGAGCCGCCGCCTCAGCTCGCCCGGCACGCCCGCGCCGCGGTCCGCGATCACGATCTCGAGGTCGTCCGAGTCGAGGGCCGAGGCCGCGATCTCGAGCGGACCGTTCCCGCCGGCGCGCCGCTCGGCCTCCGCGGCGTTTTGCACCAGGTTGCGCAAGGCGCGCGAGAGCAGGCCTTCGTCGCCGAGGACCGAGAGCTCCGGATCGCAGGAGAGGTCGACGCGGAGGCCGCCGAGCGCCGGATCGGCCGCCGCCCGCGCCAGCAGCTCGGGGAGCTTGAGCGGCTCGAGCCGCGCCGAGCCGGGGCGGGCGAAGGCGAGGAAGTCGGCGAGCACGCGCTCGAGATGGTCCCCCTCGCGGCGCATCTCGGAGAGGTATTCGGCGACCGAGTCGTCCTCCGGGCGGCGGTCGATCAGCGTCAGGTAGCCCTTGAGCGTGGCCAGGCCGTTGCGCAGCTCGTGGGCGACCCCCGCGGCCATCTCGCCGAGCTGGGCGAGGCTCTCGGCCAGGCGCGACTCCTCCGCCCGCCGGCGCGCGATGGTCAAGTCCGTGAACAGGGCGAGGTAGCCGCGCACGGTGCCGTCGTTACGGCGCAGCGGGTGGACCGTCAGGCCGAGCGTCGCCCGCCGGTCGCCGCCGCGGGCGATCTCGATCTCCTCGCGCTGCACGCCCCGCTCGTCGGCGAGCGCGGCGGCGAGCGGCAGGAGCATCTCCGGGCGCTCGGCGAGCGCTTCGTGGAGAGGGGTGTCGGCGGCCGGAACGGGGATGCCGAGGAGGTCGGCGCCGAGATCGTTGAGCGACAGCACGCCGCCCCGGCGATCCAGGAGGAGCAGCCCGCTCTGGAAGCTCGGCGCCAAGGTCCGCTCGAGAGCGTCGAGGTCGTCCTCGGCCGGGAGCTTGGCGGCGGAGAGAGCGGCCATCGCGCGCTCGAAGGTCGCGAGCAGGAATTCGATCTCGTCCTCGTCGGGCGAGCGCGGCGCGCCCGCGAGCTCCGCGCGGGCGAGCAGGCGCTCCCAGGGTCCGAGCACCTGCTGGAGGGCGAACAGCACGAGCAGCACCAGGGCGGCGTTGATGGGCAAGACGACGAACGACAGCAGGCGGGTGGCCCGCAGCTGGCCCGCGAGGGTCGCCGCCGGGAGCACGACCCGAACGACGCGATCGCGACCGGGAAGAGGTGCGAAGGCCACCACCGAAGGGTTCTCCGCCGCGAGCGGGCCGAGGGTCGCGGGGAGGCCGGAGCCGGGTTTCCGCGGCCGGGGGATCGGACGCAGATCGAGCGGGCCGATGGCCGCGACGACTCCGCCGGAGGCGTCGAGGATCGAGATTCCCGCGGGGGCCGCGCGCAGGCCGCCCGCGATCCGGGCGAGGTCCGCTTCGGTCGGCGCAAGGAGCGCCGAAAGCTCGGCCGCCAGGCCGCTCGCGATCCGCGCCGCCTCGCTCCGTCTCTCCTCCTCGAGCCGTAGGACGGCGTTCCGATACGAGAACAGCGTGAAGCTCGAGATGACGACCAGGAGCAGGAGCGCCGCGGGCAGGAGGATCAGGATTTCGCGGCGAATGCCGAGTCGGGGCGAGCGGCGCATGGCGAGCGGTCCCGGGCCGGCTAGAGCAGCCTCAAATACGCGGTCGAAATCGGTTCGCCGAAGAACAGGGCGACCAGCCCGCCGAACGCCAGGAAGACGCCGAAGGGCAGCTTCCCTCGGATGCCGCGCCGCTTCGACCCGAGCAGGACGAGGCCGACCGTCGCGCCGGCGAGAGTCCCGGCGAAGAGGGCGACCAGCATCGACCGCCAGCCGAGGAAGGCGCCGATCATCGCCAGCATCTTGACGTCGCCGAAGCCCATGCCGTCCTCGCGCCGCAGGAGGTACCAGATTCCCCAGACGGCGAGCAGCAGGCCGGCGCCGAGCGCGGCGCCGATCAGGGCGTCCCGAAGGCCGGCCCATCGGATCGCGGGCTGGACGGCGAGACCGACGGCGATGCCGGAGAGCGTGATGCGATCCGGCAGCAGCAGATGCTCCGCGTCGATGCCGCCGAGGGCGATCATCGCGGCGCAGAAGAGAGCGGCGACCGGCGCTTCGAGGGTCGGGCCGAAGCGGAGGAAACAAGCCAGGAACAGGAGGCCGGTCGCCGCTTCGATCGCCGGGTAGCGCCAGGAGATCCGCACGCCGCACGCGCGGCAACGCCCGCGAAGGGCGAGAAAGGAGAAGACGGGGATGTTGTCCCGCGGGCGGATCGCCGTGCCGCAGGCCGGGCAGCGGGATCGCGGCAGGACGGTCGAGATCCGTCGCGGCAGGCGGTGGATGACGACGTTCAAGTAGCTCCCGACGAGGAGCCCGAGAAGCGTCGCATAGATCGCGAAGAAGAGGGTGAGGGACACGGCGGCCGGGATTCTACGCCAGCCCGCGGCGCGCTCCGGCGCCCGCTCGCGGGGAAGAAGCGTGCGCCGTCGCGGCCTTTCCGGTCGCCGCTACTTCTGTGGCCAGCGGACGAAGAAACCGTCGGTCCAGACGATATCCTGCTCGTAGTCCGTCGGGTCGAAACCCCCCGGAGAGTAGGGATCGCCCGACGCGAGCCCGTCCCGGCCCTTGCTCCGCATCGCCATGACGTGCAGCGCGGTCGGGTGCGCGACGTTCAAGTAGTAGTCGTACGGGCGCTTCCAACCGTCGAGAGGAGGCAGCAGGCCGACGAAGTTCGGCGCGATCACCGACTGGAGAACCGTCACGGTGATCGGCGGGAAGTCGGCCAAGTTCACGTCCGAGCTGGTGGTCGAGCCCGCCGCGGCGGCGCTCGCCTGATCGGTCAACCAGGACATCATGCCCGTGCCCACGATGTGGATGTCGGCCACCGTCCGCTTCTGCTTCGCCTTCTGCATGGCGTCGAGCAAGTTGGGAATCAGCATCGCCGCGATGATCCCAATGATCGCGACGACGATCAGCAGCTCGATGAGAGTAAACCCACGGTCACCTTTCCGATGGGAGACCATTTCAACCCCTCCTCAGACCAGATGGCTCGGGAGTATCGCAAGCGACATGCCAGCCCGGAGCTCCGGAGAAACCGGCGGAATCGTCGCTTTGGAGGGGTCCCGGCCGGAGCGACTGAAAAAAAAGGTCACCTCCGGAGCAGTTTCTGTCAGGGTGCGACGAGCGCTGCGAGGATCTTTTTCATCCGCAGGACGCCGCGGTCGAATTCGGCGAGCGGGATGCGCTCGTCGGGGCTATGGATCCCGGCGAGGTCCGGGCCCTCGAGCGCGAACGGCGAGAGGCCGTAGGCCGGGATGCCCCGCTCCCGGAAGTAGCGGGAATCGGTGAAGCCGGCGATGAACGCGGGAACGACGGGCGCCGAGGTTCCGAGGACCCGGGCCGCGGCCCTGTAGACCGGGGTGTCGACCGGCGACGGAGCCGACGGCGGAGCGGTCACCAGGACCTTGGTGGCGAGGTCGGGACCGAGCGCGCGCCGGATCTGGCTCGAGAACGCCGCCGCATCGGTATCGGGGAGGAGGCGCACGTCGAGCTCCGCCGTCGCCTGGGCCGGAATCACGTTGATCCGCTGGCCGCCCGAGAGCACGGTCACCTGAACGGTGTCGAGAAAGAGGTTCGCGAGACCGGGCATCAGCATCTCGGTCGGCCCGTCCGGGCGGACGATCGCGTCGATGCGCAGGAAGCGGCTGCGCCAGAATCCGTTGTGCAGAGGGGCGAGCGCCCGCAGGTAGTCGCGGGTCGCCGCGGTGACCCGCCATCGGGGCTTGGCGTCGAGCAGGCGGGCGAGCCCGCGGATCAATTCGTGGTTCGCGCTTCCCGGGTTGAGCCCGGAGCCGTGGCCGCCGCGGCCGCGCGCCGCGACCTCCATCCAGAGCGGGCGTTTCTGCGCCACTTCGAGGCCCCACCAGAGGATCCGCCCCTGCGCGACGCGGTTCGCGCCGCCCTCGCCGAAGACCGCCTCGACGTTTTTGAAAAGCTCCGGATGCTCGTCGAGCAGCCACGCCGTTCCGGCCGCGCCGCCGCTCTCCTCGTCCGCGACCGCCAGCCAGATGATCTCCCGGCGGCGGTCGAGAACGCGCCGCTTGAGATCGACCAGGGCCGCCAGTTGAGCGATGCCGAGGCTCTTGTCGTCGAGGGCGCCGCGCCCCCAGAGCCTGCCGTTCCGCACGAGTCCGCCGAACGGAGGCACCGTCCAGCCGGGACCGGGGGGCACGACGTCGATGTGGTGGAGCAAGAGGATCGCCCGGGCGGAGGTCGCGCCCGCGCCCGTCGCCGGCAGGCGCGCCCAGAGGCTCTGCCGGCCGGCCGGGCTCGCGAAGCGCCGGTGCTCGATGCCGAGGCGCGTCAAGAGCCCGTCGAGAGCGCCGGCGGCCCGCGCCTCGTTGCCCGGCGGATTCGAGGTGTCGATCCTCAGGTAGTCGCGCAGCCAGGTCGCGGGCTCGGAGAGCCCGGACGCGGCGCCAGCGGCCTGGCTCCAGAGGAAGACGAGGACGGCTGAGGAGGCGAGGCGTCGCATGATCCGGAAGCTTTGGGCCCGAGTATTCTAGCCGGCTCAAAAAACGAAGCCGCCGCGGTGATCGCGGCGGCTAGGAAGTAGGGCGCGGAAAAAGCGGGAGGGTCCCGCCGAGACGACACCCTCCTCTGACCGAGCCTCCAACAAACGGAAGGGTAGGGTTACTGCTTCTGCGGCCAGCGGACGAAGAAGCCGTCGGCCCAGACGATGTCCTGGTCGTAGTCGGTCGGATCGAACGAGGTCACGGTGTAGCTGGTGGCCGCAAGGTCCTTGTCGCGGCCGCCCGAGCGGATCAGCATGACCTGCTTGTCGAGGACGTTCGCGCCGGTCTTCAAGTAGTACTCGATCGGGGACTTCCAGCCGTCGAGCTGCGGGACCTCTTGCATGTAGACCGGGACGAGAACGGAGGTCAGATCGGATCCGTCCTTCGGGCCGCCGGACGCGTAGTCGGCGATCGTCACCGTCGAGGCGGCGGTGGAGGCGCCGGCGGCGGCCGCGCCGACCTGGTCGGTCAGCCACGAGAACATCGCGGTGCCGGTGTTGCGGATGTCGGCCACGGTGCGCTTCTGCTTGGCCTTCTGGAGAGCATCCAGGAAGTTCGGAATCAGCAAAGCGGCGATGATGCCGATGATCGCCACGACGATGAGCAGCTCGATGAGCGTGAAACCCTTCTGCCGGTTACGAAGGCGGTTCAACATGGTTTCCTCCCAGTCTCTCTTCTTCCTTCTCCCACGGGGGATTCCATGGGCTTTGTCCTCACGATAAAGCAGGCATCGTGCCAAGTGCTGAGGAGCTGAGCCGCAGGGGAATGAGCGCTCCGCACTCCGAAACGGGACAATCTTTGACCAGGAAGTCTGGCAAAAAGTGTCAAAGCGCGAGAGTGCGGAGCAGCTCTTCGTAAAGCTTCACGCCCTCGACGAATCCGGGGATCGCCAGCCGTTCGTTGGCGTTGTCGACCTGGAGCGTGTCCGTGCTCAAGATCAGGAACGGGGAGAAGCCGTAGGAGGGGATTCCCGCCGCGCGAAAAAAGCGCGAATCGGTGGCCGTCCAGGGGAGGAGCGCGGGGCCGACGTCAGCCTGGGGGTAGCGCCGCTCGACCGCGGCCACGAGGGCGCGAAACGTCTCCGTGCCGGTCGGGCTCGGAGCGTGCGGTCCCGCGGGGTCCTCCCAATGGACGGCCAGCCCGTGCAAGAGCCCCGGGGGCACCAGCCGGTCGCGCACGTCTTCGAAGCGCGTGTCCTCAAGCAGATGGTAGACGACCTTGAGCTCGAAGCCGCCGCCGGGATCGGCCTCGATTTCGAAGGGCAGAGCCTCGTCGCGAAAGAAGGCCTGGACGTAGAGCGGCAGCTTCGCGAACGCGGCGTGATCGAGCACCGCGGCGTCGGGATCGGCGAGCGCGGCGCGGATGCGCTCGTCGTCCCGCGTCGGCGCGTAACGCTTCAGATACTCGCGGACGGCGGGGTTGACGCGCAGGTAGCCGAGGCTCGGCCGCATCTCCTTTAACCACTTCGCGATTTGCTCGAGCGGCTCGCGCGAGGCACCGCAGATCTCCAGATCGACGTAATGCTTCTGGCCGATCTCGATGCCCCAGTACTTGATGTCGGCGCGCGAGCGCGCCTCGACGAATCCGCCCTCGGTCAGGACGGTTCCGAAGCGGCGCACGAGATCCGGCCGGTTCGCGATCAGCCAGCGCGCGCCGAGGCCGCTGCCGGTCTCCTCGCTGCTGGTCGCGAGCAGGATCACCGAGCGCGCGAGCGGCCGGCCGCTCTTCTTGAGCGCGATGAACGCGCGCAGCTGGGCGATCGCCAGGCTCTTCATGTCGAAGACGCCGCGGCCGTAGATCCAGGGCAGGTCGAGCCGGGCCTCGAACGGCGGCACGAACCAGTCCTCGGTCGGGTGGATGTTCTCGACGTCGAGATGGCTGTGGAGGACGATCGCTTTCGGATCTCGGCCTTCCAGGATGGCCCAGAGGTTCGCCTTGCGCGGTCCCATCGCTTGGACGTGGGCGGCGATGCCCGCGGCCGCGAGCTCGCGGGCGAGAAAGCGGGCGCCCGCGGCCTCGTCGCCGGTCGCGTCGGTGGTATCGATCCTCACGTAGTCGCGGAACTCGATCACCTCGGGCAGATGCTCGTAGTCGGCGTCGCGGAACTCCTCCGAGCCGTAGGAGCGCATCGGCCGTTGCAACAGGGTGACGAAGGCGACGGCGGCGCCCGCCGCGAGAAGGGCGCTGCCGTAGAGGGCGAGGCGGGAGACCGTGCGCCGTTTGCGTTCGAACGGCGAGAAACGGGAGGGGTGCCGGGGCATTTCATGCATCATAAACGCACGCCGGACGTTGTGTATGCTTGCGCCCCCGATGCGAGGCACCCTCTGATGCCGCCCTCCGAGACTCCTCACGAGCCCCGGCGCTCGCCGCTGCCGGCGCTCCTCGCGTGCGCTCTCGCGGTCTGCCTCGGCTACTTCGCTGCCGAGGCCTACGTCCTCTCGGGCGACTTCGGTTTTCCCCTCGACGACAGCTGGATCCACCTCCAGTTCGCGCGCAGCCTCGCTTCCGGGCACGGCCTCGCCTACAACCCGGGGGAGCTCGTGACCGGCTCGACGGCGCCGCTCTGGACGGCTCTCCTGGCGCTCCTCTTCCACCTTCCGGGCAGCGTCGTCCTGTGGACGAAGGCCCTGGGCGTCGCGCTCCATCTCGCGGGCGTTTGGACGGTCTGGCGTCTCGCGCGCGAGCTCGGCCTGCGGCCGGCTTCGGCCGTCCTCGCCGCCGCCTTCATGCTCGCGACGAGCTGGCTCGCCTGGTCGGCGCTCTCGGGGATGGAGATCCCCCTCTTCGTCTTCCTGAGCACGGGCGCGATCGGGTTCCACCTGCGGGAGCGGCGGAATCCGGCCCGGCCGCCCCTCTCGCTCGGCCTCTTCGGCCTCTCGATCCTCGCGCGCCCGGAAGGCGCGTTCCTCCTCGTCCTCGCCGTGCTCGACCGCCTGCTCGTGAGCTTCGCCCGCGCGGAGGACGGCGCTCTCGTCTGGCGGCCGGCCCGCCCGAGGCCCTGGCGGCCGGTGCTCGTCGGCCTCGGCCTCGCGGCCTGCGCCGTCGCCGGCCCGGTCCTCTTCTACAAGCTCGTGGGCGGCTCGTTCCTGCCCACGACCTACTCCGCCAAGGGAGGCGATCTGCGGCGGCTGGTGCCCGACGTCCAGTACGCGGCGGCGATCCTCGGCATCCTGTTCCGCGCCCAGCCCTGGCTGGTGCTCGCGAGCGGGGCCGGCGTCCTCGCCCTCGTCGAGCGCCTCGGCACGCCGCGCGACCGCGGGCTCCTGCCGGCGCTCTGGCTCCTCGGGCTGCCCCTCGCCTACTCGACGATGAGCCCGATCGGCCGCGGGATCCTCGCGGGCAACTTCGGGCGCTACTACTTTCCGCTGCTCCCGATCGTCGCGATCCTGGGCGTCCTCGGTCTCGAGCGCGCGGGCGAAGCGCTCGGCCCGCGCCTCCATTTCGGCGCCGGCGGCTCGCTCGGCTCGTTCCCGCTGCGCGCCGCTCTCCTCGCTCTCCTCGCCTGGCCGACCCTCGCCGAGCTCGCGCGCGGGCCGCTCCAGTTCGCGCAGAACGTCGCGAACGTGCAGGACAGCGACGTTGAGATCGCGCGCTACCTGGCGCCGCGCCTGCCGCCCGAAGCGACGCTCGCGGTCAACGACATCGGCGCGATCAAGTTCCTGCTGCCGAACCGGATCGTCGATCTCGTGGGCATCGCTTCCCCCGAGGTCCGCACGGAGGTCGCGGGCGCCGTGCGCCACGGGGTCCCGTTCGAGCAGGCGATGCTCGCGGCGATCGACCGGCGGCGGCCCGACTACCTGATCGTCTTCCCGTCCTGGTTCCCGGTCGTCGAACGCGACGCCCGCTTCCGCCTCGTCGGCCAGATCGAGATCCCGAACAACATCACGATGGGCGACGCCCGCCTGGGCCTCTGGGCGACCCCCTGGACCCGCTACCCGCTCCGCCGGCTGCCGGGCGACCCGGAGCCGGGCGGATCCTTGGACCTCTCCGCGGAGCCGAGCTCTCCGCCGCCCGCGACGCCCCCGGAGGCGCACCCCCGATGAACGTCCCCTTCCTCGATCTCGGCCGGACCACCCGCCGGCTCCAGCCGGAGCTCGACCGGCGCTGGCGCGGCATCCTGGAGTCGAACGCGTTCGTCCTCGGCCGCGAGGTCAAGGAGTTCGAGCAGGCGTTCGCCGCCTACCTGGGCGTCGAAGCCTGCGCCGGCCTCGGCAACGGCACGGACGCGCTGATTTTGCCCTTGCGCGTGCTCGGGCTCCGGCCGGGCGACGAGGTGCTCGTTCCCGCGTTCAGCTTCTTCGCCACCGCCGAGTCGGTCGCCCTCGTCGGCGGCGTGCCGGTCTTCGTCGACGTCGATCCCGAGACCCTGAACCTCGATCCGGCAGACGCGGCGGCGCGGATCACCGATCGCACCGTGGGCATGATCGGGGTCCATCTCTACGGCCGGCCTTTCGACGTCGGCCAGATCCTCCGCGTCTGCGGCTGTCACGGCCTCTGGTTGATCGAGGACGCGGCCCAGGCGCACGGCGCGCGCTGGCGCGGCAAGCGGGTGGGCGGGTTCGGGCGCATCGCGGCCTGGAGCTTTTATCCGACCAAGAACCTCGGCTGTTTCGGCGACGGCGGAGCCGTGACCGGCAACGAGCCGGTGCTCGTCGAACGGACCCGCCGCCTGGGCAACCACGGCCAATCCGAGCGCTACACCCATCAGGAGATCGGCACCAACAGCCGCCTCGACAGCCTGCAGGCCGCGGTGCTCAACTGCCGCCTGGCCCTCCTCGAAGAGGACAACGTCCGCCGCCGCGCGATCGCCGCGCGCTACGCCGAGCGTTTCGCCGGAGTGGGCGACCTGCGCATCCCGCCCGACCGCCCCGAGGTCGAATCGGTCTACCACCAGTTCACGATCCGCACCGAGCGGCGCGACGCTCTGCTCGCCCACCTCGCGGCGCAGGGCATCGGCGCGGGCATCCACTACCCCTCGCCCCTCCACCACCAGCCCGCCTTCGCCAAGATGTTCGCCGACGGCCCGCTCCCGGACCTCCCCGTCGCGACCGCCGCGGCACAGGAAGTCGTCTGCCTGCCGATCTTCCCCGAGCTCACC
>DATMZM010000090.1:0-14339 GCA_035607445.1 Thermoanaerobaculia bacterium | reverse complement strand
CCGATTCGCCGAGGCGATCCGCAACGCGCCCGGCCGTCGAGAGCGGATCGCGACCATGGCGGTCGGAGCGATCACCGAGCCCGCGCAGGTCAATACCCTCCTCCACACCCGCCGCGCCGACTTGGTCGCCCTCGCCCGCCCCCACCTGTGGAATCCCACCTTCGCCAACCAGGCCGCCGCCTGGTACGGCGCCCGCACGGGCACCTGGCCACCGCAATACCTGAGCGGCCGCGACCAGGCCTTCCGCGAGCTTCAGAAAGCGCGAGCGGACCGACTGGAGCTGCAAAAAAAGGCCCGGCCGGCCCGGCATCTGGAGCCAAGAAACTTGAAGTGAGGGAATCGCCCCGCACCGATCGTTCACCTGGGCACGACCCGATCCACTGACGGACGGTTCGGAATCCCAAAGGACGATACGCCAATGCGACTCGATACCGCCTTCCGCTCCCTCGCCTCCTTCGCCCTCGTCGCCGCCATCTCGGCCCCGCTCGCCGCCCAGACCACCGCCATCACCCGTCCCGACCAGGCGCTCCGCGATGCGATGACCGCCGGCTTCCGCACCGAGGCCGCTTCCCTCCGCGCGACCGCCGACCTCGACACGCTCGCCCTCGGCTCCTCGAGCTCGCTCTTCGCCGGGGCCGTCGCCCTGCCGCCCGCGGACGACATGGATGGCGCCCTCCGCGGCGAGGCCTATGCGCTGGTCTACCTGGACGGCACGGACGCGGCGGCCAACCCCGGCACCGGCTACTACCGGCTGGCTCTCGGCAGCGATGGCGAGGCGAACCTCCTGACCGCCACGGGCGCCACGGCGGCCACCGGTCATGCCACGTTCGACCTCTCGCTCAACCTCGAGACTCGGCGTTGCGCGATCGACTTCCCGCATCCGGACGACGCCCACCTCTTCTGTATCGTCTGCAACTACGGTCCGGGTTCCGGCTGGAGCGTCTCGACCTGCTTGAAGATGTTCGACCCCTTCCACCCGAACTGAAACCCACGGCGCGAGAAGGGAAGGGCTAAAGCGGGGTGCTCGCGCGAGCGCCCCGCTTCGCGTTTTCAGCCCGCCCCGCGGGGCCTGCCGAGCGCCAGTTCCCCCTCTGATACCATCCCGCCCCGTGCAGCTCGCAGCCCGCATGTCGCGCGTCGGCGAATCCGCCACGCTTCGGGTGGCCCGTCGCGCCCTGGCGCTCAAGGCGCAGGGCGTCGACCTGGTCGATCTCGGCGCCGGGGAGCCCGATTTCCCGACGCCCAGGGCGGCCGTCGAGGCGGCGCGCCGGGCGCTCGCGGACGGCTTCACCAAGTACACCGCGGGCAGCGGCATGCCGAGCCTGCGCGAGGAGGTCGCCGCGCACTACTGCGAGAGATGGGGCTCGCCCTGGTCCGGCGCCGAGGTCGTGATCTCGGTCGGCGGCAAGGCGGCGCTCTTCGAGATCGCCATGGCGGTCGTCGAGCCGGGCGTCGAGGTGATCATCCCCTCTCCCTGCTGGGTCAGCCTGCCGGCGCAGATCGAGCTCGCGGGCGGCACGCCGGTGCTGGTCGAAACCGACGCCGCGGACGGTTTCTCGATCCACGCCGGCCCTCTGCTCGCGGCGGTCACCCCGCGGACCCGGGCGATCCTGATCAACTCGCCGGGAAACCCGACCGGCGGCCTGATCTCGCGCGCCGAGCTGCGGCTCCTGGTCGCGGGCGCCGCCGCGCGCGGCCTCCTGGTGATCGCGGACGAGACCTACGCCCGCCTGGTCTACGACGGCGCCGAGATCGCGACCGTCGCCGCGCTCGCCGCGGAGTACCCCGAGACGGTGGCGCTCGCCGGGTCGTTTTCGAAGACCTACGCCATGACCGGCTGGCGGATCGGCTACGTGCTCGGTCCCTCGGCGCTGATCGGCGCGGTCTCCGGAGTGCAGAGCCACGTCACCTCGAACCCGACCTCGTTCGCGATGGTCGGCGCCCTCACCGCCCTGCGCGACTGCGAGCCGGACGTCGAGCGCATGCTCGCGACCTACCAGGAGCGGCGCGATTTCCTGATTCCCCGGCTCAACGCGATCCCGGGCCTCACGTGCCGGCCGCCGGGGGGAGCCTTCTACGCCTTTCCGCGCGCGAAGGAGGCCTTCGGCCCCGACCGCGCGACCTCGGTCGAGCTCGCCGAGTACCTGCTCGAGACGGCGCGGGTCGCCGTCGTCCCCGGCTCGGCGTTCGGCGCCGACGATCACATCCGCCTCTCGTTCGCCACCTCGATCGCAGAGCTCGACCGCGGCGTCGAGCGGATCGCGCGGGCGCTCGGAGGCTAGACCAACTGCAACCAACGAAGCGGAGGACCCGATGCAACTCGATCGATTTCCCTTCCGTGGCGCGCTCGCCCTGGCGCTCGGAACTTTCGGTTTTCTCTTCGCGGCCGGAGCGGCCCGGGCGGAGCCGGCGGGCGCTGCGGTGAAAGCGGACATGAAGGAGACGGCCGGTCCTCCCACCGTCGAAGAGGCCGAGGCGTTCGTCGCCGAAGCCGAGCAGAAGCTCGGCGAGCTCGCCATCGCGGCCGGCCGGGCCGACTGGGTGAAGCAGAACTTCATCACCTATGACACCGAGATCATCTCCGCCAAGGCCGGCGAGCAGGCGCTCACCGCGGCGGTCGAATACGCCCAGCGGGCACCGCGCTACGACGGCCTGGCGCTCCCCGAGGACGTCCGCCGCAAGCTCAACCTGATCAAGCAGGCGATCACCGTGCCGGCACCCAGCGACCCGGCGAAGACGGCGGAGCTGTCGACCATCCTCGCCTCGATGGACGCCGACTACGGCCGCGGCAAGTACTGCCCTCCGGGGGGGGAGTGCAAGGACTTGGAGCAGCTCTCCGACGTCATGGCCGAGAGCCGCGACCCCAAGGTCCTGCTCGACGCCTGGGCCGGCTGGCACTCGATCGCGCCGCCGCTGCGCGCGCGCTACGAGCGCTACGTCGCGCTCGGCAACGAGGGCGCCGTGGCGCTCGGCTACAAGGACCTGGGCGCCTTCTGGCGCTCGAAGTACGACATGCCGGCGGACGACTTCAGCAAGGAGGTCGACCGCCTCTGGGGCCAGGTCAAGCCGCTCTACGACCAGCTCCACTGCTACGTGCGGGCGAAGCTCGCCGAGCAGTACGGCGCCGGCGTGGTCAAGCCGGGAGAGCCGATCCCAGCGCATCTCCTCGGCAACATGTGGGCGCAGGACTGGACCAACGTCTACAAGCTCGTCGCCCCCGGCTCGGCCGACCCCGGCTACGACCTGACCGACCGGTTGAAGGCCAAGGGCACCGAGCCGCTCGGCATGGTCAAGTACGGCGAGGGCTTCTTCACCTCGCTCGGCTTCGCGCCGCTGCCGCAGACGTTCTGGGAGCGCTCGCTGTTCCTGCAGCCCAAAGACCGCGACGTCGTCTGCCACGCGAGCGCCTGGGACATCGACAACGTGGAGGACCTGCGGATCAAGATGTGCATCCAGGTCAGCGCCGAGGACTTCAACACGATCCATCACGAGCTCGGCCACAACTTCTACCAGCGCGCCTACAACAAGCTGCCGATGCTCTTCCGCGACAGCGCGAACGACGGCTTCCACGAGGCGGTCGGCGACACGATCGCGCTCTCGGTGACGCCCGAGTACCTAAAGAAGCTCGGGCTGATCGACCAGGTGCCCGATCCGTCCAAGGACATCGGCCTGCTGCTCGACCGCGCGCTCGAGAAGATCGCCTTCCTGCCGTTCGGCCTGCTCGTCGACCAGTGGCGCTGGAAGACCTTCTCGGGCGAGATCAAGCCCGCCGACTACAACAAGTCCTGGTGGGAGCTGCGCCGCAAGTACCAGGGCGTCGCGCCGCCGATCCCGCGCACCGAGGCGGACTTCGATCCGGCGGCGAAGTACCACGTCGCGGGGAGCGTCCCCTACACCCGCTACTTCCTCGCGGCAATCCTCCAGTTCCAGTTCCACCGCGCGCTCTGCCAGGCGGCGGGGATCGAAGGCCCGCTCAACCGCTGCTCGATCTACGGCAACAAGGCGGCGGGCGAGAAGCTCGAGAAGATGCTCGCGATGGGCGCCTCCCGCCCCTGGCCGGACGCGCTCGAGGCGCTGACCGGCAGCCGCCAGATGGACGCGACGGCGATCGTCGACTATTTCAAGCCGTTGCTCGACTGGCTGAAAACCCAGAACAAGGGCCAGAAATGCGGCTGGTGAGCTGAGGCAGGAAACACCCTTCCAAGACCGGGGCGCCCGTCGAAAGCGCCCCGGTTCGTTTTTTTACGACGGCCGTTCCGCGCCGGAATCGAGCTTCCCGGCCCTCACCACACCTTCCGGAAGCAGAACCACTGGTACGGCCGGGCTCGGATCGCGGCTTCGAGCTCTTTCGAGAAGGCGTCGACGGCTTGGCGGATGGCGGCGTCGCGGTCTCCCGCGCGGTCGACCTGGATCGGCGGGCGGACCTCGCAGCGGTAGGCGAGGCGGCCGAGCCGCTCGACGAACACGGGGACGAGAGGCACGCCGGCGGCCCGGGCGAGGGTGGCGGGACCGACGGGCAGCGGGAACGGGCGGCCGAAGAGCCGGGCCTCGATCGGCCGGCCCCAGGAGCGCGGGCGATCGCCCTGGAGCGCCACGATGTGCCCTTCGCGCAGCGCGTCGAGCAGCTTCATGCCGAGGCTCGGATCGTGATCCGCGAAGTGGGTGACGTAGCCCCCGGCGCCCTGCTTTTCGATCAGCTCGCGGATGAACTCCTGCGCTTTGGGATCGGTCTCGCCCTCGCGGACGACGTGGACCTTGCGGCCGGTCATCGCCGAGGGGAGGAACGAGGCCGCCTCCCAGCTGCCGAAGTGGGCGGTGAGCAGGATGAACCCGTGCGGCTCCCGGGTCACCGCATCCCAGTGGTCCTGGCCGGAGAGCCCGACCTCGGGCCGGCGCTCTCCGTTCAGGTTCTCGTAGCGCTCGGACAGGCACCAGGCGTAGGTGTGGAGCGTGCGGAAGATCCGCCGCTGCCGCTCCCAGAAGCCGCAGGGCCCGAGCACGGCTTCGAGGTTGCTCGCGACCGCCGCGCGGATGTTGCGCAGCGCGACCCAGAAGAACGAGGTGAAGAGGGAGATCGCGATGCCGATCAACCACGGCGGCAAGGCCTCGACACCCCAGCGATGGATGCGGAACCAGAAGATCCCGGTGACGTAAAACGGCCCCAGGATCTTGCGCCAGACGCCGGCCTGGGGCGCGTGCGGCGGCAGCTTCGGCGTCGCGACGGCGCTCACCGCCCCACCTCCGGGCCTCGGTGCCCGGGCGAAAACGCCGCCTCGAGCGCCGGCAGGACGAGGAGCGTCGCCGCGAGGCAGGTGAGGCCGCCGGCCGCGACGATCAGCCCGGCGTTCTGGAGGCCGGGCACGCGCGAGGCGATCAGGCTGCCGAAACCGATCGAGGCGGTGAGCATGACGAGGGTCATCGCCGGCCCCGACTCCATGAGCACGCCCCGCATACCGGCCGCGGAGTGGCGGGCGCTGTGGACCGCGTGGACGCCGAGGTCGATCCCGGTGCCGAAGAGGACCGGCAGCGCGGCGACGCAGACGAGGTCGAGAGGCCGGGAGAGCGCGCCCCAGAGGCCGAACGTCCAGACGCAGCCGAGGAGGAGCGGCACGCTCGAGAGGAGCGAGGCGCCGATCTTGCCTCGCAGCGAGACGAGCACGACGAGGGCGACCAGAAAGGCGGCGAACAGGCTCGAGCGGAGGAGGTCGCGGGTCGCGAGATCGCGCAGCTCGCGCCCGACCCGCGGCGCCGAGGCGAAGGCCGCCCCCGGAACCTCCCGGTGGAGGTCCGCCGCGAGCGCTTCGGACTCGGCCTCGCCCGAGGCGCCGATCGGCACCCGCACGTGGACGGCGACCGCCGCCGCCTCGGGTCCGCCGTGAGGCGCCACGCGCACCAGCTCGGCCATCCAGTCCGGCCATTCCCCGGGCTCGGGCGCGCCCGGGTCCTCGCCGCGGGAGAGGGCGCGGAGGGCCGCGAGCGCCGGCCGGAACGGCTCGACGCGGAAGCCCTGGGCGAGGAGCTCGCGCTCGTAATCGTCCGCCGCGCGCGCGAACGGCAGGCGGCGCAGCTCGGCGAGCCTCCGCGCGCGGCGGCGGCCGAGCACGATCCAGTCCGACGGGCTGTCGATCGCCGCCTTGCTCCCCAAGCGCGCGGCGAGGATCTCGCGCACGCGCGCCGCAGCGTCCATCGCGGCGCCCAGGTCCGCCCGGCGGACGACGACGGTCGAGGTGTCGAGCCCGAGGCCGAACTTCTCGAACGCCAGGCGCTCGACGGCTTCGAGCGGCGAGTCCTTCGGCCGCAGCGCGCGCGGATCGACGCTCACCGAGAGGCCGCGCAGGCCGAAGAGGGCCGCGATCGTGAGGAGGAGCGCGGTACCGAGCACGGGCTTCGGGTGGCGGGCCGAAGAGCCGACCGTGCGCTCCATCAGCGGCTGCCAGAACGAGCGCCAGAGGAGCGCGCGCTGGGGCCGCTCGCGCCGTCCGAGGACGACGAGCGGCGCGCCGAGGAGCACCGTCGTCGCGAGCGTCGCGAGCACGCCGAAGGTGAGCAGGAGCCCCAGCTCGCGCAGCGGCCGGAAGTGCGCGATCGCGAGCGCTCCGACGGCGACCGCCGAGGTCAGAGCCGAGGAGACGATGCCGGGGCCGGCCTCGCGGAACGCCGTCGCGAGCGCCGCGGGTCGCGGCTCGCCGGCCGAGCGCGCGAGGCGGAAGCGGGAGCCGCCATGGATGCCGTATTCGACGCCGACGCCCAGGAGCGCCGCGGCGAACCCGATGCCGATCACCGTCACGCTGCCGAGCCCGATCGCGCCCGCCGCGACCGTCCACGCGACGCCGGCGAAGACCGCGAGCGTGATCGCGACGGGGATCAGCACCCCCTCGAACCCGGCGAGCAGCACCGCCGCGACCCCCAGGGTCGAGCCCGAGAGCGTCGAGGCGAGATCGCCCTTCAAGATCGCCTCGTCGTGGGCGGCGTAGACCGGGCCGCCGATCGAGCGGACGACGAGCCGGAGCCCGGCCTCCCGTTCAACCCTGCGGCGCGCCCGGTCGACCGCCGCGAGGATCGCCCGACCCTCCGCCGGATCGAGCTCGGCGCGCGCGGGCGTGATCAGGATCAGCGCGGCCTGCCGGTCCCTGGAGATGAAGACGCCCGAGAGCGGATCGATCGAGAGGCCGGCGGGCGCCGCGCCGAGCAGGCCCTCGGCGAGGCCGAGCGGATCGGCGGTGAAGAGATCGCGCGCGAAGCCGCCGACCGGCCCGCGGAGCGCCCGGCGCATCGTCGCCACCCGGTCGCGGATCGCCGCGGGATCGAGCCGCGCCGCGAGGTCGGCCTGCCAGCCGGGGGCTGAGACGAGGAGCGGCAAGCGCGGGGCGATGCGGTCGAAGAAGAAGCGCTCGTCCGCATCCTCCAAGCCGGCGCGCGCGGCGCGCACCTCCGGGCTCGCGCGCAGCAGCTCGGCGAGCCGGCGCGCGGCGTCGGCGAGAGCGCCCTCTTCGAGGTGCGCTCCCGGCGCCGCCTCGACGATCGCGAACACCTTCTCGAAGCCGCCGAAGGTCCTAAGGAAGGTCCGGTAGTCGTCCGCTGCCGGCGCGCCGTCGGGCAGGAGCGCCGTCAGGTCGGTCTCGATCCGCAGATGCGCCGCGGGCCAGGCGGCGAGCGCGGTGAGCGCGAGGCCGATCCCGAGCGTCCGGAGCGGATGGCGGGAGATGAGGGCGGCGAGAGACATGAGTGGAATCAAGAATGGCGAATCAAGAATCTAGAACGAAGCGTCTTCAAGATTCCCGATTCGACATTCGTCATTCTCCTCACGCCGAGGCTCCCGCGTCGACGACGATCGCCTGACCGGTGATCGAGGCCGCGCCCTCGCTCAGCAGGAACGCGACAGCGGCGGCGACCGAGGCGGCGCTCACCCCGGCGGGCAGGCATTCGCCGGTGCGCAGGGCGCGCATCCGTTCCGGCGGCACGTCCGCGGTCAGGTCGGTCGCGACGAAACCCGGGACCACCGCGTTGACCCGGATGTTGCGCTTGCCGACCTCGCGCGCCAGGACCCGGGTCATCGCGAGCAGGCCCGCCTTCGCCGCCGCGTAGGCCGCCTGGCCGGCGACGCCGTGGAGAGCGGAGAGCGAGGCGACGTGGACGATCGCGCCCCGGCGCCGCGAGACCATGCCGCGCAGGGCCGAGCGGTTCAACCGGAAGGCGCCGGAGAGGTCGACGTCGAGGACGCCGTCCCACTCCTCGTCCGAGGAGAGGGCGAGCAGCGACTCGCGGCGGATGCCGGCGTTGTGGACCAGGCCGCCGAGCGGGCCGACCGCCGCCTCGACCTCCGCGACCAGGTCGTCGGGCCGGGCGCGGTCGGCGAGGTCGAAGCGGAACGCGCGCACCGGCACCTCGCGCTCGACCGAGAGCCGCGCCTCGAGCTCGAGCGCCGCCGCCTCCTCGACCCGATAGGTGAAAGCGACCGGCCGGCCCGACGCGGCGAGCGCCTCGACGATCGCGCGCCCGAGGCCCCGGCTGCCGCCGGTGACGAGGACCGAATGTCGAATGTCGAATCCGGAATCTCGAATTCCTGATTCTTGATTCGTCATTCGTCATTCTCCGCCATTCGTCATTCTCCCTCGAACCTCGCCGCGATCACCGCCCGCGCGATCCGCAGGCTGTCGACGAGCGGCCGGTAGTGGCTGGTCGTGCGGCCGTCGGCGAAACCGAGGTGGACCGGCACGGCGGCGATCCGGAGGTTCCGCCGCGCGGCGCGCACGACGACGGCGCTCTCCGCCTCGAAGCGGTCCTCGGGAAAGCCGACGGTCTCGATCAGGCGCCGCGAGTAGTAGCGGAAGCCGGTCTGGATGTCGGGCACCGGCCGCCCGGCGGCGAACGAGATCGCGCGCGAGGAGAGCCGGTTGCTGGCGCGCCGGACCCGGCTCATCTCGCCGAACAGATGGTCGCGGACGCCGAGCACGAGGTCGGCGCCCTCGAGGACGAGCGGCAGCAGCTTGGGGAGCTCCGCCGCCAGGTGCTGGCCGTCGGCGTCGAGCGTCACCACGCCGTCGCAGCCGCGCGCGAGGAGGTCGGCGAACGCCAGGCGGAGGGCCGCTCCCTTGCCAAGGTTCCGCGGCTGGACGAGGACGCGCGCCCCCGCGGCGCGGGCCGCGTCCCCGGTGCCGTCGCTCGAGCCGTCGTCGATCACGACCAGCTCGGCGAGCGGGTCGGGCACGAGCGCGAGGGTGCCGCGGATGACCGCGCCGACCGAGGGCGCGGCCTGGTAGGCCGGGATCGCGGCGCCGATCCTCGTCGAGAGGCTCACGGCGCCGCCCCCGCGGCTTCGAGAGCGAGCCAGACCGCGGCGCCGCCTGCCGCGAGGCCGGTCACCAGCAGGCGGCGCGGCGGCGCGAGCGGCCGGCCGTCGTGCGGGATCACGCCGAGCTCCGGATCGGGCTCGGAGAAGCCGGCGGTCGGGCCGAAGGGCATGCCCGCGGCGGCGAGCACCGCGGCCGAGAGGAAGCCGCCGCCGTACTCTCCCGTCACCCCCTTGGGCGCGAGCACGGGCGGCAGCGGCCGATCCCGCCACGCGGCGCGGAGCACCGCGGACTCGAGCCGGTCGCCCGCGAGAGCGCCGCTCGCTCCCGAAACGACGCGATCGAAACCGCCCGCGTCGAGGCCGAAGCGGGCGAGACCGCGGTCGAGGGCGAGGGCGAGCCCCGCCGCCCCCGTGCCCCAATCGGTGGCCGGCGCCGAGGGGTCGAACGCGCGCACCCAGCCGGCGATCCGGGCGAGCGGCCGGGCGCCGCGCGCGAGCGCGTCCTCCTCCCGCTCGAGGACCAGGACCGCCGCCCCCTCGCCGGCCAGGAACCCGTCGCGCCGGCGGTCGAAAGGGCGCCCGGCCTCCTCGCCCGCCGCGCCGCGGGAGAGCGCCCGGAAGCGATCGAGGAGGGCATGGACGAGCGGCGGGATCTCCTCCGCCGCGCCGACCAGCGCGCGGCGGGCGCGGCCGGAGGCGATCTCGGCGGCGCCCTTGGCCACCGCGAGCAGCACCCCCGCCTCGCGCTCGACGACGGTGACGTTCGCGCCGCGGGCCCCCGCGGCGATCGCGATCTGCGCCGCCGGAGCGTTCGCCACGCATTCGGAGAAGTAGAACGGCGAGGCCGCCTGCGGCCCCTCGCGGACGATCTGCCGCATCAGCTGGTCGGTGAAGGAGGCCGGCCCGAACGCGGTGGCGAGGACGACCGCGGTCGCCTCCCCCTCGCCCGGCTCGCCGCCGCCGGGGGTCAAACCCGCCTGGGCGAGGGCGATCCGCGCCGCCGCGACGGCGAACTTGGACGGCGGGCTCATCCGCCGCGCCTCGCCCGGCTGGACCCAGGGCGCGAGCTGCAGGTTGCCGGCCAGGATCGCCGAGCGGGCGCTGTCGGGCAGGTGATAGCCCGCCGAGCGATCGATCTCGGCCCCGCGCGCCGCGCCGGAAGCGAGCGCCGCGGCGAGCCCCTCCGTGCCGAGGCCGTAGGCGCCGACGAGCCCCAGGCCGGTGATCGCCACCCCGGTCATGCGCCGGCCCGGGTGAAGACGAGCGCGGCGTTCGAGCCGCCGAAGGCGAGGCTGGTCGAGAGCGCGGCGCGGGCGGCGAGAGGCCGCGGGCTGCCGAGCACGAGGTCGACGGGCAGCTCGGGATCGACCTCGCCGCCGGCCGGCGTCGGGTGGACCTCGTCGTGCCGGAGGCAGAGCACCGTCGCCACCGCCTCGATCGCGCCCGAGGAGCCGAGCAGGTGGCCGATCGAGCCCTTGGTCGCGGTCACCGGCAGCCCTGCGGCCCGGGCGCCGAAGACCTCGACGAAGGCGCGCCATTCGGCGGCGTCGTTGAGCGGGGTTCCGGTCGCGTGGGCGTTGACGAAGTCGATCTCCCCGGGCGCCAGGCCGGCGTCCGCGAGCGCCGCCCGGATCGCCGCCGCGGCGCCCCGTCCGGCCGGCTCCGGAGCGGTCATGTGGTGGGCGTCGCACGACGCGCCGGCGCCGGCCAGGAACGCGAGCGGCCGGGCGCCGCGCTCGAGCGCCCGCTCCTCGCTCTCGAGGACGAGCACCGCCGCCCCCTCGCCGATCGAGAGCCCGTCGCGCCCGGCGCGGAACGGCCGGCAGGGCTCCTCCGAAACGGAGCGCAGCGCGTTGAAGCCGCCGTAGGTGATCTCGCACAGCGAATCGGCGCCCCCGGCGAGCGCGAGGTCGACCTCTCCCGCCCGGAGCGCGTCGAGCGCCGCGCCGAGGGCGAGCCCGCCCGAGGCGCACGCCGAGGAGAGGGTCTCGACCGGGCCCGAGACGCCGAGCCGGCGCGCGACGGCGTCGCCCGGGCCGTTGACCTGCTGGGAGGCGAGGAGCGAGGTGCGCAGCCTGGGGGTCGCCGTGAGCAGGCCGGCGATGAAGCGCTCGCCTTCCCACATGCCGCCCGTCGAGCTGCCGAAGTAGACGCCCGCGACCTCGCCCGCGAGATCCCCCGGCAGCCCCGCGGCGGCGAGCGCCTCGAAGGCGGCGGAGAGGGCGAACCGGTCGGCGATCGAGAGGCGGCGCCCGCTCGTCCTGCGCGCGAGCGCGGCGGGGAGCGCCGGCACCTCGGCGGCGACGTGGGTGCGGTGCCCGGCATGGTCGAAGCGGCCGAAACCGGCGATTGCGGCGCGGCCCGAGGAGAGGCCCGCCCAAAGCGGCTCGATCCCCCAGCCGAAGCCGCTCACCGCCCCGACACCGGTGACGGCGACGCGCCGGGCGGGGCCGCACCTCTCTCGAACCATCTCGCGCGCGGGGCTCCGCTCGGGGTCCGACCCGGCGTCGACTAGAGCCGCCCCTCGACGAAGCTCGCGAGGCTCGCGACGGAGGAGAACGCGTCGCGGTCCATCTCGTTGCTCTTGATCTTGATACCGAATTCTTTCTCGAGCGCCACCACCAGCTCGAGGGCGTCGACCGAGTCGAGGCCCAGCCCTTCACCGAAGAGGGGCTCGCCGTCCTCGATCGAATCCGGGTCGGTGCCGTCCAAGTGGAGGCTGTCGACGATGAGACGCTTGATCCGCTCGCGAAGGGTCGCCGTCACGCTGACTTCTGCCATGCGAAAAAAGTCCTCGAAGAAGATCGGCGCCGTGCCGCCACCCGAGCCTGCCCCGCCGACTTGCGCGCACGCAAATCATGGGCCAGGAAACAGATGGCACGGGCTCGGGCGCCGAGACCCGGATCGTACTGCGCGGCCGGCCAGGGAGCAAACCGGGCCGGGCGGCAAGATCCGGACCGGAGCGGCCGGCGCGCCGGGCGGCGGACCGCGAGGGCCGGTCCAAGTGCCCGACCTGCTAGAATTTCCGGCGTTCCAGTATGGCCAACGACCCGATCCTCACCTCGTTCGAGCGGCTCGCCGAGCGCGCACCCCGGGAGGCCCTCGTCGTGTCGCGGACGCGGCGCGCCGACCGCGGCTCGGTGGCCGCGCTCGCCCGCGGCGTCGCCCGGCTCCTGGCCGGCCTGCCGGGCCGCCCCGGCGCGCCGATCGCTTTCGCCGCCCGGAACGGCCCCGGCTTCCTCGCCGGCTTCCTGGCGCTCCGCCGGCTCGGCCACCCCGTCCTCCTCCTCGACGGCGGCACGCCGGAGGCCGAGCGCCGCCGGATCGCCCGCGGCCTCGGCGCCCTCGCGCTCCTCGAATGCCCCTGCTCCTGGCCCGAAGGGCCCGGGATCTTCGCCCTCCATCCGATCGGCCCGATCGGCCCGTTCGGCCCGCTCGGCGAGGAGGAGCCCGAAGGGGAGGGGACGCCGCCGGATGCGTGGGAGGACGGCGCGAGGGCCGGCGCGGCGATCGCGGTGATCAAGGTCACCTCCGGCTCGACCGGCGCGCCGCGCGGGATCGCGACGCCGGCCGAGGCTCTGGTCGCCGACGACGCGCAGCTCGCGGCCTCGATGGGCATCCGGCCGGACGACGCGTTCGTGACCACGGTCCCGATGAGCCACTCCTACGGCCTGTCGAGCCTGGCGCTGCCCGCCCTCTTGCGCGGCCAGGTGCTGGTGATGCCCGAAGGGGACAGCCCGGTCGAGCCGCTGGTCGCCGCCGCGGCCTGCGGCGCCACGGTGTTCCCGACCGTGCCGGCCTATTTGGACGCCCTCCTCCGCCTCTCGCAGCCGCCCGCCTGGCCCGAGAGCCTGCGCCTCGCGATCACCGCCGGGGCGCAGCTGCCGCCCGCCACCGCGGCGCGCTTCCGCGAGACGTTCGGCAGGCCGGTGCACGTCTTCTATGGCGCTTCGGAGTGCGGCGGGATCACCTACGACCGCGAGGGCGGGGCGGGCGAGCGGGGGACAGCCGGCACGCCGGTCGAGGGGGCGAGGGTCGAGCTGCTCGGCGCGACGGAGGAGGGGGGCGAGGGGATCGTCGCCGTCTCCTCCCCCGCGGTGGCGCTCGGCTACCTGCCCGACCCCGACGCGCGCCTCGCGGGCGGCGTCTACCACACGAGCGACCTCGGCGTCTGGCGCCGGGGCGAGCTCGCGCTCCTCGGCCGGGTCGACGACCTGGTCAACATCAAGGGCAAGAAGGTCAACCCGCGCGAGGTCGAGCGCATCCTCGGCGACCTTCCCGGCATCGACGAGGTGGCGGTCCTGGGAGTCCCGGGAGCGGCCTGCGGCGGCGAGGTGCTGCGCGCCGTGATCGCCTGCCGCGACGGACTGGTCTCGACCGACCAGGTGCTCGCCTGGTGCCGGCCGCGGCTCGCCGCCCACAAGGTGCCGCGCAGCGTCGTCTTCGTCCGGTCGCTGCCGCGGACCGATCGCGGCAAGCTCGACCGCGCGGCCCTCCAGGCGCTCGCCCGGGCTGCCTTCCGTGCCTGACCCGGTGCCCGCGCCCCCGCGCGAAGGCAGCGAGCCCGCCCCGGGCCGCCCCGCGCGCCCCTACCGCATCCCCTCGTTCCTGCGCGCCACGCTCGCGATCCACGCGGGCGGCCTCGCCACCCTCCTCGCGGTACCCGAGCGCTGGCCCTGGGTCGCCGGGGCGCTCGTCCTCGACCATCTCGCGATCGGTGGCGCCTGCCTGACCCCGCAGAGCCGCCTCCTCGGACCCAACGTCTCCCGCCTCGGCGCGGAGGAGACGGCGCGCGGCGAGATCGGGCTCACCTTCGACGACGGCCCGGATCCGGAGGTGACGCCGCGCGTGCTCGATCTCCTCGCCGAACGGGGAGCGCAGGCGAGCTTCTTCGCGATCGGCAAGAGGGTCCGGGAGCACCCCGAGATCGCCGCCGAGATCGCCCGCCGGGGCCACCGGGTCGAGAACCACACCCTCCATCACCGCTACGATTTCTCGCTCCGCGGCGTGCGCCCGCTCGAGCGCGAGATCGCGGGCGCCCAGGAGG
>DATMZM010000528.1:0-15745 GCA_035607445.1 Thermoanaerobaculia bacterium | reverse complement strand
CCGCACGGCAGGGATGGGCAGGCCGACGACGTTCGTGTAGTTGCCGTCGATCGCTTCGACGAAGAGGGCGCCCAGGCCCTGCACGGCGTAGGAGCCGGCCTTGTCGAGCGGCTCGCCGGTGGCCACGTACCAGCGGATGGTGGCGGCGTCGAGCGGCGCCATGCGGACGCGGGAGAGGACGACGGTCACAACCTCACGGTCAACTTTGCGATCCGACTCGGAGCCGGATCCCCCGTTCCGTTCGGCGAGGGCGACGCCGGTGTAGACCTGATGCTCGCGGCCGGCGATCTTCGCGAGCATCCGTTCGGCGTCTTCGGGATCGGTGGGCTTGCCGAGCAGCTCGCCGCCCAGGACGACGACGGTGTCCGCAGCGAGGGCGAGCTCCCCCGGGCGGACCGCTGCCGCAGCCTTGGCGCGGGCGAGGCGGAGGACGTAGGGCTCGGGGGCTTCGCCCGGGAGCGGCGTTTCGTCGAGGTCGGCCGGACGGATCGAAAACGTCAGCCCGAGGCCGGTCAGGAGCTCACGGCGGCGGGGCGAGGCGGAGGCGAGGACGAGGGGCGGTCGGGCGCTCAAGCCTACGGATAGTAGCCCGGGATGGTCTTCGCTTCGAGGCCCGGCTTGCCGACCTTGATCTCGACCGAGCGGAAGCGGTCGCGCTCGCCCGTGCCACTCTGGGTCGACTGGTAGGAGAGGAGGTACTGGCTGCGCACCTCCTCTTCGACCGCCTTGTAGACCGCGTCGAGCTCCGCCGCCCGGTCGATGAAGAAGGAGCGCCCTCCCGTCTGCTCGGCCAGCTGGTGGAGCTTCAGGTGCACGTCGGCGTCCTTGGTCGAGAGGCGCATGCCGACCGCGTAGATCGCGACGCCCGAGCGCTTGGCGTAGTCGAGGGCGTCGGCGTAGCTGTAGCGGCTGCCTTCGTCGCGGCCGTCGGTCAGGATCAGGATCGCCCGCTTGCCCTTCAAGCCGCCGAAGTTGTAGAGCGCCTGGATGATGCTGTCGTAAAGAGCGGTGTTGCCGTCGGCGACCAGGTTGGCGAGACCGCCCATGAGCTCCTCGCGGTCGTTGGTGAACGGGACCGCGAGCGTCGGCCGGTCGCTGAAGGTGATCACCATCGCCCGGTCCTTGGACGTGATCACGGTCTCGAAGAAGCGCAGAGCGCCCTTGACCGCCTCGTCGAGCTGATCGGTCATCGAGGCCGAGGTGTCGAGGAGCACGCCGGCATAGATCGGCAGGTCGCGCACCTTCTCGAAGCGCACGACGTTTTGCTCGGCGCCGTCCTCGAAGACGCGGAAATCGGCGCGGTCGAGGTCGTCGACCGGGCGCCCCTTCCGGTCGACGACGGAGGTGTAGAGCTCGACCAGATCGACGTCCACCTGGGTCGACTCGGGCGCGTTGACCAGCACCACGTCCTCGGTCGAGTTGCCGTCGGCCAGGTAAGCGACGGCGCGCACGTAGCTGACCTTGCCGCCTTCCGGCAGGAGGATCGGCTGCACGAACGGCTTCTGGTAGAGCGTCGCGACGCGGTCCTCGTCGAGGAAGAGCTCGACGCGGTCGAGCTGCTCGCCCTGCGGCACCTCGACCTCGACCTGGGCGCGCAGGCTCGAACGATAGCTCTTGCCCGGCTGCGGCTCGACCATGCGGACCGAGAAGCGATGGGGGCCGGCGTTGAGCAGGAGCTCGTCGGTCGCGAGCTGCACGCCCTTTTCGTCGAGCGCCCGCACGCGGAGCCGATGGGTGCGCGGCTGCAGGCCGAGCGGGATCTCGACGCTGTAGGGCGGATGCGCTTTCGAGAAGATCGCCCGGCCGTTGAGCTCGAAGACCAGCTTCGCGATCCCCTCGCCGGTGGTGAGCGCCTCGACGCGCGCCGAGCCGACTTTGAGGCCCGGCGTCGCGGGAAGGAGGCGCACGGTCTGCTCGCCGGCCGGGATCGCCGCGTTCGCCTCGGCGAGACGCCCGCCGCTCGCCGCCTCCGGCGCAGGCGCGGCGGTGATCCCCTCCGCGCCGGGCACCGCGATCTCGCGGTCTTCGCGGTAATACCGCTTGCCTCCGGCGTCCTCGACGCGGAGGATCATCCGGTAGGTGCCGGGCCGGAGCGTCCGCTCGAAGACGAGAGGGATCTCGTCGCTCTTGGTCTCGACCTCCGGGAGGCTGAACCGGTAGCGGAACTGATCGAACAGCTCGCCCTCGCGCAGGACCTCGCCGTCGACCACGAAGTCGTAGGAGGCGTGCTCGCCGACCTTCGCGAGACCGGCCTCCTTGCGCGGCACGGCGACCTGGCCCTGGACGACGGTCCGGCTCTGGCGCCGGGCCGGGAAGAGGAGATCGAGCCGCGCGGGCAGGAGCGCCGCGCCCTCCGGCAGCTCGGTCGAGCGCGCGAGGAAGGTCTTGAGCCACTCCTCGCCCGGCTTCGGCACCGGCGAGCGCTTCGCTTCGACGAGGCTCCAGTCGACCGCCTGGCTGAGCGCGCCGATGATGGCGTCGCCGCGCGCGCAGCTCGCGATCCAGGGTCCGGGGTTCGCCTGCTGATCGGGCGAGAGCTGGGACGAGAGGGCGAAATTGAGCAGGCGGCCCACCCCTTCGCCCGGATACCAGAGGCGATAGATGCCGCGGGAGGAGCCGAGGGGCTCGTAGAAGACGAGGGTGAAGGTGCCGTGGATCAGCTCGCTCGAAGCGTACGACCAGATCTCGAGCGGCAGGAGGACGTCCGCGCAGTGAATGGTCTCCGTCTGCTGCGGCGGGCCGTTCCAGAGCAGCATCTTCGCCCGGTCCTGGGTCAGGCCGCCGTAGCGCTCGCGGGCGATCTGGACCCGTTCCTCCCATCGCCGCTGGAACTCGTTGCGCCCGGTCTCCGGCTGCGGATCGCGCACCTGCCAGAAGCGGCGGATGAAGGCGTCGCGTTGATAGTCCTGCCTCAAGGAGAGGAATCCCTGCCGCTCGGGCTCCGAGATCAGGAGGGCGACGTCCTCGAGCCAGCGCTGGTGGCGCGGGGCGAGCTCGGCGCCCGGAACGACGGGAGCCGCGGGAACGGCGGGAGAAGCCGTCGGGACGGCGGCCGGTGCCGCGAGCGCACGAACGGGCGAGAGGAGCGAAAAAACCGCGACGGCCGCGAGCGCGAGCGGCGCCCGCGAGGAGCGTCGCATCGAGGAGCTGGTGGGGCCCGGGAAGCTCCGGCGACCGCGACGTGGCATGGGAGCCCGATCCTATGCCGGCCCATCCGGCGCGACAACGCCCGCGGAGCGGCCGGGGACGAGCGCTGGGAGACGCGGGGCCGGAGGGCGGCTCGGAGGGCCGAACGACGAACGTCGAATGAGAATCTCGAGAATCTCGAATCGGGTCGGGCTCAGGGGTAGTACCCCCTGAGGGTCTTCGCTTCGAGGCCCGGCTCGAGGACCTTGAGCTCGATCGTGCGGAAGTTGTTGTCCTCCGACGTGTTCGTCGACTGGTAGGCGAGCAGGTACTGCGAGCGCAGCTCGCGCTCGATCTCCGCGTAGACGCGCGTCAATTCTTCCGGCTTCTGGACGAAGAACGAGCGGCCGCCGGTCTCCTCCGCCAGCTTGGTCAGCTTCTTCTTCTCGAGATCCTTGCCGAGGCCGATCGCATAGACGGTGACGCCCGCCCGCCGGGCGTAGTCGAGGGTGTCCTCGAAGCTGAACTTGCTCGATTCGTCCTTGCCGTCCGAGAGGAGCAGGATCGCCCGCTGGCCCTTGACGCCGTTGAAGTAGTAGAGGGAGAAGACGAGGCTGTCGTAGAGCGCGGTGCCGCGCTCGGCCTTGATGCCGGCGAGACCGCCCGCGAGGACCGAGAGGTCCTTGGTGAACTTGACCGCCAGGTTCGGCCGGTCGTTGAAGGTGACGACCGCGGCGCGGTCCTTGGGCTGGATCCGCTTCTCGAGGAACTCGAGCGCCGCCGCGCGCGCCGCGCCGATGTTGGGCTCCATCGAGGCCGAGGTGTCGAGGAGGATCGCGGCGTGGATGGGCAGGTTGTCGACCTTCTCGAAGCGGGTGATCTCCTGCTTCACGCCGTCTTCCGTGGCGACGAAATCCTTTTGCTCGAGCCCCTCGACCGGCCGGCCGGCGCGGTCGAAGACGCTGGTGTAGAGCTCGACGTACTGGACGTTGAGCTCTTGGAAGTCCTCGGGGGCGTTGACGAACCGGACCTCCTCGGTCGAGTTGCCGTCGGTCAAGTAGGCGACCGCGCGCACGTAGGCGAGCGAGAGGTCCTTGGGCAGCACGATCGGCTGCGTGAAGGGCGGCTGGTAGAGCGTCGCGACGCGGTCCTCGTTCAGGTAGAACTCGACCCTCTCGACAGCTTCGCCGTCGGGCACCTGGACGTCCGCCGAGGCGGTCAGGCTCGTCTTGTAGCGCTTGCCCCGCTCGGGCTCGGTCAGGTGGACGCGGAAGCGATGGCCGGCCGAGTTGAGGGCCAGCGTGTCGCTCGCGAGCTCGCGTCCGGTGGCGTCGTAGGCGGTCGCGACGAGAGTGCGAGAGCGCGGCAGGGTGCCTAAATCGAGCTCGACGCTGTAGGGCGGCTTGATCTTGGTCAGGAGCGGCTTGCCGTCGAGGCCGAAGGTCACCTTCGCGATGTCCGGGCCGGTGGTGAGCGTGTCGAAGCGGAGCATGCCGGTCTGCAGCTCGCCGGTCGGCGGGATCAGCTGGAGGGTGTTCTCGCCGCGCCGGATCGCCGCGTTCGCCTCCGCCAAGAGCTTCGCGGTGGCCGGGTCCGCGGGCGGCAGGGCGGCGGCCTCGGAGTCGAGCTGCGGCACGACCAGCTCGATCTCGGTGCGGTTGAGCTTGCCGCCGTTCAAGTCCTCGAGCTTGACCACCATCTTGTAGTGACCGGGGCGCAGGTAGCGCTGAAAGACGAGCGGCAGCGCCTGCTGGCTCTCGCCCGGGAAGTCGTACTTGTAGCGGAAGCTGTCGAACAGCTCGCGCCCCTCGAGCACCTCGCCGGTCATCAACAGGTTGTAGGAGCGATGCTCGCCGAGCTTCGCCTGGCCGATGTCGCCGGGCGCGACGGCGAAGACGCCCTGGACCACGGTCCGGTTCTGGTGCCGGCCGGGGTAGGCGATCTCGATCTTGGCCGGGAAGGTCGCCGCGTCGGGCGGCACGTCGGTCGAGTAGGAGTTGAAGGTCGACACCCACTCGCCGCCGGGCCCCTTGGGCGGCGTCTGCAGCTCGAGCAGCAGCGACATGTACGACAGGCGCTGGTTCGCGATCGCGCCCAGGGCGCCCGCGATCTGGTCGCCGTTGCGGCACTCGTTGACGATCCGGCTGCCGCCCCCGCCCGAGGCGCCGCCGTCGACGAACAGGACCTCGAAGCCCTCGTTGGGATCCCAGATCTGGAATTTGCCGGCGCCGTAGTGCTGGTAGAAGACGAGCAGGAACTCCTGGCGCAAGCGGTTGCCGCGGCCGTAGTACCAGACTTCGAGCGGCCAGAGGAGGGTCGTGCAGCGCGCGGTGATGCGGCCGTCGGGCTTGCCGTTGAGCAGCAGGATCCGCGAGCGCTCGTCCTCGAGGCTGCCGAAGGTCGACTTCGCCTCTTCGAGGGTCGTCTCCCAGCGGTCCTTGAATTCGTTGCGCGCGGTTTCCGGGTACGGGTCGCGCACCTCCCAGAAGCGCTTGATGAAGGCGTCGCGCTGGTAGTCCTTGTCGAGCAGGAGGAACGCGACCTTCTCCTCGTTCGAGAGCAGCAGCGAGACCGAATCGAACCAGGTGCGGTAGGCCTCGCCGAGCGCCGCGATCAGCTTCTTCTGGGTGCCGCGGTCGAGCTTGACCGGCTTCTTGGGCGGCGCCGGTTTGGCCGGTTCCGCCTTGCTCCCGCCCGCGGGCGCGGCGGTGGCCGGCGGGCTGGCGGCCGGAGAGGTCGGGGGCGATTTAGCCGGATCCGGCGCCGGGCTCGCCGCGGGAGCGGCCTCGGCCGGCGGTTTCGCCGGCTCCTCGAGCGCGCGGGCGGGCGCACTCAGAGCGGCGATCAGAAGCAGTGCGGCGGTCGCCCGAAAGATCGACTCGAAACCTGGCACGACGGGAAGGCACGGCGCTTCGGTTCGCGGGTTACGACGCATGGCTCTCGCTTTCCATCTCGACGTCCGTCTCGAGTGCGGACGTCCTCCCGGCCGGTCGGCGATGCCTCACATCGAGGACGCCGGAGCCCGCCCGGGCTCGCCTCCGCACTCGCTCGCCACGGGGCTACAATAGCGATTCCATGGCCGTTGTCTACCTCGATCACAACGCGACGACGCCCCTCGACCCGCGGGTCCTCGAGGCGATGCTGCCGTGGCTTTCCGAGCGCCACGGAAACCCGTCCTCTTTGCATACCTTCGGCCAGGCCGCGCGCAACGCGGTCGAGGAGGCGCGCGAGAAGGTGGCGGCGCTCCTCGGCGCGCGGCCGCCCGAGATCGTCTTCTGCGCCTCGGGCACCGAGGCGAGCAACGCGGTCGTCGCGGACGCGGGCGAGCGGGCGGGCCGAAGGCTCGGCGCGGGGGGACACCTCGTCGTCTCCGGGTTCGAGCATCCGTCGATCCGCGAGGCGGTCGCCCGGCTCGAGCAGCGCGGCTTTTCGGTCGACCGGATCGCCCCGCGCGGCGGGGTGGTCGACCCGGCGGAGATGATCGCGGCGCTCCGGCCCGACACCTCGCTCGTCTGCCTGATGCTCGCGAACAACGAGCTCGGGACCCTGCAGCCGGTCGCGGAGGTCGCCGCGGCCTGCCGGGAGCGCGGCATCCGCCTGCTCTGCGACGCGGTCCAGGCGGTCGGCAAGGTGCCGGTCCGGTGCGGCCCGCTGGGCGCCTCCGCCCTCGTTCTCGGCGGCCACAAGTTCCACGGTCCTCTCGGCGCCGCGGCCCTCTGGCTCGAGAAGGGCTTCGACCTCCTGCCGCACCTCGTCGGCGGCAGCCAGGAACGGCGGCGGCGGGCGGGAACGGAGAACGTGCCGGCGATCGTGGGCTTGGGCGCGGCGGCCGAGATCGCGGCGCGCGACCTCGCCGAGCGGCACCGTCACCTGAGCGCGCTGCGCGATCGGTTCGAGGCGGGTTTGACGGAGATTCCGAGCGCCCGGATCCACGCCCGGACCTTGCCGCGGCTGCCCAACACCTCGCACGTCGCGTTCGCGGACGTCGAGGGCGAGGCGCTCCTGATCCGCCTCGATCTCGCCGGCTTCGCGGTCTCGACCGGCTCGGCCTGCTCGTCCGGAGCGGTCGAGCCGAGCAAGGGGATGCTCGCCGCCGGCTTTGGCGCCGAGGAGGCGCTCTCGTCGCTGCGCATCAGCTTCGGCCTGCCGAACACCGCGGCCGAAGTCGATGCCTTCCTGGTCGCGCTCGCGCGCGAGGTCGCGGCCTTGAGGCGGCTCGCGCCCGCGCTCGCCGCCCACGCCGCACAGTGACGGCTTCGAGAGACTTTCGATGAGCGATTCCGGCCTGATCGCCGTCGCCATGAGCGGCGGCCTCGACTCCTCGGTCGCCGCCTGGCTGCTCGCCCGAAAAGGGCGGCCGGTGGTCGGTCTCTCGATGCTCCTCTGGGACCGCTCGGAGGAGGCCGGGAACGGCCGCTGCTGCGGCGCTCTCGATCTGGCCGACGCGAAGCGGGTGGCGGCCCAGGCGGGCATCGCCCACTACACGCTACGCATGGACGCCGAGTTCCGCGCCAAGGTGGTCGATCCCTTCGTCGGCGACTACCTCGCCGGACGCACCCCGAGCCCGTGCGTCGCCTGCAACACCTGGATCAAGTTCGACCTCCTCTGGCAGCGGGCGCGCGCCTTCGGCGCCGAGCGGATCGCGACCGGCCACTACGCGCGGATCCTCGAAGGCCCCGAAGGGCCGGAGCTCCACACCGCCTCGAACCCGGAGAAGGACCAGAGCTACTACCTGTTCGAGCTGACCGCGGAGCAGCTGGCGGCCTCGATGTTCCCGCTCGGCGGCATGACCAAGACGGAGGTCCGCGCGCTCGCCCGCGAGGCCGGCCTCGCGGTCGCCGAGAAGGGGGAGAGCATGGAGGTCTGCTTCGTCGCGGGCGGCGTGCGGGAGTTCGTCGAGGCCGAGGTCGCGGCGGCGCCCGAGCGCTTCCCGGCGGCGGACGGCACCCCGGCCACCCTCGTCGACCGCAACGGAACCGAGCTGGGACAGGGCGATCCCTACTACCGCTATACCGTCGGCCAGAGGCGGGGCTTGGGAATCGCCGCCCCGAGCCGGCTCTACGTCCTCGCGATCGAGCCCGCGGCCAACCGGGTCGTCGTCGGAACGGACGAGGAGCTGCTCGCGCGCGGGCTGACGGGCGAGCGCCTGCACTGGATCGGCCCGCCTCCGGACGCCGCCCGAGGCGGAATCGAGGCGACGGTCAAGATCCGATCCCGCCACCCCGGGGTTCCGGCGCGCATCCGGCCGCTCCCGGGCTCCAAGGTCGAGGTCGAGTTCGCGACGCCGCAACGGGGCGTGGCTCCCGGCCAGGCCGCGGTCTTCTATGCCGGAGAGCGCGTGCTCGGCGGCGCCTGGATCACCGGCCCCCTCGGCTGACCGCCGGGCTCTCCGCTTCTTCTTCCTCCTCCGGGCTCTCCCCTCGCGGCGGCGGCCCCACCACGAGGGCGAACTCGCCCTTGAGCGACGGCCGTGAGGCCAGCTCGGCCGCGAGCTCGGAGAGCCGGCCGCGGAGGAATTCCTCGTGCAGCTTGGTCAGCTCGCGACCGAGCGCGGCAGGGCGGTCGCCGAATTCGGCCCTGGCGTCGGCGAGGCTCGCGAGGATGCGGTGCGGCGACTCGAAGACGACGACCGTATGGCCGAGCGCGGCGAGCGAGCGGTAGAACGCCCGGCGCTTGCCGGAGCGGAAGGGCGGGAACCCCGCGAAGGTGAACGGGTAAGGCGGAAGGCCCGAGGCGACGAGCGCGGCGAGGATCGCCGAAGCGCCGGGGATCGGCTCGATCGCGACGCCGCGGGCCGCGGCTTCGCGGACGAGGAGGAAGCCCGGGTCGGAGAGGAGGGGCGTGCCGGCGTCGCTCGCGAGAGCGATCGTGGCGCCCCGCTCGAGATCGTCGAGGAGGCGCGCGAGGCGCTGGCGTTCGTTGTGCTCGTGGAGCGAGACGAGCTGCTTGCGGATGCCGAGATGGGCGAGGAGACGCCCGGTGACCCGTGTGTCCTCGCAGGCGATCAGGTCCGCGCGCTCGAACGCCTCGCGCGCGCGGAGCGAGAGATCGCCGAGGTTGCCGATCGGCGTCGCGACCACCAGCAGCCGCCCCGGCGCCGCGCGTCCTTCTTCGGTCATCCCGGGCGGATGCTAGCATGCCGGCCATGCCGTGCCCGGGCCGTCATCTCTGCCGCCGGATCGCTCTTCCGATCGCCCTCTTCGCGGCGGCCTGGGCCCTCTCGAAGCCGGTTGCGGCCCTGCCGGCCGGCGTCGCGGCAAGCGGTCTCCGCCTGGTCGATCGCGTCGTCGCGGTCGTCGACGAGGATCCGATCCTCGCCTCCGACGTCGACCGCGTGATCGGTCTCGGGCTCGAGGCGCGGAAACCCGGGGAGAGCGACGCGACGCTGCGCTTCCGGGTGCTCGACCAGCTGATCGAGCAGCGCCTGCGCTCGCACGAGATCGACCGCTCGGGGTTCGTGCAGGTGCCGGTCGAGCAGATCGAGCAGCAGGTGGAAGCGATTCGCGGTCACTTTCCCGACGCCGCCGCCTTCGAGCGCAAGCTGGCCGAGCTCGGCATGGATCGCGCGGCGCTCGCGCAGCTCGTCGCGCGTCAGCTCGCCGTCCTCTCGTACGTCAACGACCGCCTCGGCCCCAGGGTCTTCGTCAGCCTCGACGACATCCGTGCCTATTACCAGGCGACGCTCGTCCCCGAGATCGAGCGGCGGGGCGAAAAACCACCGCCGCTCGAAGACGTCCGCGAGCAGATCCGCAGGGTGCTCCACGAGCAGCGGCTGAACGCCGAGCTCGACCGCTGGTCCGAAGAGCTCCGGAGAACCGCCGACGTCGAGACCTTCGACGACAAGGACGTCGAGCGGGTGCCGCCGCTCCTGAAGACGATCGAAGCACCGGGGTCGCCCGGAGCACCCGGAGCGTCCGGCAAACCCTGAGCACCCCGCCTACGGCCGCTTCTCGTACTCCTCCCGGTAATGGGCCCAGGTGGCGAAGACGGCGGCCAAGCGCGCGCGCGCGGCACCGTCGGTCATCTTGGTCCAGAGCTCTTCGGGCTCCTGGCTGAAGCAGTAGCTCTGCCAGAGCTTCGCCGTCTCCGACCCGGCGATGACGGCGGCGAGCGCGCGATGAACCGCACCGCGCGCCGTGCGTAGCTCGGCGCCGAGCTCCACCGCGGCGAGCGGGATCGCGACCTCGGGCCGTTCGAGATCGTCCGGGCCGGGAGGCGGCAGACCGGCCGCTGCCGCGATGCGGCTGGCCGCCGCGGGGATCAAGCCGGCGAGGCCGCGCTCGACGCCGCGGGCGAAGGCGGGATCGAACAGGCTCTCCTCGCGCAGGAAGGCGACGAGGAGGAGCGGGGCGACACCGCGGCGCGCCCCCTCCGCGCGCACCAGATCCGAATAGGGGAACGGATAGACGAGCGCGCGCAGAGCGGGCGGCTCGAGCGCCCAGGGGACGCGTTTCGGCGCGCTCGCGCGGAGAGCCTCGGCGAGAAGAATCGACCGCTGGATCTGGCCGACGCGCGCGAGCTCGAGCGAGGCGGTGAACGCGAGGTCGGGAGAGGTCTTCGGGAAGAGCTCGGGGGCGGCCGGGCCGCCCTCGGTCCAGATGCCGAGTGCCAACAGAAGGGCCTCGGGCCCCGCATTCGCCCGGCTCCAGAGCGGCCAGCTCGCGACCGCGGCGCGGCTCAGGCGCAGGTAGGGAGCCGCCTCGCGGTCGGCCGCGAGCTTCTTGGCGAGGCGCGCTTTGACCGACCGTCCGAGCGGGCTCGCGTCGCCCGCGAGCAGCCAGGCGCCCGAGAGGTCCGAAAGGCGGCCGGACGCGGCGAGCTTCTCCGCGGCGAGCATCGCCTTCGGCGCGAGCACGGGATCCGCGAGGCGGCGCCGGGCACCCTCCGCGAGGAGGTGGTAGGGATCGGCGCGGAGGACCGAGAGATAGGCGGCGACCGCTTCGTCCGGCTTGCGCGCGGCCTCGGCCAGGCGCCCGCGCCAGTAGGCGAGCTCGAGAGCGTCCGCCGCGGCGGCCGGTCCCGAAAGCCACTCGCGCGCGCGGTCCGGCCGGCCGCGGACGAGGTCCGAGGCGGCGAGGAAGAGGGCAGCGCGGGCCGCCTCCTGCCGCCAGGCGGGACGCTCGGCGAGGCGGGCGAGGAGCTGCCCGGCGGCCGCATCGTTGCCGCCGCGAGCTTCGAGGCGCAGCGCGCCCGCCAGAGCCGAGGCCGCGCCGGCGCCCTCCGGGTCGAGCGCGGCGGCTTCCAAGAAGCGGGCGGCGCTCGACCGCCATTGGCCGAGCCGCTCGAAGGCTCGAGCCTGCTCGGCGCGCGAGCGCGCGCGGGCCGCAGGGGTCGGCGCCTCGCGCACGCTCGCCTCGAGCTGGGCGATCGCCTGCGAATAGCGTCCCGCGGCGAGCTGCACCCTCCCGATCGACGCGGCGGCCTCCGCCCGATCGCGGCGCGGCCCGGCGAGCGCGGCGCGGCGGAGGGCCCCGAGCGCGAGCTCGATCTCTTGCCCGGCGGCGAGGACGAGACCGGTCAAGAGCGCGGGGCGCCCGCGCGGGACGCCATCGAGCCCGGCTAAGGAGCGGGCGGCCGGCAAGGCCCACTCGTCCGCGGACGACTCCTCGAGCACCCCGGCGAGGAGCGCGCGCGCGAGCTCGAGCTCTCCCGAGCGCAGAGCGCAGTCCGCGCGCGCGATCGTGAGAGCCCGCCTTTCGGAGACCGGCAGAGCGCCCAGACGAATGCCTTGGAGCAGGCGGCAGTCGCCGCCGCCGCGGAGGTTCTTCTGAAACAGCCGGACCGCTCTGGGCAGGAGGGGCGAGCGGGGATCGCCGGCGACGACGCCCGCGAGCAGGCCGGCAGCGACCTCCGGATGGCCGCTGCGCACCTGGCCGAGGGCCAGTCGGTATCGGCCGTAGGCGCCGAGCGCGGGCGTCTCGACGATCGCCCGCGCGAATGCTTCGACGGCGCGCCTCTCGCCGAGGCTCTCGAGCAGATGTCCGCGCAGGTAGGAGAGGCCGAAGCGGCTCGCGGCGTCGGGATGAGCGGCGATCTCGCGCTCGACCCGCACGAGGGCATCGCGATTGCGCCCGGCCATCTCGAGCTCGACGAGCGGCGGCCGGGGATCGGCCGGAAGCGCGACGGCGACGAGAACGAGAGCGCTGAGCATTTCGGGTCGCAACAGAATTCGAGGCTTGGATCCGACGCCGCGCGCGCCCGGAGGCTCAGGGCGTCGGCGGCCCCGGAACCCGCTCGACGGCGGCGCCCAGGCTCCGCAGCTTGGTCTCCATCGCCTCGTAGCCGCGATCGAGATGGTAGATCCGTTCGACGCTCGTCTCGCCCTCGGCGACGAGGCCCGCGAGCACCAGGCAGGCCGAGGCGCGCAGATCGGTCGCCATGACGTTCGCGCCCGTCAGGGCGCTCTTGCCGCGCACGTGCACGTCGCGCCCGTCGACGCGCAGATCGGCGCCCATCCGCATCAGCTCGGGCACGTGCTGGAAGCGGTTCTCGAACACCGTCTCGCGCACCGTGGCCGCTCCCTGGGTCTGGGTCAGGAGCGCGAGGATCTGGGCCTGGAGGTCGGTCGGGAAGCCCGGGTGCGGCGCGGTCGTCACGTCCGCGGCGACGAGCTCGCCCCCCTCGCGGACGCGGATGCCGTCGGGCCCGACCGCGACGGCGACCCCGATCCGGTCCAGCTGTTCGAGGAGAGGCGCGAGCGCGGACGAATCCGCCGCTTCGAGCGTGACGTCGCCGCCGGTCATCGCCGCGCCGACGAGATAGGTCCCGCCCTCGATCCGATCGGAGATCACCTCGTGGTCCGCGCCGTGGAGCGAAGTGCCGCCTTCGATCTCGATCGTCTCGGTTCCCTCGCCCGCGATCTCGGCTCCCATCGACCGGAGCAGGCGCGCGAGATCGACCACCTCCGGCTCGCGCGCGCAATTGTCGAGCACCGTCGTGCCGCGCGCGAAGCAGGCCGCCATCAGGAGGTTCTCGGTTCCGGTCACGGTCGCGACGTCGAAACGAAAGCGCGCGCCGGTGAGTCGGGGGCAGCTCGCCTCGACGTAGCCGTGCTCGAGGTGGACGCGAGCGCCGAGAGCTTCGAGCCCTTTCAGGTGTTGATCGATCGGCCGCACGCCGATCGCGCAGCCGCCGGGCAGCGAAACCCGCGCGCGCCCGAAACGGGCGAGCAGCGGGCCGAGCACGAGAACTCCGGCCCGCATCGTCTTGACCAGGTCGTAGGGCGCTTCGACCGGTGGCTCGAGCGCCGGGTCGCGGACGAGGGTGAGGGCGCCGTCGCCGCTCGCGGCGAGCCCCAGATGCTCGAGCAGCCGCAGCATGGTGCGGATGTCGCGCACTCGCGGCACGCGCTCGAGGCGGATCGGCTCGTCCGAGAGGAGGCACGCCGCCAGCTCCGGCAAGGCGGCGTTCTTGGCGCCGCTCGCGCGCACCCTGCCTTCGAGGCGCACCGGCCCGACGATGCGGAATCTGTCCATGGATCGCTCACCTCAATGCCTGGAGCACCACGATGCGCGCAATCCCCGCGTAGTCCGCCCGCGCCTCGACGAGACCGAATCCGGACCCTGCAGCGAGGCTTTGCACCGCGTCGAGCTGGCCGTGACCGATCTCCAGGATCAGGCGGACTCCGCGGCGCAAGCCGCGCGCCGCGTCGAGCAGGCGGGCGATGGTTTCCTCCCCCCTCCCGCCGGGCGGAAAGAGTGCCAGGTGAGGCTCGAAATTGCAAACTTCGGGCGACATTTTCGCGCTCTCGGAACCATCGACGTACGGCGGGTTGCTGACCAGGAGGTCGAGCTTGCCGAGATCGATCCCGACGCAGAGATCGGCGCGCGCGAAACGGGTCCGGCCGGCGACCTCGAGACGGCGGGCGTTCTGCCGGGCGACGTCGAGAGCGCCGGCCGACAGGTCGGTCGCGACGAGGCGAGCCGCGGGCAACTCGCAGGCGAGAGTGATCGCGATGCAGCCGGAACCGGTGCCGACATCGAGGATGCGAGGTGCCGCGGGCAGGCTCGTCGCGAGCACCGCTTCGATCAGGTGCTCGGTCTCCGGCCGCGGGATCAGGACCCGGCGGTCGACCTGGAACGGCCGGCCGTAGAACTCGCGCTCCCCGAACAGATAAGCGACCGGCTCGCCGGTCACCCTTCGGTCGAGCCAGCCGCGGAAACGTGCCGCCGACTCACGCGCAACGGCCCGTTCTTCGTGAGCCATGACCTGCACTTCGGAAAGGCCGGCCGCGCGGGCAAGCAAGAGGGCGGCTTCGCGCAGCGGCGGGAAGAAGGAAGCAGCCAACCGCGCGCGCCCCTCCGCGAGCAGACCGCCGACCGTCTCGTCCGTTTCCATCGCCGCCACCGTTCCTGCTCTGGCCGCCATGCCCCGAGTCTACGGGCGGCCCGACCTCCTGGAAGCAATTTGCGGCGAAGTGTCTAGATTCGGGGGGGTGTTTTCCGTCTTTACCTGTCAGCGGCTCCTTTCGGGCCCGGAAAGGTGGGAATCGATGGATGGACGGAAGATATCTCTTGTAGTATCATTTCTCTGCGGAGGCGCCTCGTGACGCGCCTCCGAACTCTCGTCGATCGGCTTCTGGCGGATCCGCCCGAGGCGCTGTTCGCGGAGATCCGAATGCTTCTCGCGGCCTTCGGCTTCGTGGAGGTTCGCTCCCGGGGCAGTCATCACATCTTTCGCGACCGCCGCGGAAGAATGCTGGTCTTGCCAAAGCTTGGAGGCCGCAAGGTGAAACGGACGTACGTGCGCCGCATCGTCGAATTGCTCGAATTGGAGGACTGGCATGACGCCTGAGACCGTCGCTCCGGAATCCCTGGCTCTATCGGCTCCGCCTCTCGCCCGCAGGTACCCGGTCGTCCTCCATCCGCAGCCCGAAGGGGGCTTCGTCGCGGAAAACCCCGATCTGCCCGGCTGCCTGGCGCAAGGGGAGACCGCCTTGGAGACCCTCGCCAACTTGGACGAAGCGCGCCGCCTCTGGCTCGAAACCGCGATCGAACATGGCGACCCGGTCCCCGAGCCCGCGGACGATGCCCGTTACAGCGGCCGGCTCCTCCTCCGCATGCCGCGCGGCCTCCACCGGCGCCTGACCGAAAGTGCGGCACGCCAGGGCGTGAGCTTGAACCAGCACATCCTCTCCCTCCTGAGCGAGGGCTCCGTCCGCGGCGACCTGCGGCGGATCGAAACGAAGCTCGAGATGCTGCTCGGCGCCGAGCCCTTCGGCCGCGGCGATCGCAAGGCCGGTTGAAGACCCGGGCGGCCCGATCGGCGAATCCGCCGCCGGTTCTACTCCCCGTCGGCGTCCGCGCCGCCTTTCAGGCCGGCTTTCTTCGCGTAGTAGCGGAACGAGCGGAAGCTCATGCCGAGGAGCTCGGCGGCTTGGGTTTGCACGCCGCTCGTGCGCTCGAGCGCCTGGACCATCAATTGGGCGCGGATGTCCTCGAGGTACGCCTCGAGGTCGAGGCCCTCTTCCGGCAGGGTGACGATCTCGGCGTGGCTCTTGCGATGGGTCAGGAGCTGCACCGGCAGGTCCTTGGTCGTGATCGTCTCGCCGTGGGAGAGGGCGAGGGTGCGCTCGATCATGTTCTCGAGCTCGCGGACGTTGCCCGGCCAGTCGTGCGTC
>DATMZM010000107.1:0-2137 GCA_035607445.1 Thermoanaerobaculia bacterium | reverse complement strand
CCGCCCGCGGCCCGAGAGGATGACGTAGATCTCGTCCTCCGCGTGCGGCGTCTGGAGATCGACCCCGCCGGCCGGGAGGACGTAGAGGCCCGCCCGGAGCGACGGCACGCGCAGGAATTCGAGCCACGGATCGCTTCCCGCGCGGCGCTGGGCTTCGAGGTCGGCGAGGTGAAAGTGGACCTGGGTCTCTTCCATGGTCGAGCCTCCGTTCGTCGAGGCCGCCATCTTACGAATTCCGTGCTGGCCGAGGCCGGCCGTCGTGCGCCGGACCCATCCGTCCGCAGGCTACAATCCTCGCCGTCACCCACCGCCACCTTCCGGCGGGAAAGGCTCCGATGAAACGCTCGATCCTCCTCACTCTCCTCGGGATGCTGCCTATGCTCGCGACGATCTCCGCTCCGGCCCACGCCCAGTCCTCGATCTCCCCCGCCGCCGTCGAGCGCGCGACCCAGGCGCTCTTGGTACAGCACGGCGAGGCGCAAGGGGAGCGGATCCGCCGCGGGGTCGCCCAGGTCGCGGCGCGCTGGTGGGCGGAGGACGGCGACGAGGCGGCGTTCGAGGCGTTCTGCAAGGAGAGCTTCCAAGCCGACCCCGCCGAGCTCGACCGGACGTTCGCGGAGCTCGAGGCGGCGTTCGAGCAGATCAACGGCCACCTCTTCGAGGTGCGCCGCGACCTGACGCGGCCGTTCGACCTCGATCTCGGGCCGATCTCGCGCGCCGACGACCTCCTGGGCCAGCTCGATTTCTCGGCCCACATCACCGACGACCTGTTCAAGACCAAGGTCGCCTTCCTCGTGCTGCTCAACTTCCCGGTCCACACGCTCGCCGAGCGGCTCGCCCAGGGGCCGGCCTGGGACCGCAAGCAGTGGGCGATCTCGCGCCTCGCCGAGGGCTTCGACCAGCGCATCCCGCCGGCCGCGCTCCAGGAGGCCTCGCGCGCGAACTCCGCGGCCGACCGCTACATCTCGGGCTCGAACATCCGGCTCGATCGCCTGGTCGACGCGCAGGGCGGCAAGCTCTTTCCCGAAGGGCTCCGCCTGATCACCCACTGGGGCCTGCGCGACGAGCTCGCCTCGCACTACGGCGAAGCGGACGCGGACGGGCGCGGCCTCGAGCGCCAGCGCGCGATCTACCGCGTGATGCAGCGGATCATCCGCCAGGAGATCCCGGCGGCGGTGATCGACAACGCGGACCTGCTGTGGAATCCCGAGACGAACGCGGTCCGGCCGGTCGACGCGAGCAAGCCGTTCGATCCGGCCAAGCTCGCCGCGCGCGAGCCCGACACGCGCTACGTCCACCTGCTGGACGTGTTCCACGCGGCGCGCGGCATCGATCCCTACACGCCGAACGACCCGACCCACATCGACCGCCAGTTCAACGGCAACCGGCAGGTGCCGGAGGCCGAGGTCGAGGCGCTGCTCGTCTCCCTGCTCGAATCGCCGGAGGTCAAGGACCTGGCGGCGCTCGTCCGCGCGCGCCTCGGCCGGCCGCTCGAGCCGTTCGACATCTGGTACGCCGGCTTCAAGCCGCGCAGCGGCCACAGCGAGGCCGAGCTCGACCGGATCGTGCGCGCCAAGTATCCGAGCCTCGAGGCGTTCCAGACCGCGCTGCCGCAGACCCTCGGCGCGCTCGGCTTCGCGCCCGACAAGGCGGCCTGGCTCGCGAGCCACATCGTGGTCGATCCGGCGCGCGGCGCCGGCCACGCGATGCCGGCCTCCCGCCGCGAGGATTCCGTCCACCTGCGGACCCGCGTGCCGCAGGGCGGGATGGACTACAAGGGCTACAACATCGCGATCCACGAGCTGGGCCACAACGTCGAGCAGGTCTTCTCGCTCCACGGCATCGACCACTGGGCGCTCTCGGGCGTGCCGAACAACGCCTTCACCGAGGCTCTCGCGTTCGTCTTCCAGCACCGCGACTTGGAGCTGCTCGGGCTCGGCGCGCAGGACGCGGCGGCCCGCCGCGCCGAGGCGCTCGCGACGCTGTGGAACGCGATGGAGATCTCGGGCGTGTCGCTCGTCGACATGCGGGTCTGGCGGTGGATGTACGCGCACCCGAACGCGACCCCGGCCGAGCTGCGCGAGGCGACGGTGGGCATCGCGCGCGAGGTCTGGAACCGCTTCTACGCGCCGCTCTT
>DATMZM010000334.1:0-2570 GCA_035607445.1 Thermoanaerobaculia bacterium | reverse complement strand
CGGCCCGTCGAGGTTGTCCCACTCGCCCGCGGCCACGAAGCGGCCGTCGACCGAGATCTCGGCGCGGTGGTCCTTCATCTGCGGCGCCCGGCGCGCCGGCTGCGACCAGCCGCGCAGCTCGACCGCGAGGCGGATCGGCCGCGGCGAGCCCTGGGCGAGATCGGCGAGGTCGACCTCCTGCGTGAACGGCGCGGGATCGATCTGGGTCAGCTTCGCCCAGAACCAGAGCTCCTGCGGCCTGTCGCCGGCCGAGGGAAAGCGGAGCAGGATCGCGTCCCGCTCGAAGCGCTGGCGGGCCGAGATCTCGATCGGCGCCGCGCCCCGGGGCACGCCCCCCGCGGGCGACACCATGCGCGCCGGGCTCTCGGCGTCGAGCCGTAGGCGGTAGACGTTCAGGTTCGAGTACTCGTTCGAGTACGAGACCTCGCCCGGCAGCCGGTCGCCGACGAATTCCAGCCGATCGCCCGGGCCGAAGCTCCCGTCCCCGCCGTCCTCGACCCAGATCGGCACCGGCTTGCCGCGGTTCGTAAGCCCCAGCCGCGCGCTCGCGACCTCGCCCGCGAGGCCCGCTTTCTGGAGGCTCTCGTACGAGACGCCGTAGACGCCGGGCTCCGAGAGGAAGATCTTGAACACCGGAGACGCCTGCGCGTCCGCCCGCCCGGAAGCGAGCAGCGAGAGCGCGAGGAGGGGGAGCGAGGGGCGGATCCGCATGGGCATCTGAAATCGAATCGCGGCACGGCCCGGAGAGCCGGGCCGCCGGAGCGCGGATTCTAGCGTGGATTGCCCGCCGGCTCTCCGCGGGGCCGGTCCGGGCGCCCGGAAGATCTCGGCGCGACCGGGCGGCGCCGGACCCCTATGCTAGTCTTCGCGCTCTCGCCGCGGGCCGGTCGGGCGACCCTCGGCCTCTCCCTCTTCGAACGACCAAGGAAAACGGGAATTTCATGAAAAAGATCGGGATCCTCTTTGGGCAGGAGAACACCTTCCCCTGGGCCTTCCTCGAGCGGGTCAACGGCAAAGGCAAGGACGGCCTCGTCGCCGAGCCGGTGCGGCTGGACAAGCTCAAGCAAGGGGAGTCGTCCGGATACGACGTCATCATCGACCGCATCTCGCAGGACGTGCCGTTCTACCGGGGGTTCCTCAAGAACGAGGCGCTCCTCGGCACCGCGGTGCTCAACAACCCGTTCTGGTGGAGCGCCGACGAGAAGTTCTTCAACAACGCTCTGGCGACCCGGATCGGCGTCGCCGTGCCGAAGACCGTGCTGCTGCCGTCCCACGATCATCCGCCCGACACGAGCGCCAACTCGATGCGCAACCTCGCCTACCCGCTCGATTGGGAGGGGATCTTCGACTACATCGGCTTTCCGGCCTTCTTCAAGCCGTTCGCGGGCGGCGGCTGGAAGAACGTCTACCGGGTCAAGGACCGGGAGGAGTTCTTCCGCGTCTATTCGGAGACCGGCACGCTCGTCATGATGCTCCAGGAGGAGATCAAGTTCAGCGAATACTTCCGCTGCTACTCGATCGACCGCACCGACATCCGGATCATGCGCTACGACCCGGGCGCGGCCTTCCACGAGCGCTACGTGAGGAGCCCCGAGCCGATCGCGCCGGACCTCCTGGCGAAGCTCATCGACGACGTCCTGCGCCTGAACGTCGGGCTCGGCTACGACTTCAACACCGTCGAGCTCGCGGTGCGCGACGGCATCCCCTACGCGATCGACTTCTGCAACCCGGCCCCCGACGCCGACCTCCACTCGATCGGCGAAGAGAACTTCGAGTGGATCGTCGAAGCCGCCGCCAACATGGCCATCCGCCGCGCCGAGGCGCACGTCGAAGGCCAGAACAACTGCACCTGGGGAACCTTCATCCAAACCGCCGCGACGGGAGCGGCCGACCTGGCCGAACGCACCGCGGCCGAGGCCAAGGCGCGGGCGTAGCCCTCACCCCCTCGATCCCCCTCTCCCAGCCCCCGAGAGGCCCACCCTCCGGGAGAGGGGGACGCCACCGCCCGCGTCTCGGTTGCATGGGCGTTTCCTGGTGCGCCGCCCGCCCACGCCGCTTGTCGGGGGAGCTTTTCCTGGGAATGCCGGCGTCCTCGCCGGCCGTTTGGGACGCCACCGCCCCGCACATCCACCCGAAGGCCCCGTTCGACAGCCGATAAGCCCCCATCGAACGTCGAAAGGCCTCCATCGGCCGCCCATGGATCCCAACGGACGGCCGATGGATCCCTTTCGCCGGTCCAGCCTCTCTATCGAGCCGCCCAACGACTCTATCGGGCGATCGAATGACTCTATTGGACGACTCCACGACTCTATCGAGCCATCCAACGACTGTATCGAACGATCCAACGACTCTATTGGGCTGCCGAGCGACTCTATCGAGCCTTCCAATCACTCAATGCAGTCGTCCAACGACTCTAGGGAGCGATCCCAGCACTCTCTCGGACGATCCAGCGACTCAATCGGATCGTCCATCCACTCTTGCCGGCTCCTCGTCTGATGCGCCCACTCGTCCACGCCGCCTTCGCAGGAGCTTTTCCTGGGAGCGCCGACGTCCACGTCGGCCGCTTTGCG
>DATMZM010000130.1:0-2624 GCA_035607445.1 Thermoanaerobaculia bacterium | reverse complement strand
CCGTGGCCGGTCAAGGTGTGCGTCAGGCCGAGCTTTTGGTAGACCCCCTTGCGGGCGTTCTTCGACAGCGGCTGACCGTCCTTGTCCAGCAGCGAGCCGTCCTCGCCGAACTGAAGACCCTTGTCCTGGATCGCCGCTTTGACGCCCGGGGCATCCTCCGCGGCGCTGAAATCGCTCTCCTCGTCGCTCGACGACGCCTCCGACTTCCGTTCGCTGTCCGAACGCTCGTCATCGCTCCGGACCTTGCGCTCGTCATCGCTCCGGACCTTGCGCTCCGAGTCGCTCCCGATCTTGCGCTCCGAGTCGCTCCCGACCTGGACGTCCAGGCTGCCCGAGCTCTCGTTGCCGCTCTCCTCGGCGACCGCCTCTTTCTCGTTGTCGCTCTCGCTTTCGCTTTCGCTGCTGCTCTCGTCCGCGACCGGTTGCGGGAGGGCCAAGGGGGCGACGACCGGGCCCCGCAGCTGCCGGTTGCGCTTCACCTTCGTGCCCTGCTTCTTTTTCGCCGAGGAGCGCGCCGAGAGCGCCCGGTCGATCGCGGCCGGGAAGCCGCCGAGCTTGTGCGTCTTGTCGGACTGGGCGAGGTCGTGGAGCGCCGAGACGATCTGGTCGTGCTTCTCCGCCGGATGCGCCTTGAGCGCCGCGGCGAGGCCGGGCGTCCTCTTGGTGATCGAGCTGTGCGAGCCCTGCCCCTTGATCACGAGCACCCGCTGGATCGGCGCCTCCGCCGCGGGCAGCGCCTCGAGCGCATGGCCGTAGCGCTCGGCCCGGTCGAGATCGGCCTCGGCCCCCGAGGGGGCGGATTCCTCGCGGGGGCCGGCCGTCGCGGCGGTCCGCGACGGTTTCCCGTGGGCCGGCCCGGAACGCGAAGCGGCAGGATTTGGCGGCGAGACGAAAACGCCCATGGGTTCGAATTCCCAGCGGAGTTGACCGAACACTAACACGGAGGACGCAAGCGCGATCGACCGGATCGGGCGCGTCCCCTGCCTTTTCTTGACAGCTCGCCGGCCCGTGGGACAAGCTGCGGCCACTCTTCGGCGGCGCATTTTCGAGTCATCGCTCGCGCGGCCGGCCATCATGCTTTCAGGGGACGCGGGAGACGCATACATGAGAGAGAAAGATCGCGAGCTACGGAGGCGCCGCCAGCGGCGGAACAAGCGCCTGGCCAAGCGCAACCAGGAGGAGCTCAAGAAGAAAGCCGAGCGCTTGCAGGCTTCGAAGCGACCGGCCAAGAAGGCGGCGGGGGACGCCGCTCCCATCGCCGCTCCCGATGCGCCGGCCGAGGAAAGCAAGAAGAAGCCGGCCGCCAAGAAGGCCGCGCCGGCCAAGAAGGCCCCGGCGAAGAAGGCCGTTGCCAAGGTCGTCAAGGAAGTCAAGGAAAAGGAAGAGGCCCCCGTCGAGCCGAAACCCGAGGGAGAGGCCTAAACCCCACCCGTACTCGTACCGATCGCGAACGTCTCGCATCTCCCGAAACCTCAGGCGCCCGCGGCGAGATCGCTCCGGACGGGGTGATAGAGATCTCGCGTGGGCGTCCGCCGCATCCGGAGAACCGAAATGCCCGACTATCGCTCGCTCAAAGCCGTGGACCCGGAGGTCTGGCAGGCGATCGCCGACGAGCGCACGCGCCAGAACGACGGCCTCGAGCTGATCGCCTCGGAGAACTTCGTCAGCCGAGCGGTGCTCGAGGCCGCGGGCAGCGTGATGACGAACAAGTACGCCGAAGGCTATCCCGGCAAGCGCTACTACGGCGGCTGCGAGTTCGTCGACGTGGCCGAGCGGCTGGCGATCGAGCGGGCCAAGGAGCTGTTCGGCGCCGAGCACGTCAACGTCCAACCGCACAGCGGCACGAGCGCGAACATGGCGGTCTACTTCGCCATGCTGCGGCCGGGCGACAAGCTGATGGGCCTGGACCTTTCGAGCGGCGGGCATCTGACGCACGGCCATCGCCTCTCCTACTCCGGTCGCGATTTTCAAGTCGCGGCCTACGGCGTCGATCGCGAGACCGAGCGGATCGACTACGACGCGGTCCTCGCGCTCGCGCTCGCCGAGCGCCCGAAGCTGATCGTCGCCGGCGCCTCGGCCTATAGCCGCCTCCTCGATTTCGCCCGGTTCCGCGAGATCGCCGACCAGGTGGGTGCGCTCCTGATGGCGGACATCGCGCACATCGCGGGACTGGTCGCGGCGGGTCTCCATCCCTCGCCGGTGCCGCACTGCCATTTCGTCACCACGACCACGCACAAGACGCTGCGCGGGCCGCGCGCCGGAATGGTGATGTGCAAGGCGGAATTCGCCAAGGAAATCGATCGATCGGTCTTTCCCGGCCTCCAGGGTGGCCCGCTGATGCACATCATCGCGGCCAAGGCCGTGGCCTTCAAGGAGGCGCTCTCGGATGAATTCCGCGCCTACCAGCGGCAGATCGTGGCGAACGCGCAGCGGCTGGCGGAGCGCCTGGCCGGCAACGGCCTACGCATCGTCTCCGGAGGCACGGACAACCATGTCTTCTTAGTCGACGTCGCGGTCGCGGGCCTGACCGGAAAGGTCGCCGAGAACGCTCTCGAGGCGGCCGGGATCACGGTCAACAAGAACACGATCCCGTTCGACACAAACTCGCCGATGGTCGCCTCCGG
>DATMZM010000425.1:0-26878 GCA_035607445.1 Thermoanaerobaculia bacterium | reverse complement strand
GTCTACAAGCGCTACCTCGTCCGCCACTTGAAGGAGATCTACGCGCCGGTCGCAGCGCGCCGGCCGGAGCTGACCCCGTTCGACGCGGTGCGGGGCATCGGCTCGCTGCGCGAGTGGGACGACCGGGTCGTCGCGCCCCGTCACGGCTTTGCGAGCGGCGCCGACTACTACGCGCGGGCGAGCGTGGCGCCTCTCCTCGACCGGATCCGCGTGCCGGCCCTCCTGATCGAGGCGGAGGGCGATCCGATGGTGCCGGCGGCGACCGTCCGCCCAGCGCTCGCGGCGCGCCACCCGCTCGAGGTCCACTGGCTGCGCCGCGCCGGCCACTGCGGCTTTCCCGAGGACGTCGACCTGGCGCTCCGCCCCGGCGGCTCGAACCGGCTCGAAGACCAGACGATCGATTGGTTGCGGAACGCCCGCGCTTCCTAGAGCCGGATCCCTTCCAGCTCGTCGATCCTCTCGCGCACGAGATCGAAACCGCCCTGCCAGAAGGCCGGATCGGTGGGATCGATGTCCAGGGTGGCGAGGATGTCCGTCGGGCGGGCGGCACCGCCGGAGGCGAGGAGCTGCAGGTAGCCCGGCTTGAACGCCTCGCCCTGCTCCTGGAAGCGGCGGTAGAGCGCGAGCACGAGGAGCTGGCCGAAGCTGTAGGCGTAGCAGTAGAACGGCGTCTGGTACAGGTGCGGGATCGACAGCCACTCGTAGCGGAACTCCTCGGCGACCTCGACCGAATCGCCGAACTGCTCTTCGAGGTTCGCCATGTAGAGGTCCGAGAGGTCGTCGAGCGAGCGGCCGGCGCGGATCGCGGCGTGGGCCTCGAGCTCGAAGAGGACGAAGGAGGCCTGGCGGAGCACCGTCGCGTAGACGTCGTCGACCGAGGTCGCGAGCAGCTCGCGGCGGGCCAGCGGGTCGCTCTCCTCCTTCAAGAGCCGGTCGGTGATCAGCATCTCGCCGAAGACCGAGGCGGTCTCGGCGAGCGGCAGCGAGGCGTGCTGGGTGAGGGCGGAGTGCGCCTCGGCCATCATGCTGTGGATGGCGTGGCCGAGCTCGTGGGCGAGGGTCGCGATGTCGCGCACGCGGCCCGTGTAATTGACCAGGACGTAGGGCGTGATCCGCGGCAGCACGGTCATGCAGAACGCGCCGCCCCGTTTCCCGCGCCGGATCTCGGCGTCGACGTGGTTCTCGGCGAAGACCCGTTCCGCCTGCGCGGCGAAGGTGGGGTGGAAGTCGCGGAAGGTGTCGAGGACGAGGGCGACGGCGTCGCCGTAGGGGACCACCCGGTCGGAGGTCGCGAGCGGGGCGTAGAGGTCGTAGCGGCGGAGCTTGGGCAGGCCGAGCCAGCCGGCCTTCAAACGGAAATAGCGCTGGAAGAGCGGCGCGTTCTTCCGCGCCGCTTCGAGCAGCGCCTCGACCGCGGCGTCGGGGATGTCGTTGTCGACGTTGCGGACCGCGATCGGCGAGGCGTGGCCGCGCAGCAGGACGTGCTCGTCGTGCCAGTCGCGCACCCGGTTGACGTAGATCTGGCCGAGGATCGTCGCCTCCTCGCCGTAGACCCTGTACAGCACCTGGTAGGCCGCGGCGCGCAGCTCCGGGCGGGGCGAGAAGGCGTGGCTCATCAGGCCGTCGCGGGTGAGCTTCTGGACCTCGCCGTCGACCGTGAGCTCGAACTCGATGCGGTTGGTCAGCATCGAGTAGAGCGTCACCACGGCGCCGATGCCGTTGTCGTCCTTCAGGTTGATGATCTGCTCGGAGCGCTCGTCGAGCGTGTAGGGCTTCGTCCGCCGCAGGTCGAGCAGGAAGTGGTGCTCGTCCGGGTGCTCCGCCGGGTCGGGCAGGAGCGCCGCGGCCTCGGCGTCGTCGAGCGACTTCCACCAGAGGCTGAAGAAGAGGATCCGGTTCGAGAAACCGGTCATCGTCTGGCTCATCCGGTTGCGGAAGCTCAGGGCGTCGCGGTCGCCGGTGTCCTCCGAGAACCAGAGCGAGGCGTAGCCGGCGAGGACGTTCATCTCCTCGATCAGGCGCTCGTAGCTCGCGAGGAGGGCGAGGAACTCCGGCCGGGGGAGGCTCGGCGCGAGCAGGTCGCGGCGGGCCTCGAAGTCCGCGACGGCCCGCTCGACCTCGCGCAGGCGTTCGGCGATCGCCGCCTCGCGCGGGACGGGGAGCAGCTCGGTCAGGTCCCAGCGGCGGATCTCGTAGGTCGTCTCGGGGGTGGTCGCGATCATCTCGGGCTCGGCAAGGTGCGACTTGGGGGTCCGGTCGGCGGACGGGACGATAGGGGCCCGCCCGGGAGTGTCGAGGGCTCGATTCTAGACGAAGCGCGCCGGCCCCTACGGCGTCTCTGGAGGGGCGGTCTCCGCCGGCTTGGCCGGCAGGAGGGTCACTCCGGCGGCGTGCGCCTTCTCCTCGAAGGCCGGCAGGTCCTTCTCGGTGATCTCGTTCAAGGTGGCGAGCTGGCGGTCGATCGCCGCGAACAGCTCGTCGCGCACCGCGAGGGCGGAATCGGTCGGCCGCGCGTCGCCCGCGGCGACCACGCTCGCGACCCCGGCCAGCTTGTCGTTGAGCCGGATCGGGAAGTTGAGCGGATCCTGCTGGCTCTCGAGCTTGGTCTGGTAGAGGGCTTCCTCGACGCCGAGGAGCCGCTTGCGCAACGCGTCCGCGGCCTCGCGGAGGTCTTTCTTGTCGTCCCCTTCCATCCGCTCGGCGAGGCCGTCGAGCCGGCCGAGAGCGTCGCGCAGGAAGCGGATCGCGCGATGGGCCGCGGACAGCTTGTCGCGCGCCGCGACGAGGAAGTCGTACTGCGCTTCGAGGTCCCGTTGCGACGAGGTGCCGCGGGGGTCGGGCGCGACGGTGAAGTCGGCGGTCTCGACGGTGCCGCCGTCGGTCAACCGGACCTGGTAGCGGCCGGGCGGGACCTTCGGGCCGGAGAGCCGGCCGTTCCAGAGGATCAGGCCCGGGAAGTCGTCGGCCTCTTCGAGGCGGAGGTCCCAGACGAACCGGTTGAGGCCGGCCTCGGCCGGAGCCTTCTTCTCCTTCTTGCCTTTCTTGTCCGCCTTCTTGGCCTCCTTCGCCTCGCCGCCCTTTTTCTCGTCCTTTCCGGCGGCTTTCACCTCGCCCGGAGTTTCCTTCTTGGGCTCGCCGGCCTTCGCCTCCGCGCTCCGGTCTTCCTTCTGGGCGTCCTTCTTGGCGTCCTTCGCCTCCGCGCCCGGGTCGGCTTTCTTCGGCGGCTCGCTCGCGAAGCGGCGGAGGACCTTGCCGCCGGCGCCCAGGAAGGCGAGCTCGATCGGCTTTTCCGGGGCCTTGGCGAGGCGGTAGAAGACGGCGACGCCGTTCGGTGGATCGGTGCCGGCGTCCGGCGCGGGCTGCGGGTCGGCCGGGCCGCGCAGGCGGAGCACCGGGGCGGGAGTGAACAGGGCCGCTTCGTCGCTTGCCGGCGCGAGGGGCCACTGGCGCAGGAGGGGCAGGTCGTCGAGCGCCCAGAACGCCCGCCCTTGCGTCGCCGCGTAGAGCGAGCCCTCGCGGATCGTGAGGTCGGTGACCGGCACGAGCGGCAGGTTCTGCTGGAACGGCTGCCAGGAGGCGCCGTCGTCCCAGGACAGGTAGAGCCCGCGCTCGGTGCCGGCGAAGAGCAGGCCGCGGCGGACCGGATCGGCGCGCACGACGCGCGTGAAGTGCTCGCGGTCGATCCCGGCGTCGATGCGGGTCCAGGTCGCGCCGTAGTCGCTCGTCTTGTAGAGATAAGGCTGGAAGTCGTCGGACTTGTAGCGGGTGGCCGCGAGGTAGAGGCCGCCCGGCTCGTACGGGCTCGGCTCGAGGCTGTTGATCAGAGCCCACTCGGGAAGGCCCTTGGGCGTCACGTCCTTCCACGAGGCGCCGCCGTCGCGCGAGACGTGGACCAGGCCGTCGTCCGAGCCGGTCCAGAGGACGCCCTTTTGGCGCGGCGACTCGGCGGCGGCGAAGATCGTGCCGTAGTACTCGACGCTCGTGTTGTCCTGGGTGATCGGGCCGCCGGACGAGCCTTCCTTCGACTTGTCGTCGCGGGTCAGGTCGGGGCTGATCGCGGTCCAGGTCTGGCCGTCGTCGGTCGTCTTGAACAGCACGTTGCCGGCGGCATAGAGGGTGCGCGGCTCGTGGGGCGAGAAGAAGATCGGGTAGTTCCACTGGAACCGGTACTTGAGCTCCGCCGCGCCCCAGCCCATCGGGTTGTCGGGCCAGACGTTGATCAGGCGGCTCGCGCCGGTCGCGTGGTCGAGGCGCATCAGGTAGCCGCCGTAGGAACCGCCGTAGACGACGTCCGGGTCCTTCGGGTCGGCGACCACGAAGCCGCTCTCGCCGCCCGCCGTCTCCTCCCAGTCGCGGTCGCCGATGCCGCCGCCCGCGAAGGAGCGCGAGCGGATGCGCAGGGCGCTGTTGTCCTGCTGGGCGCCGAGCAGCCGGTAGGGGAAGGCGTTGTCGGTCGAGACCCTGTAGATCTGCGCCGTCGGCTGGTTGTCGAGCGTCGACCAGGTCGTGCCGCCGTCGAGCGAGACCGAGGCGCCGCCGTCGTTGCTCTCGATCATCCGCTGCGGATCCTCGGGCGCGATCCAGAGGTCGTGGTTGTCGCCGTGGCGGGTGTCGACCTCCGAGAAGGTCTTGCCGCCGTCCTTGCTCTTGAGGAAGTCGACGTTGACGACGTAGGCGACCTCCTCGTCCTTGGGATCGGCGTAGATGCGCGAGTAGTACCAGGCCCGCTGGCGTAAGGAGCGCTCGGAGTTGGTCTTCTCCCAGGTCTCCCCGCCGTCCTTCGAGCGGAAGACGCCGCCCTCCCCGGCCTCGACGATCGCGTAGACGTTCTGCGGATTGGACGCCGAGACGTCGACGCCGATAATGCCGAGCGGCGCCGCGGGCAGCCCCTTCTTGGTCGAGAGGTCGGTCCAATGATCGCCGCCGTCGGTCGACTTCCAGAGGCCGGAGCCGGGGCCGCCGCTCTCGAGGCTCCACGGGGTGCGTTCGACCCGCCAGGTCGAGGCGTAGAGGACGCGCGGGTTGCTCGGATCCATCGCCAGGTCCGCGGCGCCGACCTCGTCGCTCACGTGGAGCACCCTCTCCCAGGTGGCGCCGCCGTCCTTCGAGCGGTAGACGCCGCGCATCGGGTTCGGGCCGAACAGGTGGCCGAGCACGGCGGCGTAGACCAGGTCGGGGTTCTTCGGATGGATGCGGATGCGCCCGATGTGGCGGGAATCGAGAAGCCCCGCGTGCTTCCAGGTGGCGCCCGCGTCGGTCGACTTCCAGACCCCGTCGCCGTGCGAGACGTTGCCGCGCACGGTGATCTCGCCGCCGCCCGCGTAGACCACGTTGGGATCCCAAGCGGAGACCGCGACGGCGCCGATCGAGCCGCCGAAGAAGCCGTCCGAGACGTTCTTCCAGGTCCCGCCGGCATCGGAGGTCTTCCAGACGCCGCCGCCCGTGCCGCCGAAGTAGTAGGTCTTCGCGTCCCCCGGGATGCCGGCCACGGCGGCCACGCGGCCGCCGCGGAAGGGCCCGATCTGGCGCCAGGCGAGCGCCTTTCCGAACAGCTTGTCGAGAGCGGACGCGGCGGCCCGGGAAGGAGCCGCGGCGGCCTTCCGGCTCGCGGCCGAGGAGACGGGCTCCGTCGCGGCGAGGGCGAGGAGGGTGGAGAGGAGGGCGGCGGCGACGGGGCGCATGGAGCCGCGCCGGGCGGGTTAGCGGTAGTCCTCGACGGTCAGCTTGTCGAGCGGCAGGCCGAAGGGATAGAAGAGGTTGAACACGGGCTGCTCGATCAGCTCGGCGAAGCGGAGGAACCGGGGACCCCAGACCTCGATGTCGCTTTCGCCGGCTTCGATCTTCAGGTAGTCCTCGACCGGGATGCCGATGCCCTCGGCCATCTGTTCGACCGTCTTGCCGCGCCGCTCGCGGTGGCCCTTGATCAGCGTCGCGGCCTGGCCGGGCTTGCAGTCGGCCGACTTGCCGGACTCGGCGAGCAGGCGCGACGTCGGGGTTTCGAGCTGGATGGCGACGTTCGCGAGGAGCGGGCCGGCGGCTTCGGCCGGCGAGTTCCCGACCTCGACCTCGCCGTACTCCTCGCTCGAAAGGCCGAGCTTTTCCGCGGTGTCCTCGAGCGAAAACTTCTTGCGCTCCCGTTCCTTCCTCAAGACCTCTCCCAGTTTCACGTTGACCTCCCGGCTCTTGGTGTTGTCGCTGTCGGTGAGACGACCTCGGTTCAATAGGGTGCGCGCGAGGCGCCTGGGGGGGACGAGCAGATGGATGCTAACACACGGATCGGCGCGGCCGGGCGAGCGCCGGACGCCCGTGGCGGAGCCTTCCCGGAAGGTCTCGTTCTGTCCCGCATTCCCCCCGCAGCCTCACTGTAAACAGGCGAGGGCAGCGCTCGGCTGTCCGTTGCCTTCGTCGGATCATCCAGGTCAGACAGACGAGCCGGTCGGTCGCGGCGCTCGGCAGGCCGCAACGGGAGGATGGGTCGGATGGCGGACGCGATGCTTCGCCGCACATCGGAAGTGGCAGAGACCGGGATCTTGACCGCCGTCGGCAACACGCCGCTGGTGCACCTGACGCACCTGCTCGGCGAGTCCGACGTGAAGCTTTACGCGAAGCTCGAAGGATTCAACCCCGGCGGCAGCTCGAAGGACCGGCCGGCGACGGCGATCCTGCGCCACTGCCTGGACCACGGGGTGATCGACCATCGCACCGTGATCATCGAATCGAGCTCGGGCAACATGGGCATCGGCTTGGCGCAGGCCTGCCGCTACTTCGGCCTGCGCTTCATCTGCGTCGTCGACCCGAAGATCGCGGCGCAGAACCTGCGCCTGCTCGAAGCCTACGGCGCCGAGATCAACTACGTGCTCGAGCCCGACCCGGAGACGGGCGAGCTCCTGCAGGCGCGTCTGGCTCGGGTCAAGGAGCTGATCGGGTCGATCCCCAACAGCTTCTGGCCGAACCAGTACCAGAACGAGCAGAACCCGCTCTCGCACTACCACACGACGATGCACGAGATCGTCTCGGTGCTCGGCGACCTCGACTATCTCTTCGTCGCCACCTCGACCTGCGGCACGATCACCGGCTGCGCGACCTATCTGCGCGACCACGGCATGACGACGAAGGTGATCGCCGTCGACGCCAAGGGCAGCCTGATCTTCAGCGACCAGAAGGGCAAGCGCCTGGTGCCCGGCATCGGCGCGGGCTTGCGGCCGCCGCTGTGCAACCCGTTGCTGATCGACAGGATCGAATGGGTGAGCGACGCCGACTGCGTCGTCGGCTGCCGGCGCCTGGTGCGGCTCGAGGCGATCCTCGCCGGCGGCTCCTCGGGGGGCGTCGTCTCCGCGATCGAGCGCCTGGCGCCCGAGATCCCCGACGGCTCGACGGTCGTCGCGATCCTGCCCGATCGCGGCGAGCGCTACCTCGAGACCATCTATTCGGACGCCTGGGTGGCCGAGAACGTCGGCGACGTCTCCGAGCTGGCCCAGCAATGGGAGCGGGTGGGAGTGCCGGCGTGGGTTTGAACGACGTTTTGGTCCTCGGTGCGGGCGACGTCGCCTCGGCGCTCGACGGCCGCGAGGCGGAGGTCCTCTCCGCGGTGCGCCGCGCCTACGAGGCGCACACGGCGGGGTTGAGCTCGCTCCCGCATTCGCTCTTCCTCCGCTTCCCCGACAGCGAGCGCGACCGGATCATCGCTCTGCCCGCCTTCCTGGGCGACGGCTTCGACGTCGCCGGGGTCAAGTGGATCGCCTCGATGCCCGGCAACGTCGAGCGCGGCCTCGAGCGGGCGAGCGCCGTCGTGATCGTCAACGAGCGCGCGACCGGCCGGCCGAAGGCGATCCTCGAAGGCTCGATCATCAGCGCCCGGCGGACCGCGGCGAGCGCCGCGCTCGCGGGGCGGGTGCTCCACGGCGACGAGGCGCCGGCCGTGATCGGCGTCGTCGGCTGCGGTCCGATCGCCTGGGAGATCGCCCGCTTCCTGATCGCGGTCTGGCCCGCCGCCGAGCGCTTCTCGATCTTCGACTTGAACGCCGCGCGCGCCGGGGAATTCGCCGCCCGCGGCGAGGCGGCCCATCCGGGCGTCCGCTTCGAGGTCGCCGCCAGCGTCCAGGACCTCCTCGCCGCGGCCCCGGTGACGGCGTTCGCGACGACCGCCGGAGTGCCGTACCTCGCCGACCTCTCGATGTGCCCGAAGGGCGCGACGATCCTCCACATCTCGCTGCGCGACCTGGCCCCCGAGGTGATCCTCGGCGCCGACAACGTGGTCGACGACGCGGACCACGCCTGCCGGGCGCAGACCTCGCTGCACCTGGCCGAGCAGCAGGTCGGCCATCGCGGGTTCATCCGCTGCGCGATCGCCGACATCACCTCCGGCCGCCAGCCGGCGCGCGTCGATCGCGAGCGGCTCGCCATCTTCAGCCCGTTCGGCCTCGGCGTCCTCGATCTCGCCCTCGCCCAGATGGTGATCGACAGCGCCAGCGCGGGCGGCTCGGGCACCCTCGTGCCTTCGTTCCTGCCCGGCTAGCGGCTCGCCGCCTCGCCCTCGCGCCCCGTCCCGTCCCGATCGACCCGGCCCCGGATAGACTGCCGCGAGTATGGCGCCCGTCAAAGTCCTGATCGCCGATCCCCTGAGCGCCGCGGGGCTCGAAATCCTGCGCGCGGGCGGCGCCGAGGTGGTCGACGCCTCGGCCGAGGGGCGCGCGGCCGTCCTCGCGGCGATCGGCGATTGCGACGCCCTCCTCGTGCGCAGCCGGACGAAGGTCGACGCGGCTCTCCTCTCCGCCGGAGCGCGCCTCCGCGTCGTCGGGCGAGCGGGCGTCGGCGTCGACAACGTCGACGTGCGCGAGGCGACCCGCCGCGGCGTGCTGGTGCTCAACGCGCCGAACGCGAACCTGATCTCGGCGACCGAGCACACCCTCGCGATGCTGCTCGCCCTCGCGCGGAGCGTGCCGGCGGCGGACGCCTCGATGAAGCGGGGCGAGTGGGACCGGAAGAGCTTCCTCGGCGTCGAGCTCCAGGGCAAGACCCTGGGCGTCGTCGGTTTCGGCCGCATCGGCCAGCGGGTCGCCCTGCGCGCCAAGGCGTTCGAGATGCAGGTCATCGCCTACGACCCCTGGCTCGACCCCGCGGCGGCGGCGCGCCTGGGAGTGCCGCTCGTGAGCATCGACGAGCTGCTCGCCCGCGCCGACGCGGTCACCCTCCACGTGCCGCTCTCGGCGGAGACCCGCGACCTCCTCTCGGCGGCGCGGATCGCCCTCATGAAGCCGGGGGCCCTGCTCGTCAACTGCGCCCGCGGCGGCGTCGTCGACGAGACGGCACTGCTCGCCGCGCTCGACGCGGGAGCGGTCGGCGGCGCCGCTCTCGACGTCTTCGCCGAGGAGCCGCCCGGCGAGCCGCGCCTGGCACGCCATCCGCGGGTGGTGGCGACGCCGCATCTGGGCGCCCAGACGGTCGAGGCGCAGGAGCGGGTTTCGACCGAGGTGGCGCGGATGGTGCTCGACGCCCTCGCCGGCTCCTTCGCCGTCAGCGCGGTCAACCTGCCGTTCTCGGCCGAGGCCACCGAGGCCGGGCCGTTCCTCGCCCTCGGCGAGCAGATCGGGCGGCTCGGCGCCGCCCTCGCCGGGGGAAGGGTCAAGCGCGTCGAGGTCGAGCTGCGCGGCCTGCCCGAGGCGCTCGGGCCGGCGGTCGCCCTCGCCGTCGCCAAGGGGGCGCTCGAGCGCGCGCTCGGCGAGGCGGTCAACTACGTCAACGTCGAGTGGCTGGCGCGCGATCGCGGCATCGAGCTCGTCCGCACGCTCCACCCGCGGCGCGGCGACTACGGCGAGCAGGTCGGGCTCAAGATCGCCGGCGCCGAGGGGGAGCTCGCGCTCGGCGGGGCGCTCTACGCCGAGCGCCAGCCGCGCCTGGTCCGGCTCGGCCATCACCCTCTCGAGTTCCGGCTCGACGACCGGCTGCTCGTCCTGCGCAGCTGGGACGTCCCGGGCGTCCTCGGCAAGGTCGGAACCCAGCTCGGCGCTCTCGGCATCAACATCGCGGACATCCACCTGGCGCGCAAGGACGGCGAGGCCGACGCCTGGACCGTCTATCGGGTCGACCAGGAGGTCACGCCCGCCGTCCTCGCCCAGCTCGCGGCGCTCTCCGAGGTCCGCCGTGTGCTCGCGATCGACCTGACCCGCGGCTGAGCGCTCGGCTCCGCCGATGACCGACCCGCGCTTTCCCGACGGCTTCCTCTGGGGCGCCGCGACGTCCGCGTACCAGATCGAGGGCTCGCCGCTCGCCGAGGGCGCGGGCCCGAGCATCTGGGTCCGGTTCGATCGCACGCCGACGCGGGTCCGCGGCGGCGAGACCGGCGCCGTCGCCTGCGATCACTACCACCGCTTTCAGGGCGACGTCGCCCTGATGAAAGAGCTGGGGCTCAACGCCTACCGCTTCAGCGTCTCGTGGAGCCGCGTGCTGCCGGCGGGGACGGGCCGGGTCAACCCGCGCGGGCTCGATTTCTACAGCCGGCTCGTCGACGCCCTCCTCGAAGCCGGCATCCGGCCCTCGGCGACGCTCTACCACTGGGACCTGCCCGCGGCGCTCGACGACCGGGGGGGCTGGCTCAACCGCGACGTCGCGGGCTGGTTCGCCGACTATGCCGAGGTCCTCTTCCGCGCGCTCGACGACAGGGTGCCGATGTGGACGACGATCAACGAGCCCTGGGTGATCGCCGACGGCGGCTACCTGCACGGCAAGCTGGCGCCCGGCCATCGCAACCTCTACGAGGCGCCGCTCGTCTCGCACCACCTGCTCCTCGCGCACGCGGCGGCGGTCGAGGCCTACCGCGCCGCGGGCAGGAACCGGATCGGGATCGTCCTCAACCTCGAGCCCAAGGTGCCGGCGAGCGACTCCCCGGCCGATCTCGCCGCGGCCCGTCGCGCCGACGCCTACATGAACCGCCAGTATTTGGAGCCCCTCTGCCTCGGCCGCTACCCGGAGGAGCTCGGCGAGATCTTCGGCGCCGCCTGGCCCGAGCACCCGGGCTCGGACCTCGAGCGGATCCGCCGGCCGATCGACTTTCTGGGCGTCAACTACTACACCCGCGGCGTCACCCGCCACCACCCGTGCGCCTGGCCGGTCTTCGCCGCGAGCGTGCGCCAGCCCTCCTCGACCTACACCGAGACCGGCTGGGAGGTCTGCCCCGAGGCGCTCACCGACACCCTGCTGTGGGTCCGCGAGCGGACGGGCGACCTGCCGCTCTACGTCACCGAGAACGGCGCCGCGTTCTACGACCCGCCGCAGAGCGACGGCGGGAGCGTCGACGATCCCCTGCGCGTCGCTTACCTGCGCGAGCACCTCCGCGCCGTCCGCCGCGCGATCGAAGAGGGCGCCCCCGTGCGCGGCTACTTCGCCTGGTCGCTGCTCGACAACTTCGAGTGGAGCCATGGCTATGCGAAGCGCTTCGGCATCGTCCACGTCGACTACCGGACGCTTCGGCGCACCCCCAAGGCGAGCGCCCGCTTTTACTCCGAGGTGATCGCGAGCGGCGGCGCGAGCCTCGGGTAGCGCGAGCCCCGCGATCGCAACGGCCGGCGCCTGGCGAGCCCGGCCATAAAGACGTACGATGCAGCGATCATCGCCGCGATCCTCCGGAGGCAAGCATGGCGATCGGCGTCGAGAGCGAGGCTTCGCTCACTCCCCAGGAGCGCTTGCAGAAACGGCTGGCCGATCCGAAGACCGTCGAGTCCTTGAACCGGCTGCTCGACCGCCTCGACATCATCGTCTTTTTGGCCGAAGCCCTCGAGGGCTTCATCCGCCGCGCGGAGGTGGTGGCCGATTCCGTCGCCCAGGGCGTGGCCGAGCTGCGCCGGATGGGCGGCGACGAGGGCGGCGCCGACCTGATCGGCAGCCTGCCGAAGCTGGCCCGCGCGGGCGTCCGGATCGCCGACCTGATGGACCGCCCGGAAGTCGGGCGCCTGATCGACTCCGGCCTGCTCGAGAAGCTCGGCGACCCGAAGACCTTGGAGGCGCTCTCGGCGCTCCTGGGCAATCTCGAGCTGGCCTCCGGCCTGTTCGAATCGCTCGGGGGATTCGCCGCCAAGCGCTCCGGCCGCGGCCCCGACTGAGACATGCACGAGCTGTCGATCGCCCACTCGCTCGTCGAGCTGGCCGCGAGGGCGGCGGAGCAGGCCGGCGCGACGCGGGTGCACGAGGTGCGGATCGCCGTCGGCGTCCTCGCCGGGGTCTCGGTCGACTCCCTGCTCTTTTGCTACGACATCGTGACTCGCGATACATTGCTCGAGAATTCACGGCTCTCGGTGCGCTCGGTGCCCTTGGCGGTCTGGTGCGCGCCCTGCGCGCGGGAGGTCGAGCTGCCCGACCTCTCGGGCTTCCGGTGCCCGGTTTGCGGCACGCCGAGCGCCGAGATCCGCGCCGGGCGCGAGCTGTTCGTCGAGAGCCTCGAGATCGATTCGGACGCCGCCCCGACCGGCGAGGTCGCAAGGACATGAGCACGCGCATTCTCGAGCTTCGCCAGGGGATCCTCAACAAGAACGACGAGCTCGCCCGCTCCCTGCGCGAGCGCTTCCGCGCGGCGTCCGTCCTCGCGCTCAACCTGGTGTCGAGCCCCGGGACCGGCAAGACCGCCTTCTTGGAGCGCACGCTTCGCGAGCTGGTCGCGCGCGGGGTGCCGGTGGCCGCCCTCGTCGGGGACTTGGAGACCGACAACGACGCGAAAAGGCTCGCCGCGAGCGGCGCTCCCGTGCGCCAGATCAACACCCACGGCCGCTGCCACCTGGAAGCCGAGTGGGTGGCGGCCCACCTGACGGAATGGGATCTCTCCGGCCTCGACTACCTGTTCATCGAGAACGTCGGCAACCTGGTGTGCCCGTCGAGCTACGACCTGGGCGAGGCGGTCCGCGCCGTCCTCCTGTCGGTGACGGAGGGCGAGGACAAGCCGAGGAAATACCCCGGCATCTTCAACTCGGCGGACGTGGCGCTGATCACCAAGTGGGACCTGGCGGGACCTTGCGAGTTCGACGAGGCCGCGGCGCGCGCGAGCATCGAAGCGGTGCGGCCGGGGCTGCCGGTGATCCTGACCTCGGCCAAGACCGGCCTCGGGATGGACGAGTGGCTGGCCTTCCTGGCGGAACGGCGCCGCGCCGGGCCGGTCGCCTTCGCCCGGCCGGGAGCTTCCCTTTAAGGTCATGGCGCGCAACCCGCTCGCCGCGCTGCCGGATCCCGCGTCCGAGCCGCTCTCGAGCGCCGCCTGGAGCGCGCGCGCCGGCCGCTCCGACGTGAGCCGCGCTTTGGCGGCGCTCGACGGCGTCCACGGCGGCGCGCGGGCGGTGGTCGACGAGCTCGACCGCGGCGAGCTGGCCAAGGCGCTCGCCCGCGCTCTCGCGGTCGCCCTCCACACCGAAAGGGCGGTGGTCGCGGTCGTCGAAGAGGCGGCCCTGGGCGCGATCGGGGTCCAGATCGCGGGCCGCCCTTCGGCGCTGCCGGTCGACGAGGCGACCCGGCGGCTCCTCTTGCGGATCGCGGAGCGGCGCCAGGGTTTCGTCCTCAACGATCCGCACGCGGAGCTGCCGGGCGGCGGTCCGCGGCTCCTCGATCTCGGCTGGCGCAACGCGCTCGGCATGCCGGCCAAGAACCACCAGGGGAGGGTGATCGCCGTCCTGCTCGCCGTCGACCGGCGCGGCGCGGCGCCGTTCGGACCGGTCGAGGAGCGCGCCGCCGAGACGATCGCTCTCCAGGCCGCGGTCAGCTTCGAGCGCGCCCTCCTGCTCGAGCGCCTGGACGACTGGTCGACGGGGCTCGAGGCGCTCCTCGCCTTCGGCGCCGCGGTCAACAAGCATCTCGAGCCGCGCGCCCTGGTGCGCCACCTGGTCGAGCACGCGGCCCGCTTCCTGAAGGTCGGCGGCGGCCTCGCCGGCCTCGCCGCACCTGCAGCACCGGGGGCTCCGGACGACCTCGAGATGATCGCCGAGGGCTACTGGTTCGCGGGCCGCTGGCACGAGCAGGAGCGCCGCTTTCGCCGCCGCCAGGGGCTCGCCGGCTTCGTGCTCGAAAACGAGTTCCCGTATCTCGCGAACGACTACCCGGGCGATCCCCTGGCGGACCGCGATCTCGCCTTCCGCTACGAGGTGGCGCGCGCGGCCTGCATCCCGATCAAGTCGAGCGACGAGAGGATCCTCGGCTTCTTCGAGCTCCATCGCACCGCGTCGCAACCGCCCTTCTCGTGGCAGGACGCGGCGTTCCTCGAATCGCTCGCCAACACGACGGCGGTGGCGATCGAGAACGCCCGCCTGCTCTCGGACCTGGAGGCCAAGGGCCGGCAGATCCGGAGCCTCTCGGCGCACAACGTGAGGCAGCTCGAGGCCGAGAGGCGCCACATCTCGCGCGAGCTCCACGACCAGGCCGGCCAGGCCCTCGTCAGCGTCAAGCTCGGCCTCCAGGTGATGGCGCGCCTGGTGCCCGGGGATCAGCCGGCGCTGCGCGAGCAGCTCGACCGCTTGCGCGACCAGGTCAACGCGGCGACCTTGCAGATCAAGGACCTCGCCCAGCGCCTCCGCCCGCCGATCCTCGACCAGCTCGGGCTCGAGGTGGCTCTCGCTCACCTGGCGCAGGAATATGGCGTGCGCGCCGGTTTCGAGGCCGAGCTCGATTGCGCGCCGCTGCCGGGCCGCCCGTCGCACGCGCTCGAAACCGCGATCTACCGCATCGCCCAGGAGGCGCTCGCCAACGTCGCGACGCACGCCGGCGCGGCGCGCGTCCGGATCGGCCTCGCGGCCGAGGGCGGAATGCTGCGCTTCGCCGTCGAGGACGACGGACGCGGCTTCGACGTCCCGGCAGCGGCCGACGGGCTCGGCCTGCTCGGCATGCGCGAGCGGATCGGCATGCTCGGCGGCACTCTCGCTCTCGTCTCGGCAGCGGGAAAAGGCACCACGGTCGAGGTCGCGGTGCCCTGGGAGGGCGAGGGTGAATAGGATCGTCCTCGCGGACGACCACGCTCTCGTCCGCCGCGGGCTCGCCGCCCTGCTCGCGACCGACGGCCGCTTCGTCGTCGTGGCCGAGGCGGGCAACGGCGAGGAGGCCTTGGCGGCGGTCCACGCCAGGGCGCCGGACGCGCTGCTGCTCGATCTTTCGATGCCCAAGGTCGACGGCCTCGAGACCATCCGCCGCCTGCGCGCCCGCGGCTCGCGCACGCGGGTTCTCGTCCTCTCGATGTACGACGACGCGCAGTTCGTCGCCCAGGCGCTCGCCGACGGCGCCGACGGCTACCTGCTCAAGCACGCGATGGACGACGAGCTGTTCCAGGCTCTCGAAGCCGTGCTCCGCGGCGAGCGCTACGTCAGCCGCAGCATCGACATGGAGCACGTCGAGGCGCTCGAGACCGCGCACTCCCAGCTCACCGCCCGCGAGCGCGAGGTCCTCCAGCTGATCGCCGACGGCCACACCACGCAGGGCGTCGCCGAGCTGCTCGCGATCAGCCCGCACACGGCCACCCGCCACCGCGCGAACCTGATGCAGAAGCTCGACGTCCACAACCAGGTCGAGCTCGTCCGCGCCGCCGTGGCGCGCGGGCTGATCGTCATGTCGGGCAAGGCGGAGCGATAGGAAGCGCCGGAAGGAGGCGCTGGCCGAGGCGATGGGGCGGCGCAGGCTCGCGCGCTGCCGCCGATGAAACTTTCCCCGCCCGGCAACGTTCCACGAGGCGACGTCCGTCGCGCGCTCGGAGCGCGCTTCGAGGAGGGAAGGATCATGCGCCATCTCTTGGCTCGGGCCGCTGCCGTCGCGCTCTTCGGGGGCTTCGTCGTGTCGCTCGCCCTCGCTTTCGGAGCCGCGCGCGCCGGCGCGCAAACCTCGGTCGCGCTCCCCACGCCTCCTCCGGCCGCGTCGGCCGCGACCGCCGCCGACTTCGATCCCGAGGCGGCGACCCGCGCTTACCTCGCGACCGTTCCGCCCGCCGACAAGGCGCGCTCCGACGCCTACTTCGAGGGCGGCTACTGGCTCCAGCTCTGGGGCTTTCTCTACGGGCTCGGCGTCGCCTGGATCCTGCTCGGAACGGGGCTCTCGGCCCGCCTGCGCGACGCCGTCGCGCGCGTCGTCCCCTTCGGGCCGGTCCGGACGTTCCTCTACGTCGCGGGCTACCTGACGCTGGTGACGGGGCTCACCTTCCCGCTCACGATCTACCAGGACTTCTTCCGCGAGCACGCCTTCGGCCTCTCGAACCAGGACTTCGCCGGCTGGTTCCGCGACTTCGCCGTCGGCTTCGGCCTGTCGGTGTTCCTCCTGGGCATCCTCTTCGCCGTGCTCTACGGTCTGTTCCGCCGCGCGCCGCGCACCTGGTGGCTCTGGGGCACGGCGGTCGCCCTGGTCTTCCTCCTCGTCGTCGCGATGATCGCGCCGGTCTACATCGCGCCCCTCTTCAACAAATACACGCCGCTGCCGGACAGCCCGCTCAAAGCGGAGATCCTGTCCATGGCGCGCGCGAACGGCATTCCGGCGGACGACGTCTATCAGGTCGACGCCTCGAAGCAGTCGAAGCGGGCGAGCGCGAACGTCAGCGGGCTGTTCCATACCCTGCGCATCACGCTCAACGACAATCTGCTCCACCGCACCTCGCCCGAGGGGATCCAGTCGGTGATGGGGCACGAGATGGGGCACTACGTGCTCAACCACGTCGACGAATCCATCCCATTCTTCGCGATCGTGATCGCCGCCGGGTTCGCCTTCCTGCGCTTCGCCTTCGACCGCGTCCTCGCCCGCTTCGGCGCGCGCTGGGGCGTCTCGGGAATCGCCGATCCCGCCGGTTTGCCTCTCCTCGCGGCTCTCCTCTCGATCTACTTCTTCGCCCTGACGCCGATCGCGAACACCTTCATCCGGATGAACGAGGCGGAGGCCGACATCTTCGGCATCAACGCGAGCCGCCAGCCGGACGGCTTCGCCGAGGTCGCTTTAAAGCTCGGCGAGTACCGCAAGCTCGACCCGGGGCCGGTCGAGGAGTGGCTCTTCTTCGACCACCCGAGCGGCCGTAATCGCATCCTGATGGCGATGCGCTGGAAGCGGGAGCACCTGGCGGAGCTCGCCGCCGCCGGCCGCTGAAGCGTTTCTCGCTTCCGGCCCGGGGGATGACTACAATCCGCCGCGCCATGCCGAAGCGCATTCTCGCCGCCTACCGCGCCGCGTTCAGCGGCTTGCCGAGGACGGTCTGGCTGCTCTCGATCGCGTCGCTCGTCAACCGGAGCGGCACGATGGTGCTGCCGTTCGCGACGCTCTACTTCACCGGCCCCAAAGGATGGACGGCGACCGAGGCGGGCCTCGCGCTCTCCTGCTACGGGTTCGGCGCGCTGGCCGGCTCGTTCGGCGGCGGCTGGCTGTGCGACCGCCTCGATGCGATCTGGATCCTCCGCGGCAGCCTGCTCTTCAACGGGCTCGGCTTCTTCGCCCTCGAGCATCTCGACCGCCGCGCGGTCGTCTATCCCTTCCTCGCGCTCTTGGGCGCCGCGTCGGAATCGTTCCGGCCGGCGAACGCGACGGCGATCGCGACCCTCGCGGGGCCGGGGCAGAGGATGCGCGCGTTCGCGCTCTACCGGCTCGCGATCAACCTCGGCATGAGCATCGGTCCCGTCCTCGGCGGGCTGCTCGCCGAGATCGACTACCGCTGGCTGTTCCGCGTCGACGGAACGACCTCGCTCGCCGCGGCGTCGTTCCTGACGTTCTGGGTCCGGGGCGTCGGGACGACGCGCGCGGCCGGCCAAGCCGCGGCGCCGGGCTCGGGCGGCGGCCGGTCGCCCTGGCGCGACGGCCCTTTCTTCGCGCTCCTCGCCCTGACCATTCCGCTCGCGAGCGTCTTCTTTCAGGTCCAGAGCACCTACCCGCTCGCGCTCCACCTCGCCTATGGCTTCCCGGAGGCGCAGATCGGCTTGATCCTCTCGGTCAACACGGCGATCATCGTGCTCTGCGAGATGCTCCTCGCGCACGCCCTGCGCGACGCCGTGCCGCTCAAGCTCGTCGCCTGGGGTTCCCTCCTCTTCGGCGCCGGCCTGGCGCTCCTGCCGCTCGGGGCGAGCGCGCTCTACGTCGCGGCGACGGTCGTGATCTGGACGTTCGGCGAGATGCTCTCGATCCCGTTCCTGCAAGGGGTCGTCGCCGAGCGGGCCCTGGGGGGGCGGCGCGGCACCTACCTGGGCCTCCTGAACCTCTGCTTTTCGATCGCCTTCGTCATCGGACCGGCGACCGGCGCCTTCGTCTTCGAGCGGTTCGGCCTGGCGCCGCTCTGGCTCGGCTGCGGCGTCGTCTGCCTCTTCGTCTGCCTCGGCTTCCACGGGCTCGCGCGCGCGATGCGGCGGCCGGAGCCGGCGAGCTGACGGTCCGATTCTCAACCGTCCCCGTCGAGCAGCTTGATCTTCCGGTAGCCGCGGTGCCAGTAGAGCAGCGGCGGCAGGCCGGGATTGGGCACGGCGCTCGCCTCGACCAGGCCGAGGTAGATGGTGTGCGTGCCGGCCGGGTAGCGGGCCGCGATCGAGCAGTCGAGCCAGGAGAGGGCGTCGGTCAGGACCGGCGCGCCGGTCGCCGCTCGCTCCCACGTGCCCTGGGCGAAGCGGTCCTCGTCCTTGACCCAGGCGAACCGGTTGGACAGCTCCGACTGGTCCTCGGACAGGATGTTGACCGCGAACGAGGCGTCCGGGGCGTCGAACATCTCGGCGGCGCGGTGGCGCCGGTCGATGACCACGACGACGAGCGGCGGCTCGGTCGAGACCGAGTTGAACGCCGAGACGGTGAGGCCGTGGACGCGGTCGCCCGTCCGGACCGTGACGATGGTCACGCCGGCGGGGAAGTGGGCGAGGGCCTGGCGGAACTGGTCCGAGGTGATCGGCATGGTCGCTCCTGGCAACGGCGATCGGGCCGCAAGCGCGCAGCCGGTGGGCGAAGACTACGAGAAGCGGTTTGCGCGAGCAAACGGCTTTCATCTAATCTTCTCCCCGCTTTCGTACCTCTTCGTGGGAGGAGCCCGGTCGATGACCGCAAAGCTTCATGTCGGAGCCGCCGGTCTGCTCGGTCTGGCCCTGGCCGTCGCGCCGGCTCGCGGGCAGGAGGCGGACGCGGGGGTGCCGCCGGAAGCCTCGAGCCTGCGCCCGAAGCTCGAATTCGGGCTCGAAGCGAAGGCGCACTACCGCCGGAGCGACGAGAACCGGTTCGCGGTGAAGTTCCCGTTCACGCCCGACATGCTCCCCGTCGGGCAGACGCAGGGCTTCGAGGAGACCGTCGACGAAGGGAATCACTTCGAGATCTCGGTCGTCACCCTCTTCGCCGACGCGACCTGGAGCGACCAGCTGGTCGCCCACGCCAAGGTGAACTTCATCGACCTCTACGAGCGCAACCCGACCTCCTCCGCCGACGAGGTCAACGTCGACGAGCTCTGGCTGCGCTTCGGCCACGATTCGCAGCCCGCCCTCCTGCCGGCGGGATCGGGCGCCTACGTCAAGGTCGGCAAGTTCCCCAAGCTCGAGCGCCAGAACGACCGCCACCTCGAGAGCTACGGTCTCGCCACGACGGCCTTCAACCGGCTCGAGGACGTCGGGCTCGAAGTCGGCGTCGACCTCGGCCGGCATTTCTACTTGAAGGGCTCGCTGACCGCCGGCAATCCGGTCTTCCTGCGCGATCCGAACGCGCTCGCCGGGGACAACGGCACCAGCAACCTCCTGCGCAAGAACCCGGATCCGGTGATCAAGAGCGGGGTCGTGATCCCCTACGACGCCGCGGTCCAGAGCCTCGACGAGGACGGCGACCTGCAAAAGGGCGGCGCCGTCGGGCTCCGGTTCGCGAGCGAGGACGGCGAGACCGGCCTCGACGCGCTCGCGTTCGGCCGCGAGCGCAAGCTCGCGAAGACCCTCGACATCAGGGGCAGCTTCTACGGCGGCGACCTCGACCTGCTCGACGGCCCGGCCGGCATCGATCCCGCGAAGGTCGCTTTCCCGGTCACCTCCGACCGCAAGCGCGAGGTCGGCGCCGACCTCTGGCTCTACCGCGGCGGGCTCTCGTTCTTCGGCCAGTACGTCGACCAGGACTTGGGCGGCCTCGGCCGCACCGGCTACGAGGGGGAATTCGCCTGGCGCTTCGACCTGCCGCTCGCGGCCTCGTTCGGCGGCCGGCAGCTGTTCCCGTCGATCCAGCCCGCCGTGCGCTACTCGAAGCTCACGCCCGATTACAAATCGCCGCCGCAGAGCCCGAGCCCGAGCTTCGCCTGGCCGTGGGAGAAGTGGGACGCCGGTCTACGGGTCGCGATCGTCGCGGGCGTCGACGTGACCGCGGAATACTCCCACAACACCTTCACCCTGGGCTCGGGAGCGAAACGTCACAACGACGAGCTGCTCGCCACGCTGCGGTGGCAGATCTGAGCCGGCCATGAAGGCGACGCGGCAGGCCGTCCGCCGGGCGGCGATCTCCGGGTTGCTCGCCGCCCTCGCGGCCGGCCGCGCGCCGGCCGCGAGCGCCGAAGAGCTGCGCGGCCGGGTCGAGCTGCTCGCCCGCGGCGGCAAGGGGTTGGCCCGGGACGCCGACGTCCGGCAGGCGGTGGTCTTCTTCGAGCCCTCGGCCGCGCGCTCGACGCGCGCGCCCGAGACGCCGTACGAGATGGTCACCGAGGACAAGGAGTTCGTGCCCCGGGTGCTCGCGGTGCCGCGCGGCGCCAAGGTCCGCTTCCCGAACGCCGACCCGATCCTGCATAACGTGTTCTCGGTCTCGGGCCAGAACAGCTTCGACTTCGGCCTCTACCGGAAAGGTCCGGGCCAGACCAAGCGCTTCGACACGCCCGGCCTGGTGCGCGTCTTCTGCAACGTCCACCACGCGATGGTCGGCTACATCTGGGTGCTCCAGACCCCGTTCTCGACGGCCCCCGCGTCCGACGGCTCGTTCGCCCTGCCCAACCTGCCCCGGGGAAGCGGCAAGCTGACCGTCTGGCACGAGCAGGCCGAGCCCTGGACGATCGCGCTCGACGTCCCGACGCCGGGTCCGGTCGCGGCGCGGGTCGAGGTCAGCCGGCCGCGCATTCCGCCCCATCTCGACAAGAGCGGACGCTCCTACTTCCGGTCGAATCGTGAAAAGTACGGAGGGTAGGCTCCGCGCGCTGCCCCTCGGGGTCCGCCTCTTCCTCGCGACCGCGCTGGTGATCGCCCTCGCGGTGGGGGCGGCGGTCGCCGCGACCACGTTCCTGATCCGCCGGATCGCTCTTCAAGCGATCCAGGAGACCCTCGCCCAGACCTCGGCCGCCCAGTCGGCGGTCCAGGACGCCCGGGTCAAGAGCCTGCAGCTCTCGGCGCGCCAGTTCGCGAGCGACGCCTCGCTGACCGCCTACGTCGCCGAGGCGAACGCCTCGCGCGACAGCTCCTCGATCCTCGACCTCCTGTCGGAGCGCCAGAAGGACGTCGGCTTCGACTTCGCGATGGTCCTCGATCCGCAGGGCAAGGTGCTCGCGCGCACCGACCGCCCGAACAGCACGGGCGAGGACCTGGCGCGCCGGCCGCTCGTCGCGCGCGCCCTCTCGGACCTCTACGCCTCCGGCGCCTGGGCGGAGGACGGCCGCCTCTACGACGCCGTGGCGGTGCCGTTCGAGCGCGCCTTCAACCTCGTCGGCTACTTCGTCGCCGGCTTCGCGATCAACGACGCGACGGCGCTCGGGGTCAAGAAGCTGAGCGGCAGCGAGGTCGCCTACGTCGCCGAGGGCAAGGACGGGGCGGTCGTGATCGCGACGACCCTGCCCGAGATCTCGGAGAGCTTGAAGGCCGCCCTCGCGGCGCAGCGGCGGATGATGGGCGAGGTGATGGAGGAGGGGCGGGAGGTGCCGCACACCGAGCTCATGCTCCGCGGCGAGCCCTGGATCGCCTCCGTCGCGCCGCTCAAGGACGCCGCGGGCAAGGCGGTGGGAGCGACCGTCGCCCTGGCGTCCGTCGGCCGCGAGCTGTCGAGCTATCGCCAGATCCAGCGCGCGTTGATCGGCGCCGGGCTCGCCGCCGTCGTGCCCGCGCTCCTCGTCTCCTTCGCCCTCGCCCGCCGGATGCTCGCGCCGGTGCGCAAGCTCGCCGAGGCGGCGGAAGCGGCGCGCGCGGGCAACTACGACCTGAAGATCGACACCGGGGAGGGCGACGAGGTCGGCCGGCTCTCGCGCTCGTTCGACCACCTGCTGACCGACCTGCGCGAGAAGCGCGACATGGAGGTCTACGTCGCCGACCTCTCGCGCAGCCTGCCCGAGCCGGCGGCGAACCGGCCGGTCGTCGGCACGGCCAAGCTGCGCGACCTCCTGGTGCTCGCGGTCGAGCTCAAGCGCTACGCGCGCACCCGGCCGGAGGGCGAAGCCGACCAGGTCCTCGAGCGCCTGGCCGCCGATTGGAAGCGGATCGCGGGCGCGATCTCCGGCCGCCGGGGCGCCGTCGAGTCGGTCTCCGGCCACCGCCTGCTCGCCCGCTTCGACGGCGTCGGGCGCGGTCCGCGGGCGCTCGCGGCGGCGGCCGAGATCCTCGGGCTCGAGCCGGACGGCAGCCCGGAGGCGCCGGTGATCGCGCTCGCCTCGGGCCCGGCGGTCACCGGCCCGATCGCCTGGCGCGAGCCGGCGGAGACCGCGGTGGTCGGCTTGCCGATCCAGCGCCTCGACGCCCTCCTGCGCGAGGCCGCGCCGGGCGACCTCCTGCTCTCCCGCGAGGTCCACGACGAGCTGGCGGCCACCCTCGAGGAAGCGGGCTACCGCCTGGCGCCGAAGAAGGGCCTGCTCGCGAGCCAGACCTTCTACGCGCTCAACGCGACGGTGGCGTCCCGGGTGACCGGGGCCCGCGGCGTGCCGATGGTGACGACGACCGAGGTCGCGGCCCAGGGCGCGCCGACGCTCTCCGGGATCGCGCCGGGGAGCCTGCTCGGCCAGCGCTTCGAGATCCTCGCCGTCCTGGGCGCCGGCGGCATGGGGGTGGTCTACAAGGCGCGCGACCGCGATCTCGACGACCTGGTGGCGCTCAAGATGCTGCGGCGCGAGCTCTGGGGCGACCGCACGCAGCTCGAGCGCTTGAAGAGCGAGATCAAGCTGGCGCGCAAGATCACCCACCCGAACGTGCTGCGGACGTTCGACTTCGGCGAGATCGACGGCGTGCCCTACATCTCGATGGAGTACGTCCGCGGCGTGACCCTGCGCTATCTCCTCGACCAGACCCGCGCCCTGCCCTATTCGGCGGGCTTGCGCCTCGCCAAGCAGCTCTGCGCGGGCTTGGGCGCGGCGCACGCGGTGGGCGTGCTCCACCGCGACATCAAGCCCGAGAACCTGATCCTCGAGGCGAACGGCAATGCGAAGCTGATGGACTTCGGCATCGCGCGGCCGATCGAGCGCCTCGAGGCGGGGCAGACCCAGGCCGGCTGGCTCGTCGGCACGCCCGAGTACCTCTCGCCCGAGCTGCTCCAGGGGCGCGACGCGGACGTCCGCTCCGACCTCTACGCGGTCGGCATCGTGCTCTTCGAGATCTCGACCGGCAAGCCGCCGTTCTCCGGACCGACCCCGGTCGAGGTCATGCTCAAGCACCTCAAGGACGAGGCGCCGGTGCCGAAGGGCCCGCAAGGGGATCTGCCGGTCGCGTTCCGGGCGATCGTGTCGAAGTGTCTCAAGAAGGAGCCGGACGAGCGTTACGCGAGCGTCGCCGACCTGCTGCGAGACCTGGAGGTGCTGACCGCATGACCGTGCCTGCCCTGGACGACGAAGTCTCCCTGCTGCCGGATCCCGAGCTGTTGCGCCGGCTCGCCGAGTACGAGAGCCTGCTCGAGATCTCCTCCGCGCTCTCGAGCACCCTCGACCTCGCCCGGGTGCTCGATCTCGCCCTGGTCCAGGCCGAGGCGATCTGCCGCGCGGAGACGAGCTCGATCTGGGAGCTCGACGAGGAGCGGGGCGACCTCTTCTTCCGCGTCGTCCGCGGCCGGGCGGCGAAGCAGATCCGCGACCTGCGCGTGCCGCTCGGACGGGGGATCGTCGGCTCGGTCGCCGCGTCGGGCCAGGCGGAGATGGTCAACGACGTCGCCGCCGACCCGCGCTGGCGCGGCGACAAGACGGGCGCCTTCCGCACCCGGGCGATCCTCGCCGTGCCGCTCCTCGCCCACGGCAAGGTGGTCGGCGTGCTCCAGATGCTCAACCCGCTCGAGGGCCCGCGCTTCCTGCCCGAGGATCTGCGGCGCATGCAGCTGTTCGCGGGCGTGCTCGCGCCGGCGATCGAGAACGCGCGCCTCTACGCCATCCAGCGCCGGCAGTTCGAAAATACCGTGACCGTGATCGCCGACGCGATCGAAAAACGCGATCCCTACACCGGAGGGCACGTCCGCCGGGTGGTCGCCTACTGCCTTCTGCTCGGTACGGAGATGGGCCTCTCGCAAGACGAGCTCGGAGAGCTGCGCATCGCGGCGACGCTCCACGACTTCGGGAAGATCGCGACCCCGGACGCGGTGCTGCGCAAACCCGCGCCGCTCGATGCCGAGGAGGCGGAGGTGATGCGCCGCCATCCGGCCGACGGCGCCGAAATCTTCGGGCGGATCCGCGAGCTGAAGAAGGTCCTGCCCGGCGTCCGTCACCACCACGAGCGGCACGACGGCTCGGGCTATCCCGACGGCCTGGCCGGCGAGGAGATCGCGCTCGTCGCCCGGATCATCGCGGTGGCGGACACCTTCGACGCGATGACCACGTCGCGGCCCTACCGGCTCGCGCTCGATCCCGCTCGCGCCGCCTCCGAGATCGAGGCGGGCGCGGGCAGCCAGTTCTGCCCGACCGTGGTCGCCGCCTTCCTCGCGCTCTACGGCCGCGGCGAGTTCCACCTGAAGCGGGCGCTCGAGGTCGCCGGAGCGATGTTCCCCGCCACCGCCGATCCCGTCTAGTGACCACCTCGGGAGCGTCGGGTCGGGTCGCCCGAGGACGGAGCGCAACTGTTCGAGCCCGGAGGGCGAGCTTGAGCACCGCCCGCAGGGCGGCCCCGACCCGGTGCGGCACGCGGCTTTTCGGGCTCGGGGTATCATCCGCGCCGGGGGAGACGGGATGCTCCGGTTGCGGTTCTCGATCGAAGGCCAGGAGCGGACGCTGCCGCTCTCGGGCGCGCGCCTGCGTCTCGGCCGCGAGGTCGACAACGACATCGTGCTGCCCGACCCCTCGGTCTCCCGCCAGCACGCGGAGCTCGTGAACCGGGCGGGCGTCTGGATCGTCCGCGACCTGCAAAGCACGAACGGGGTGCTGCTCAACCGCGCGGCGGTCGAGGAGGCGCGCCTCTCGGCCGGTGACAAGCTGACCGTCGGCACCTTCGAATTCTTCGTCGAGGCGCCCCCCGCGCCGCCTGCGGAAGCCCCCTCGTCGGTGCTCGCGGCTCTCCCCGACGCGACCATCTTCCGCCCGATCTCCGATTACGTCGCCGACTACGGTCTCGGCACCCGCGGCGCGCCGGGCGCGCCCGAGGGCGAGGCGCGCTTCGCCAAGACCATGTTCGGCTCGCTCGCCCGGCTGGCGCGCGAGCTGATCACCGCCGATTCGGTCGACGGCGTGCTCGAGCGGGTGATCGCCGTCGCCTTCGACACCCTGTCGATCGACCGCGGCTTCCTCCTCCTCTCGGACGACGACGGGCAGCTCGCCTGCGAGATCGCGCGCTTCGGCGACCGCGTCGAGCTGCGGCCGACGGCCGAGGTCCCGGTCTCGCGCACGATGCTCGAGGCGGTGATGCGCGAGAAGGTGGCGCTCGTCACCTACGACGCGATGAACGACGGAAGGCTCGCGGGAGGCGCCTCGATCCTCATGCACCAGATCCGCGCCGCGATGTGCGCGCCGCTCTGGTCGGGCGAGCGGATCGTCGGCGTCATGCAGGTCGACTCGCCGTTTCAGGTCGGCGCCTTCGCCGAGCGCGACCTCGATTTCCTGACCACCCTCGCCAACTTCGCGGCGGTCGCGATCGAGAGCGCGAAGAACGTCGAGCGCGCCGAACGCGAGAGGATGCTGCGCAGCCGCCTCGAGCGCTACCACTCGCCGGGCGTGATCGAGGAGGTCTTGCGCGCGAAGGAAGGGGAGGGAGGGGGGCGCGTCCGCGCCGCCGAGGCCTCGGTGCTGTTCGCCGACCTGGTGGGTTTCACCGCGATCGCTGAGAGCTCGCCGCCCGAAGAGGTCGCGCGTCTCCTCGACGCCTTCCTGGACCTGGCCGTCGAAGCGGTCTTCGCGGCGGGCGGCACCCTCGACAAGTTCATCGGCGACTGCGTGATGGCCTTCTTCGGCGCCCCGGTGCCGCAGGCGGACCACGCCGAGCGGGCGGTCCGGGCGGCGATCGAGATCCAGCACCGCCTCGCCGCCTGGAACGCCGACCGGACGAACTCCGAGATGCCGCCGCTCGAAGTCCGCGCCGCGGTCAACAGCGGCGTGGTGGTCGTGGGCGACATCGGGAGCCGCCGCCGCGTCGACTACACGGTGCTCGGCAACACGGTGAACGTGGCGGCCCGCCTGGAGGCCTTCGTCGCCCGACCGGGGGACGTCGTCCTCGGCGCCGAGACCCACCGCCTGCTCAACGGCTCCATCCCCACCGTCCCGCTCGGCGAGATCCAGCTCAAAGGCTTCCGCCACAAGGTCGAGGCGTTCCTGGTGGCTTGAGGTGGGCGAATGGCGAGGAGCTCGAGGTGTAAGATTTGGCCGAGGAGAGGCCGATGAAGTCGCCGTCCGTGGTCCATAGCGATCCAGAGATCCTGAGCGGAACCCCCGTGTTCGTCGGTACCCGCGTACCGTTCCAGGCGCTCCTCGACTACCTCGAAGGCGGACATCCGCTGAGCGAGTTCCTCGACGATTTCCCGACGGTTCGGCACGAGCAAGCTGTCGCGGCCCTCGAAGAAGCTGGAGAGGCCATGCTTGCCCATGCGCGTACTGCTT
>DATMZM010000415.1:0-2529 GCA_035607445.1 Thermoanaerobaculia bacterium | reverse complement strand
GAGCGCGGCCGGATCGATCCGCAACGGCACCCCACCGCCCGCGAGCTCGGCGAGGAACTCCGCCGTGAGGAGCGGCAGGTCGTCCGGGCGGGCGCGCAGAGGCGGCACCTCGAGATCGTAGACCGCGATCCGGAAGTACAGGTCCTCGCGAAAGCGGCCGGCGGCGACCTCGGCCTCGAGATCGCGGTGGGTCGCGGTGACGAGCCGGAAATCCGAGCGCAGGTCGCGCTCGCCGCCGACCCGAGCAATCCCGAATAGCCGGGCCCGGCGGCCTCGCGCTCGAGATGCGTCAGCTTGAGCGCCATGCGGTAGCGCTCGACCGCGTTGCGGATCGTGGTCAGGAACTGCGTCCGGTCGATCGGTTTGACCAGGTAGTCGTAGGCGCCCGCGCGCATCGCCTGGACCACCCTCTCGACTTCGGAATCGGCGGTCAGGAAAACCACCGGCAGGCGCGGCAGGTGCTCGCGGATCATCTGGAGGGTGCCCAGCCCGCCGAGGCCCGGCATGTGCAGATCGAGGCAGACGGCCTCGGGCAGCAGGCGCGCGAGGGAGTCCAGGCACTGCTCGCCGCTCGCGAACCCCTCCACCTCGTAACCCTCCCGCTCGAGCCAACGGGCGAGCAGGATCCGGGCGCTCTCGTCGTCGTCGACCACCAGCACGACGCCGGAAGAGCCTTGCGCTGATTTGTCCATGATCTACAAATCCAGTATGTAGGTTTTCAGCGTAACACAGGGCCTCGGAGGCGACGGCTCGAAGCGAGCGGTAGACTCCCGCCGAGCACGCATCGCGAAACCCTATGTCCTCGCCCAGCTTACCCGACGAAACCGCGCTCGATCTTTTGGTCGTCGACGACGAGCCGCACATCCGGCGGACGATCGGGATCCATCTCTCGGGCCGCGGGCACCGCGTCCGCGAGGCGGCCACCGCGGCGGCCGCGCTCGCCGAGGTCTCCCGCCAACGTTTCGACGTCGCCCTCCTCGACCTGCGCCTCGGCCAGGGCTCCGGGCTCGATCTGATCCCGCGCCTGCTCGCCGAGGATCCCGGCTTGAAGATCGTCGTGCTGACGGCCTACGCGTCGATCGAGTCGGCGGTCGCCTCCCTGAAGCTGGGCGCCCGCGACTACCTGGCGAAGCCGTTCGATCCGCCGGCCCTCGACCTCGCGATCGCGAAGATGGGAGAGCTTTCCAGGCTCGAGCGCAGGGTCGCGGCGCTCGAAGCGGAACGTTCGGGCACGGACCTCGACATCACCGCGAAGAGCCCGGCGATGCGCGCGCTCCTCGACCTCGCCCGGCGGGCGGCGGCGAGCGACGCCCGGCTCCTCCTGACCGGCGAGAACGGCACCGGCAAGGGCTTGCTCGCGCGGGCGATCCACGCCTGGAGCGCCCGGCGCGATCGGCCGTTCGCCGTCGTCGCCTGCCCGGCGCTGCCGGCCGACCTGCTCGAAAGCGAGCTGTTCGGCCACGTCCGCGGGGCCTTCACCGGAGCCGCCCGCGACAACCCCGGGCGCGTCGCGCTCGCCGAAGGGGGCACCCTCCTCCTCGACGAGATCGGCGACCTGCCGCTCGCGCTGCAACCCAAGCTCCTGCGCTTCATCCAGGATCGCGAGTACGAGCGCGTGGGCGACCCCGCGTCCCGGCACGCCGACGTGCGCATCCTCGCCGCGACCAACCAGAACCTCGAAGCCGAGGTCGCCGCCGGGCGCTTTCGCGAGGACCTCCTCTACCGCCTGAACGTCCTCACCCTCGAGCTGCCCCCGCTCCGGCAGCGCCGGGAGGACTTGCCCGGCCTCGCCGAGCAGCTGCTCAGAGGCTTCGGGCGAGAGTACGGCCGGGCGGGCCTCAAGCTGACTCCCGCGGCGCTCGAAGCGCTCCTCGCCCATACCTGGCCGGGCAACGTCCGCGAGCTGCGCAACGCGCTCGAGCGCGCGGCCATGCTCAGCACGGGCTCCGAGATCGGCCCGGAGCTTCTCTTCCCCGCCGGAGCCCCGAAGGGCCAGATTCCCTCGGGGGGCTCGGCAGGTCGGGCCGTCGGCGATCACGTGACCCTCGCCGAGATCGAGAGCGCGCACATCGCCCGGGTCGTCGAGACCACCGGCTCGCTCAAAGAAGCCGCGGAGATCCTGGGTATCGATCCCGCCACGCTCTGGCGCAAGCGCAAGCTCGACGGCGCCTGAGCTTGCGGATCCGGGACGTGCTCTAGTTGGGGCGTCGCCGCTTCGAGAACAGCACGCCGATCGCCGCCAAGAGGAGTGCCAGCCCTGTCAGCCCCGCGGGACCGAGGGCCGGCACCTCGACGGTCGCACTACCAGATGCGGCGATCCCCGTGGGGCGGATGCCGGTCGGACCGATCCGCGTCGCGGCGCCGGTGGCCGGATCGAGGCGGTAGAGATCGCCCGTGACCGGATGGACGAGGAAGAACGTGCCGTCGTCCGGATCGATCGCGAGACCCACTCCGAAGGTGTTGACGTCGCCGAGGTCGAGGCCGTGCGGGCCGATCGTCGTGACGTGCCCGGAGGCGCGGTCCACCTGG
>DATMZM010000398.1:0-2530 GCA_035607445.1 Thermoanaerobaculia bacterium | reverse complement strand
CTCTACGGCGGCGTCGTCCCGACTCCGATGCCGCTTTGGATCGGCTTCCTGATCCTCGAATCGAACATCGATCTCGACGTCACCGCCGTCTACACCGCGGAGACCTGCAGCAACTGGGTGGTGTCCGGCAAGCTCGAATGCCTCGACTCGACCGGCCGGCACCAGGGCGTGGGCATCTCGATCGACGTCGACCAGGTCACGGGCCGCCGGCTCGACTGATCGCGCGGTCCGAGATCCCGGCGTTGGAACCACGGCGGGGGGCGCCCGGCGCCCCCCGCCTCCGTTAGACTCCGGGGCCGTGAGCCCGACCGAAGCTTCGGACGCGCCCGACCGGCCCGATCTCGCCGCCGTTCGCGCCTATCTCCTCGACCTCCAGGACCGGATCTCCGTCGCCATCGAGGCGGCGGACGGCGCGGCTCGCTTTCGCGAGGACGTCTGGGAGCGGCCGGAGGGCGGAGGCGGTCGGACGCGGGTGCTCGCCCAAGGGGCTCTCTTCGAGAAGGCGGGGATCGCGTTTTCGGACGTCACCGGCGAGACCCTGCCGCCGGCGGCCACCCAGGCGCATCCGGAGGTCGCCGGCCGCAGCTTCGAGGCGCTCGGCGTCTCGCTCGTCTTCCATCCGCGGAACCCCTACGTCCCGACGACCCACGCGAACGTCCGCTTCTTCCTCGCCGAGAAAGCGGGCGAGGCGCCCGTCTGGTGGTTCGGCGGCGGCTTCGACCTGACGCCCTACTACCCGTTCCTCGACGACGCGCGCGCCTGGCACCGGGCGGCGCGGGCGATCTGCGAGCCGTTCGGCGCGGACGTCTATCCCCGCCTCAAGCGCTGGTGCGACGAGTACTTCCATTTGAAGCACCGGGGCGAGACCCGCGGCGTCGGCGGCCTGTTCTTCGACGATCTCGACGCCGGGGGCTTTTCCCGCAGCTTCGCGTTCCAGCGCGCGGTGGGGGACGGCTTCCTCGCCGCCTACCTGCCGATCGTCGAGCGCCGGCGCGACCATCCCTGGGCCGAGCGCGAGCGCGAGTTCCAGCTCCACCGCCGGGGGCGCTACGTCGAGTTCAACCTGCTGTTCGATCGCGGCACCCTCTTCGGCATCCAGTCGCACGGCAGGACCGAATCGATCCTGATGTCGCTGCCGCCGCGCGTCGCCTGGGCCTACGACTGGCGCCCCGAGCCGGGGACCCCGGAGGCCGAGCTTCTCGACTACCTCCGCCCGCGCGACTGGCTCGCGGAGGAGGCGGCCGAGACGGCGGGAAAACCGAGCGAGGTCGCGCGGACATGAGATCGCGCTGGTCGGACGGGGAGGCGGGCGCCGCGATCGAACGCTGGGCCGCGGCGGGGGAGGACCTGGCGCTCCGGGTCTACACCTCGCGCCTGATCGGCGCCGAGCCCGACCTCGTGCTCCACGGCGGCGGCAACACCTCCGTCAAGTCGACGTTCGCCGACCTCCTGGGCGAGCCGGTCTCCGGGATCTTCGTCAAGGGGAGCGGCTGGGACCTCGCCGCGATCGAGCCCCAGGGCCTGCCGGGAATGCACCTCGAGCCGCTGCGCCGCCTGCGCGCGCTCCCCGCCCTCGCGGACGAAGAGATGGTCAATCAATTGCGCACCCGCCTGTTCGACGCGGGCTCGCCGACGCCCTCGGTCGAGACGCTCCTCCACGCCTTCCTGCCGGCGAAGTTCATCGACCATTCGCACGCCGACGCGATCCTCGCTCTCACCAATCGGCCGGACGCGGAGACCGCGGTGCGGCAGGCCCTCGGCCCCGGCCTCCCGCTCGTCCCCTACGTCATGCCCGGCTTCGCGCTCGCGAAATACGCCGCGGAGATCGCCGAGGCCCACCCGGAGGCGATCGGCCTGGTGCTCTTGAAGCACGGTCTCTTCACCTGGGGCGAGACCGCCCGCGAGAGCTACGAGCGGCACGTCGAGGCGGTCGACCGGGTGGAGCGCTGGCTCGCGGGCCGGAGGACGCGCCCCTTGCGGATCGAGCGCCCGGGGGATCGGGACGAGCGGACCGGGCGGGACGAGAGGGAAGCCGCCGCCGCGAGGGCTGCCATGATCGCCCCGATCCTTCGCGGCCGGCTCGCCGAGAAGACCGGAGACGCCGATCGCCCGTTCCGCCGGCTGGTGCTCGAATGGCGGGCGAGCGACGAGATCCTGGACGTCGTGAACGCCGCCGAGCTGGCGGAGATCGCCGACTCGAACCCGCTCACTCCCGATCACGTGATCCGCACCAAGCCGCGCCCGCTCGTCATCCAGCCCCCGGCGCCCTCGGACGCCGAGGGCTGGGCGGAGCGGATCGCCGAGGCGATCGACGGCTTCGCCCGCGCCTACCGCGCCTACGTCGCAGCCGGCATCGCCGCGCGGGGCGAGAAGACCGCTCTCGACGCCATGCCGCGCGTGATCCTGATCCCCGGCGCCGGCCTCTTCACGGCGGGGCCGAGCCGCAAGGACGCGCGGATCGCCGCCGACATCGCCGAGCACACGCTGCGGACCAAGCGGCTCCTCTGGGAGACCGGCGCCGCCTACGAGG